>JAHBYK010000025.1 GCA_019635965.1 Parvibaculum sp. | reverse complement strand
GCGGCCGATGCGCGGCGCTTCACGGCTTCGGGCAATCCGGGGTCTTCATAAGGCGCGCGGAAGGCCTGTACGCCGAGATAGACGAGATAGGCCGCGCCGGTCAGCTTCACCGCATCGGCCCAGGGGCCGAGCGCGGCGAGAAGCGGCGCAAGCCCCGCCAGCACAAGCGCCATATGCACAAGCAGCGCGCTCGACGTGCCGGCAAGCCCGGTGAGCGATGCGCGCGGCCCGTCGGCAATGCCGCAGGCAACGAGCCATGTCACCACCGGCCCCGGCATGATGCAGAGCACGAGCGTTGCGGCAATGAAGCCGAGATAGAGTTCGAGAGACATTGCCGCAACCTTGTTGCCTTGGGTCTACCCCAGATGCCGGGCGAAGAATTTGAGCGTGCGGTCGTTCGCCTCATCCGCCGTCTTCCTGTCGTAATGCGCGCCGCCCGGCCGCGCAAAGGCGTGGTCCATCTCCGGATAGCGATGGATCGTGACATGCGGATTGTCGTGGAGACCCTTGACAATCGCTTCCTGCGCTTCGGGCGGCACGAACTCGTCCTTGCCCGCGATGTGAAGCATGAGCGGCGATGTGATGCCCTTCGCATCGGCAAGGCGGTTCTGGATATTGACGCCGTAATAGCCGACGGACGCATCCGCATCGGTGTGGCAGGCGGTCAGATAGGCAAGCTGGCCGCCGAGGCAATAACCGACCGCGCCGATCGTGCCCGTCGTCATGGGGCGCAGCGTCGCAATCGTCGTGGCGATGTCCTTCACGCCGAGATCGACATTGAACTTGCCGAAGAGGTCGAAGGCCTTTTTCCATTCGGCTTCGCTCTGGTCGGTAATGTCGACGCCGGGTTCGATCCGCCAGAAGAGATCCGGGCAGAGCGCGACATAGCCTTCGCCGGCCAGCCAGTCGCAAAGGCCGCGCATGACCTTGTTGACGCCGAAGATTTCCTGGATGACGACGATGCCGGGGCCTTTCCCGGATTTCGGCTTTGCGAGATAGCCGGAAAAGCTGCCGTCCGGGCCCTTGATCGTGATGGTTTCGCCGCTCACTGCGCACCTCCTTCGCATCGGGAATGTCGGAGTGGGGACTTTAGCGGTCCCCACCCCCCGATGCGAGAGATGCCGCGGGAAAAGCGCAGCCTGCGGGTCAGGCGGCGCGCGCTTCCGTATGACGGGCGGGGAAGAGAAGTCTGGCGAGACGGCCTTGCGTCCGCGCTTCGATCTTGCCTTCCCCCTGACGGGTTTCCGCGCTGCGAGCGGACAGAGCGACATCGAAGGCGCTCACATAGCTCGAGGCATAATTGGCAAGGATGTTCATTTAATTCACCGTTTTGTCACGGGCGGGAAGGGGGATGCCCTTTCGCCTTGGCCCGTGTATCCTGTTTTAGCTTGATCTATGGCGCTGATATGCGCTTTCGCCTGCCATAGCGCAAACGATCTTTTTGCACCGCAGTTGTAAGAAAAACTAACACATGGCTCCCCGCCGCCTGCCATCGCTGAAAGCCCTGCGCGCCTTCGAGGCGGCGGCGCGGCATGGCAGTTTTTCCGAAGCCGCGCGCGAACTCAGCGTGACCCATGCGGCGGTGAGCCATCAGATCAGGGCGCTCGAGGAGGAGCTTGGCGCGGCGCTCTTTCACCGCACCGGCCGCCATGTCGAACTCACCGAGCGTGGCGAAAAGCTCCTGCCCGTGCTCTCGGCGGCTTTCGACCAGATGGCGGAGGCCTGGGCGCTTGCCGGCGCGAAGGACAGCGCAACGCTCACCGTCTCGGTCGAACCCTCCTTTGCGGCGCGCTGGCTGGTGCTGCGGCTCGGCAAGTTCAACCGCGCCCATCCCGAAATCGAGCTGAGGCTGCTGCCCTCATCGGAGCTTGTCGATTTCGCGCGCGAGGATGTCGATCTCGGCATCCGCTACGGGCTCGGCGGCTGGCCGGATGTCGTCTCGGAAAAGCTCTTCGAGGCCACCGTCTATCCCGTCTGCTCGCCCATGCTCCTCGACCCGAAGCGGCCGATCCGCAAGCCCGAAGACCTCAAATCCTATCCGCTGCTGCATGAGGAAACGATGCAGCATTGGGTGAACTGGCTCGAACAGGCCGGCGTGAAGAACCCGCGCTGGGCGATGCGCGGGCCGCTTTTCATCGAGGCCTCGCTCGCGCTTCAGGCGGCTGCCGGCGGCCAGGGCGTGGCGCTCGCCAATGACACGCTCGCCATGGCCGATCTCGCGGAGGGAAAGCTCATCCGCCTCTTCGACATGGAGATGCCGGACGAGGAAGGCTACTGGCTCGTCTATCCGGAAGGCAGCCTGAAGAAGCCGAAGGTCCATGCCTTCTGGCGCTGGATCCGCGAGGAAGCGGGGCTTGGCAGCCCCGAACATCCGAACCCGCCCGAGCCGCTGGCATCGGCAAGGAAAGCGGGGCGACCTTAAGCTAGAGATAAAATGCCAAATACGATGGTGAGCGTTATACCCAGAACACCAAAGCCGTAACTGATGAAGCGACTTATTCGAATTCTTGCCGCAGCGGCTTTGAGCACGGTTTCGCTTGCTTGGAACTCATCGAACATACTCACAATATCGAAGAGATTTACATCCTGAATCGTGGCGTATATCGAGTCTCTGTCGTTCCGGTTTTCCCGAGAGGTTGCGATCAGTTTCCTAACCTTGCTCAATTCTGCCAACAGTTTTGAGAGATCACGAAACTTATCTAAAACGACATCTGCTCCGATACGATCAATAGCTATCCGGAGATCAGCCGTCATTTTTGAAGTTGCAGCATCGATTGCATCATGGCGAGCGCGGCAGCAATCAAAATGTGCATCGTCAAGCAGCTTTTTGGCTGTGTCGGGATCTTCTTCGCGTTTGGAGAGAGCTTCTACTACTCTGCGGCCCGCGTATCGCAGTTCATATATGGCGGGGTTTACGATTTCCCCATTTACCTGCTCAGCGAGCTTTATTGCGCTTTCGGCTTTGTTCCATTCTTCGCAAAGCGCATCGAGCGCCGCTTCAATGTCTTGCTGCGACGCCATGGAAGACTAAGAAGCTGCTCGGGTGAGTTTGCGCAGATGCTCGATGTCTTTATCAGCGGCCCTTGATGCGCGATAAAGTTTTTCCGCGGACATATACCACCCATTCTGCGTCGATATGTTTCCGCGAGACTGGCGCGCAACTATGCGCTGCGAAGCCTTCTTCTTCGCAGCTTCGTAGCCCCTAAACAGAACCTTATCTACAACAGCGGAGAAAGACATTTGGTCATCCTGATTCGCAAAGGGGACGCGTTTACACGAAATGTCGCGAATGGTCAATCCTTCACATCTAACGCTGACCTATCATCATCGTTTCTCTTTGCTAACATCTCGTCAAGGGAGCACCCCTTAACACATTGAAAATAAACGCTTCTATAGTTCATCATTTTGGTGGGGCCGCTCCAGATTACACATTGAGAACGAATTAGCAACGCATTATGAAGAATAAATTACCCCTCGCTTCATCTCTGCCACCAGCGCCGCCGCATCCGTGACCGGCAGCGAGCAGGTCTCGCCAATGCAGATATAGGCCGTCGGCTTGCCGTCCAGTGCCGTCTTGCCATGGGCGGGGTGAGAGGCGGGAAGCGATGCGCCGTCCGCGGCCCGTATCAGCACGCGGGCAGGGCAGGAGATGGAGAAGGCGGCGCGGGCGAGGGAGGCCGTTTCTTCCGCGCTTCCGATCAGCACCACCTGTACGGGGCGGAGCCGCGTGTCGAGGCTCGCAATGAAGCTTCCGAGCGGAAAGATGTTCTGCTGCAGCTCGCCCGCAAAGGCGCGGATCAGCGCGTCGGCCTTTGCCAGATACTCGTCCTTGCCCGTCATCAGCCCGAGCCGCGTCAGTATGCCGGGCAGGGTGCCGTTCGCGGCGGGCGTCGCATCGTCGGAAACCGTCCGTCTACGGACGATAAGGGCCGGCGCATCGGCGGCGGTGAAGAAATAGCCGCCATTTTCCCGGTCGGCATACCATTCGTCGAGTTCGCCGATCAGGCTTTCGGCGGCGGCGATATAGGTCCCGTCCCCCGTCGCCTCGGCAAGTGCGAGCGCGGCATCGGCCATGTTGGCGAGATCGTCCGCCATGGCGAGATGCTGCAAACGTCCCGCCCGCCAGGCATGGTGCAGGCGTCCATCCATACGCATGGTCTCCATCACGAAGCGGAAGGCGGATGCTGCCCTCTCCACCCATTCGCTCTCGTCAAGCGCGGCGCCGGCGCGGGCCAAGGCCGCGATCATCAGCCCGTTCCAGTCGGCCAGCACCTTGTCGTCGAAGCCCGGCTTCACGCGCAGGTCGCGCTCGGCGAAGAGACGCGCCTTCAGCGGTTCGAGCAGCGCTTCCTCGGCGTCGCTGAAAGGCGTATCGGCGCGGGCGAGGCGGTTGAGAATATTGGTGTGCTCCCAGTTCCCCTCCGCGCTCACGTCATAGACCTGCTTGAAAAGCTCGGCCTCGCCCGGCGTGAAGAGATTGTCGATTTCGGCCTGCGACCAGACATAGAACTTTCCCTCGACGCCCTCGCTGTCGGCATCGAGCGAAGCCGCGAAACCACCCTCACCGGTCGTCATCTCGCGCGCGACCCATTCGACGGTCTCGCGGATGCGGCGCGCGTAAAGCGGCTTGCCCGTCTCCGTCCAGGCCAGCGTCAGAAGGTCGATCAGCAGCGCATTGTCGTAGAGCATCTTCTCGAAATGCGGCGCGAGCCAGAATTCGTCGACCGAATAGCGCGCATAGCCGCCGCCCAGATGATCGTAGATGCCGCCTTCCGACATATGGTCGAGTGCGCGCAGCACAGGTGCCGCGAAATCGTCGCGCCCCGTGCGCAGATACACGCGCCAGAGCAGCGCGAGCAGCGGCACTTGCGGGAATTTCGGTGCGCCGCGAATGCCGCCATGAACGGGGTCCATGATCTCGGCGAGTTTCTCCGCCACGATCAGCGGCACTTGCGGCGAGGGGTCGCCGGGCCGCGCCGTCTCGGCCTGCTTCTTCAGCGCATCCGTCAGCGCCGCGCGGTTCTTGAAAACCTTGGCCGGTTCCTCGCGGAAGATGCGCGAGATCTCGAGCAGGACCTGCACGAAGCCGGGGCGGCCGTAAGCGGCCTCCTTCGGAAAATAGGTGCCGCCCCAGAAGGGCTCGCCATCCGGCGTCAGAAACATGGTGAGCGGCCAGCCGCCCTGCTGACCGAGCATGTGAAGCGCCGACATGTAGATCGCGTCGATATCGGGCCGCTCCTCGCGGTCGACCTTGATGTTGACGAAATGCTCGTTCATCACGGCCGCCGTCGCCTCGTCCTCGAAACTTTCATGCGCCATGACATGGCACCAGTGGCAGGCGGCATAGCCGACCGAAAGCAGGACCGGCTTCTTCTCGCGCCGCGCCACATTCAGCGCCTCTTCGCCCCAGGGCCGCCAATGCACCGGATTGTCCGCGTGCTGGAGGAGATAGGGGCTGGTTTCGTCGCGCAGGAAATTTCGTGACATGAGGGCCTTCGGGCGGTTCACTTGCGGGCAGGGTTCAGACTGATTTGTTGCGGCAATGTGGGCCAAAGCGAAGGCCCCGTCGAGAAAGAGATAAGGCGATGAAAGTCACAATCGATGTCGAACTGACGCCCGTGGAAGCGCGGCGGCTGATGGGCCTGCCGGATCTCGAGCCGATGCAGCAGCGCCTCATCGCCGAACTCGAAAAGCGCATGGCCTCCAACTTGTCCTATATCGACCCCGAGCAGATCGTGAAGGCGATCATGCCGGTGGGTGCGCAGGGCCTCGAGCAGTTCCAGAACCTGCTCTGGGGCATGGCGCAGACGGCGATGGGCGGGGGCAAGAAACCGGCCGCCAAGAAAGACGGCACGAAGAAAGAATCCTAGAGCCACCGGTAACGGATCGATTCACAGTGGAAACGATTTACGCCCTGTCCTCGGCGGCGGGACGCGCCGGCATTGCCGTGCTGCGTCTGTCGGGGCCGCATGTCCGCCTGGCGATCGAGGCGCTGACGGGGCGCGCGCCGGGCCGTCCGCGCCTTGCGGAACTGCGCCGCCTGCGCGATCCGGACACGGGCATGGCGCTCGATCGCGGACTCGTTCTGTTCTTCGAGGCGCCGCACAGTTTCACGGGCGAGGATGTCGCCGAGCTTCATGTGCATGGCGGGCGCGCTGTCGTTGCGGCGGTCCTCGCGGCGCTGGCGAAGATCGAGGGGCTTCGCGCCGCGGCGCCCGGCGAGTTCACGCGCCGCGCCTTCGAGGCGGGCAAGCTCGATCTCACCGAGGTCGAGGGGCTTGCCGATCTGATCGACGCGGAGACCGAGGCGCAGCGCGCCCAGGCGCTTCGCCAGATGGAAGGGGCGCTCGGGAACCTTTATGAAGGCTGGCGCGCGCGGCTGATGAAGGCGCTCGCCTATGCCGAGGCCGAGATCGATTTTCCCGATGAGGAAGTTCCCGGCGATCTGATCGAAAAGCTCGGGCCGGAGATCGCCGCCTTGTCGTCGGAGATCAGCGCCCATCTCGATGATGGCGGGCGGGGCGAGCGGCTTCGCGACGGTGTCGAGGTTGCCATTGTCGGCCCGCCCAATGCGGGCAAGTCGAGCCTTCTGAACCGGCTGGCAAGGCGCGAGGCGGCCATCGTCTCGGATGAGGCGGGGACGACGCGGGATGTGCTCGAAGTCCGGCTCGATATTGGCGGCGTGCCGGTCACGCTTGCCGACACGGCCGGGCTCCGCGAGGCGGCCGGTGCGATCGAGCGCGAAGGGGTGCGCCGCGCGCTTGCCCGTGCCGGGGCGTCGGATCTCAGGATCGTCGTCGCCGCGCCCGATGCCGGGGGCGATTTCTCCCTGGCGCGGGAAGGCGACATCCGGGTCTTCAACAAACTCGACCTCGCGGCAGATGTGCCGGCGGGCGCCATCGGCGTCTCGGCGCTGACGGGTGCGGGGCTCGAAGAGCTTGAAGCCGCGCTCCGGGAAAGGGTCGGCACGGCCTATGAGGCACGGGAGCATCCCGTCATCACAAGGGCGCGGCACCGGGAAGGGCTCCGCGATTGCGCGGCGTCTCTGTCGCGGGCCGGCGGGGCGCTGGCGCGCGGTCTCGATGCGGAGCTGGTCGCGGAGGATCTGCGGCTCGCGGCCCGTGCGCTTGGCCGGATCACCGGCCGGGTCGATGTCGAGGACCTGCTCGATGTGATCTTCCGGGACTTCTGCATCGGCAAGTAAGAGCACCTGTTTCACGTGAAACATGAAGAGTCCTCGAATCTGATTCCTTGACAAGCACTTGGAAGAGAATCCTCAACTCGGTGGAATCTTGATTCGACTCTGTGGAAAAGTTTGACGCCACGGGCATGAGCGACTATTGCTCTCGCCATGCCTGACGCGAATCCGTTCTTACGGCCGCAGGCACTTTTTCGTCATCTTGCCATTTCTTTGTCAGCCGGTGTTTTCGATGACCCGCGAGTTCGATGTGATCGTGATCGGCGGCGGCCATGCGGGCTGCGAAGCGGCCTCTGCTGCGGCGCGGGCAGGCGCGCGCACGGCGCTCATCACGCACAGGATTGCGACCATCGGCGAAATGTCCTGCAATCCGGCAATCGGCGGGCTCGGCAAGGGCCATCTCGTGCGCGAGGTCGATGCGCTGGACGGGCTGATGGGCCGCGTCGCCGATGCGGCTGGCATCCAGTTCCGGCTGCTCAACCGCCGCAAGGGTCCGGCCGTTCGCGGCCCTCGCGCCCAGGCCGACCGCAAGCTCTACCGTCAGGCGATGCAGGAGGCGATCCTCAACCATCGCAATCTTGAGGTGATTGAGGGCGGGGTTTCCGATCTCCTTGTCGAGGGCGGGGAGGTGCGCGGCGTCATCACCGGGGATGGCCGCCAGTTCCGCACCCGCCGCGTGGTGCTGACCACGGGCACGTTCCTGCGGGGAATGATTCATATTGGCACAGAACGCATCCCGGCGGGCCGTGTGGGCGAGGCGCCTGCGCTTGGTCTTTCCGACCGGCTTTACGGGCTGGGTCTGAAGCTCGGCCGCCTCAAGACCGGCACGCCGCCGCGGCTTGCAGCGGACAGTATCGATTGGGGCTCGCTTGAGGAGCAGCCCGGCGACAATCCGCCGGTGCCGTTTTCCTTCCTGACGCGGGAGATCACCACGCCCCAGGTTTCCTGCCATATCACGCGAACGACCGGGGAAGGGCACCGGATCATCGAGGAGAACCTCAGGTTCTCGCCGGTCTATGCTGGCCGGATCGAGGGGGTGGGGCCACGCTATTGTCCCTCCATCGAGGACAAGGTGGTGCGGTTCCGCGAGCGCGACAGCCACCAGATCTTCCTTGAGCCGGAAGGGCTCGACGACGACACGATCTATCCGAACGGGATTTCGACGGCGCTGCCGGAAGAGGTGCAGCTTGCCTTCCTCAAGACCATTCCGGGGCTTGAGAAGGTAGTGATGAAACGGGCCGGCTATGCCATCGAATATGACTATATCGACCCGCGCGAGCTGACGCCTGCGCTTGAAGCGCGCAAATTGCCGGGTCTTTATCTCGCCGGGCAGATCAACGGCACCACGGGCTATGAGGAAGCGGCGGCGCAGGGCCTTGTGGCGGGCCTCAATGCGGCGCTGGCCGCCAAAGGTGCCGGCCCCTTCATCCTGGACCGGGCGGAGGCCTATACCGGGGTAATGATCGACGATCTCGTTACGCGGGGTGTTTCCGAGCCCTATCGGATGTTCACGTCACGGGCCGAGTATCGCCTGACGCTTCGCGCCGATAATGCCGACCAGCGGCTGACTGGGGCAGGGATCGCGGCAGGCGCGGTGGGTGAGGCGAGGGCGGCGGCGTTCCGGGCCAAGGAAGCGGCTCTGGAGGCCGCGCGGAGCCTCTGCAGCGGTCTGGCGGCGACGCCGAGCGAGCTTGCCCGGCAGGGGCTCAAGGTCAATCAGGACGGGATTCCGCGCTCCGTGGGCGATCTTCTGGCCTATCCGGATGTCGATATGGCGCGTCTGGGGCAGATCTGGCCTGAGTTGCAGGACATCGAGCCGGAGATTGCGGAGCAGGTCGAGATCGAGGCGCAATATGCGGGTTATCTAGACCGTCAGGAGGCCGATATTCGGGCGTTCCGCAAGGATGAAGGCCTCGCGCTGCCTTCCAGCATCGACTATTCCGCCATCGCCGGGCTTTCCATCGAGGTCAGGCAGAAGCTTTCGGCTGCGCGGCCGGCCACGCTGGGGCAGGCGGCGAGGGTGGACGGCATGACGCCGGCGGCGCTGACAACGCTAATGATTCACGTGAAACAAAAGCGCAGTGCTTGAGGCCTACATCTGGTATGCCCCAACATATTGTGTCCGGTCAGCCCCAAGTCATTGATGCGGAATCCTTTTCCGCCGCGACACATGTTTCACGTGAAACAATTGCCCTGCTCACGCTATACGAGTCCCTGCTTCGAAAGTGGCAGAAAAGCATAAATCTCGTCTCCGTCAGCACTTTGGACGATCTGTGGCGGCGCCACATGCTGGATTCTGCCCAGTTGGCAGGGCTTGCGCCAGAGGGTGCGCGGCGCTGGGCCGATCTTGGCTCCGGCGGCGGCTTTCCTGGGCTGGTCGTGGCCATTCTGCTTCGGGAGAGGGCGGGTTTCGAGATGCATCTGGTTGAAAGCGACCAGCGAAAATGTGTCTTCATGCGCGAGGTGATCCGCGCGACGGGTGCGCCGGCTCAGGTGCATAATCAAAGGATTGAGGCATTTGTCAGGGAAGCGGGGGTGTACGATGTCATTTCCGCACGGGCACTTGCGCCGCTGGACCGCCTGTTCGGCTGGGCCACGCCGCTTTTCGGACCGGACAGCCTTGGCCTCTTTTTGAAGGGGCAGGGGCTACAGGATGAATTGACCGCCGCCCGGAAAAATTGGATATTTGAGGCTGAACATTCCCCCAGTCAGTCGGACCCCGGCGGTTCCGTGCTGAAGGTGAGAGGCCTCCATGGAACAGACCGACAAGACGCTGGTAGCTGACGCGGCAAAGACAGCCGCTTCCATTCCTTCCACGCAAGGTACTACCGGGTCGGACCGGCTGGTTGCTCCGTCCACGGATCGTCCGCGCATCCTTGTCGTTGCCAATCAGAAGGGCGGCGTCGGCAAGACCACGACAGCAATCAATCTCGGCACGGCGCTTGCCGCTGTCGGTGAGCGTGTGCTGATCGTCGATCTCGATCCGCAGGGCAATGCCAGCACCGGACTTGGAATCACGGCAGCCGAGCGCAAGGTCTCCGCTTATGATGTGCTGATCGGGGCTGCCCTCATCGAAGATGCGGTGGTGCCGACGAAGGTGCCGGGTCTCGATATTGTTCCGTCTACGATGGATCTCCTTGGCGCCGAGCTTGAGCTTGCGACGGTGCAGCGCCGCTCGCACAGGCTGCGCGACGCGCTGGCGCGGATGCCGCGCAATGGCAAGCAGCGCGAGACGAGCGAAGCGGAAAAGGCGATGACCGCGCGGCCCTATTCCTATCTGCTGATCGACTGCCCGCCCTCGCTGAACCTGCTCACCATCAATGCGATGACGGCGGCGGATGCGATCCTGGTGCCGCTGCAATGCGAGTTCTTCGCGCTGGAAGGTTTGAGCCAGCTTCTGCGTACGGTGGAGCGCGTAAAGACCAGCCTCAATCCCCGGCTCGAAATTCAGGGCATCGTGCTCACCATGTTCGATCAGCGCAACAAGCTCTCGGACCAGGTGGCGAGCGATGTGCGCACCCATCTCGGCGACAAGGTTTATCGAACGGTCATTCCGCGCAATGTGCGCATTTCGGAAGCCCCGTCCTATGGCAAGCCGGCGCTGGTCTACGATCACCGCTGCGCGGGCTCCAAGGCCTATATGAAACTTGCCGCGGAGATGATCCAGCGCGAGCGGGCGATCCGGCGTTCGGCCGCGTAGATTTCGGTTGCGAATAGGGCAGGTCATCTGACCTGTCTCAAGAAAAATCCTTTAACCGTTTGAAACCATTTGAAATTGGGTCATACGGGGTAGGGCCATAGGGGGCGGAACACCGATTTTCCGCCATTATTGGCGGGTAGGGCCGGTGCTACCGGGGCGGGGCCCCGGCTTTCACGGCAGGTTGAGTAGCAGGCAGAGGCGGACGGGATTTTGACGGAAGGCATTGGAAGGGAAGCGATGACCATGGCAGACGATACACCCAGCCGGCTCGGACGTGGTCTTGCGGCGCTGATCGGCGAGGACACCGCCTTCGCGCTGGGCGACAAGGAGGCAGCGGCGCCGCGCGGCGTGCGCGAGGTGCCGATCGAGTTCCTGCGCCCCAATCCCTTTCAGCCGCGCCATACTTTCCGGCCGGAGGATCTGGAAGACCTCGCCAACTCGGTCCGCGAGAAAGGCATCCTTCAGCCGATCGTCGTGCGGCCCGTTGCCGGTGAGGCAAACGCCTTCGAGATCGTCGCAGGCGAGCGGCGCTGGCGTGCGGCCCAGGCGGCGCAGCTTCATCAGGTGCCGGTCATCGTCAAGGAATTGACGGATGCCGAGTCGCTCGAAATCGCCATCATCGAAAATGTGCAGCGCGCCGATCTCAATGCCGTCGAAGAGGCGGCGGGCTATGAGCGGCTGATGCAGCAATTCGACTATACGCAGGAAAAGCTCTCGAAGCTGATCGGCAAGAGCCGCAGCCATGTCGCAAATACGCTTCGCCTTCTCTCCCTGCCGGAAGGCGTGCGCGGGCTGATCGAGGAGGGCAAGCTGTCGGCCGGTCAGGCGCGGCCGCTGATCGGGCATGAGCGCGCAGAAGAATTCGCACGCGAGATCGTCGCCAAGGGATTGTCGGCCCGCGAGGCGGAGGCGCTCACGCGAAAGAGCGAAGCGCCGGCCCAGGCCGGGACCAGGCCGAAGGCCCTGCCCAGGGCCGAAAAGGACGCCGATACGCTGGCGCTCGAAAAGAACATCTCCGACCAGCTCGGTCTCAAGGTCGAAATTTCCTATTCGGGCGAGAAGGGGGGCGAGGTGAAGATCGCCTACAAGTCGCTCGAGCAGCTCGACGAGATCTGCCGCCGTCTCGCCGGCCGCCCGGCCCAGAAGATGCAGCACTGAGCGACTGTCCGCCTACGGAGCAAATTGTCCCCTCCGCCGGCCGGAAGGGGGGCAGCTCCGTTGCGACACCGGCAGGGCGGCTGGCTCTCATGGCAGTTTCATGACATTCCGGTGACAGCGGCCCCGATTTTGGGGTAACGCGTTACCGCTCGCCCGCCTGCGCCGCGCCTGCCTCTCACCGCCGCCCGGCGCGCGCGCCCTGTGCGATCCGCAGAAGCGTCTGTCCGCAGATCGCCGTGTCGGGCTGGTTCGACGTCTTGCACTGGCCTTCCGCCTCGAGCACAAGGGCCAGTGCGCGGTCGAGCTTCTTCCGGTTCCAGGCGCGCAATTGTCTTTGTACGGAGTTTTTCCGGTTGAAATGCACCGGCGGGCGGAAGCTGCGAATGGCCCCTTCCATGTCGCTGCCGGTTTCGATCCGCGCCGAAGCGAGATGAAGCTGCGCCAGGTGGCGCGAAAGCGCATTGAGGATCGTAATGGCATTCGTATCGGCGGCGCGCGCGCGGGCAAGCGCCGTGTCGAGGCCTTCCATGTCGCCGTCCATTGCCGCGTCGATCACTTCATCAAGGCTTAAGCCCGCATTGTCGCCGACGCTTGCGCGCGCATCGTCAAGCGTCACCTCCCGCCTTTCACCCGGCTTTCCGGGTCCGGCATAAAGGATCAGCTTTTCAAGCTCGCTCTGCGTCACGCCGCGATCCGATCCCAGATTCTCGAGGAGATATTGCAGCGCCGCCGGTTCCGGGACGAGCCCTTCGGCGGCGAGCCGCGCGCGGATCACGCTTTCGAGCGAGCCCCGGTCGTCGGCGTAGCAGGCTATGGCGGCGGCATTTTCCGCGCCTTCAAAAAGCAGGCGCAAGGACGAGCGGGGACCGAGTTCGCCTGCCTCCACCAGCACAAGTGCGTCGCCTGCCGGACCGGCAAGAAAGCTCTCGAAGATCCTGCTCAAGCCATCTGCCGCACCCCGCACACGCACGACGCGCCGTCCACCCAGCATGGAAATCGCAGCCGCTTCGTCGGCAAGCCGTGCCGGATCGCCTTTGAGATCGCTGTCGGACAATTCGGCGATGCGGAACGGATCGGAGAGATCGTCCACCACCGTCTTCATCATGGTCTTGATGCGCGATGTCACGAGCCCCGCATCAGGCCCATAGACGAGGATCGCCGCTGCCTTCGGATCGGGCCGGGTGACGAAACGGTCTGCGTCGCGGGGTGCGATCTTCACGGGCGTCAGCCGCCGGCGCGGGCCTGGCGGTCGAAATGGATCGAAAGCTGCAGCTTGATATCGTCGGCGATGGAGCGCGCGATGCGCCGTTCCGCGTCCTGCGCGGCAACGATATTCGCAAACTCGGAATCGACGCGGTTATAGGAGGAGCGCGAACGCGCGGTCGAGCGCATAACGATCTTGTTCGTCGCCGTATCGACCAGGCGGAAGGGCACGACCATGACCATGTTCTTGCGCGTCACGTCGGCGTCGCGCTCGATCGCCAGATCCTCGTCATAGACGGTCGGCGCGAGCTCCACCACATAGGCGGGGTTGGACGGCGGATTGCCGGAGCCAGAAAGCAGGTCGAGCAAATTGTATTTCAGCTCGCGGCCAAGCTTCGTGTCCGGTGCGCGAACATCGAGAGCGGAAAGATCGGCCGACACGGAAGCGGCGCCGCGTTCGGCATAAAGCGGGGTGAAGCCGCAGGACGCAAGTGCGGGCGCGACAAGCAGCAGCATGCCGAGCGCCAGCCACTGCGATCCGGCCCGCGAGCGATCAGACCACGATATTGACGATCTTGCCCGGCACGACAATGATTTTTCGGACGGGTTTTCCATCGATCGCCTTCTCCACCTTTTCAAGTGCGAGCGCGGCGCGCTCCACCGTTTCCCTGTCCGCGTCCCGGGCGATGGTCAGCTCGTCGCGGCGCTTGCCATTCACCTGAACGGCAATGGTCACGGAGTCTTCCACGAGGAGGGCCTTGTCGGCAACCGGCCATTCGGTGCCGGAGAGCGGCACGTCGTGTCCAAGGGCCAGCCAGCATTCCTCGGCCAGATGCGGCATCATCGGTCCGACGATCTGGACAAGCAGCTCGAGCGCCTCGCGCCGCACCCATTTCGCGGCCTCTCCCGTCTCCGAAAAGGCGGAAATCGCATTGGCCAGCTCATAGACGCGGGCAACCGCGCGGTTGAAGCGCAGATTCTCGATGTCGTCACCGGCGGCGGCGAGTGCCTGATGGGCAGCGCGGCGCAGCGCGATCTCGGCTTCGGAGAAGGAAGCGGGCAGGGGGGCGCCCTTCGCGGACAGTTCCTCCGGCTTATCCGTCACCATCCTCCAGAGGCGCTGCGTGAACCGCCAGGCGCCTTCGGCACCCTGATCGGTCCATTGCACGTCACGGTCCGGCGGGCTGTCCGACAGCATGAACCAGCGGGCGGTGTCGGCGCCGTATTTGGCGATGATGTCTTCGGGATCGACCGTATTCTTCTTCGACTTCGACATCTTCTCGACGGCGCCGATGGTGACGGGCGTTCCGTCATCGAGGCGCCTTGCGACGCGCTTTCCGTCCACGGTTTCGATCGCAATGTCGGATGGCGCGACCCAGCGTCCCGAAGCGTCGCGATAGGTCTCGTGGTTCACCATGCCTTGCGTGAAAAGCCCGTCGAAGGGCTCGGTAACGGCGACATGGCCGGTGCGCTTCATCGCGCGGTTGAAGAAGCGCGCATAGAGAAGATGCAGGATCGCATGTTCGATGCCGCCAATATATTGATCGACGGGAAGCCAGTGCTTGACGAGATCCATCACGGTCGGCGTTGTGGCGCGCGGCGCGGTGAAGCGGGCGTAATACCAGGAGCTGTCGACAAAGGTGTCGAACGTGTCCGTCTCGCGCTCGGCCTTGCCGCCGCATTTCGGGCAATCGACATGCTTCCATGAAGGATGGCGCGCCAGCGGATTGCCGGGCTGGTCGAAAGTCACGTCCTCCGGCAGCGTCACCGGCAGCTGATCGCGCGGCACGGGAACCACGCCGCAGCTCTTGCAATGGATGACGGGGATCGGGCAGCCCCAGTAACGCTGACGCGAAATGCCCCAGTCGCGCAGGCGGTAATTGATCGTGCCCTGACCCAGTCCGAGTGCCTCAAGCCTTTCGATGGCGGCGCGCTTGGCGGCCGTCACATCAAGCCCGTTCAGGAATTCCGAATTCACCGCCACGCCGTCGCCGGTGAAGGCGTCCTTGCCGGCGATGAGTTCTTCCGCCCACGACGCATCGCCCGCGCGGTCCTTCGGCGTGACGACCGGGATGATCGGCAGGTTGTATTTCTTCGCAAAGTCGAAGTCGCGCTGGTCATGCGCGGGGCAGGCAAAGATCGCGCCCGTGCCGTAATCCATCAGCACGAAATTGGCGACATAGACCGGCAGCGTCTTTCCCTCGATGAAGGGATGGCGCGCCTTGAGGCCGGTGTCGAAGCCCATCTTCTCCGCCGTCTCGATCGCCTCTTCCGAGGTGCCGATGCGGTCGCATTCGCGGATGAAACCGGCAAGCGCGGGATTGTCCTTTGCGAGCGCCTGCGCCAGCGGGTGATGCGGCGAGAGGGCGCAGAAGCTCGCGCCGAACAGCGTGTCCGGCCGCGTGGTGAAGATTTCGAGGCGATAGGCCTCATCGCCCGGTACGCCCATGATCGGGAAGAGCACACGCGCGCCTTCCGAGCGGCCGATCCAGTTGCGCTGCATGAGGCGCACCTTTTCCGGCCAGCGGGTCAGCGTATCGAGGCCGTCGAGAAGCTCGTCGGCGAAATCGGAAATCTTCAGGAACCATTGCGTCAGTTCGCGCCGCTCGACGATGGCGCCGGAGCGCCAGCCGCGGCCCTCGATCACCTGCTCGTTCGCAAGCACGGTGTTGTCGACCGGATCCCAGTTCACCATGCTCTTCTTGCGGGTGACGAGGCCGGCCTCCAGCATGTCGAGAAAGAGTGCCTGCTCCTGGCCGTAATATTCGGGATCGCAGGTTGCGAATTCGCGGCTCCAGTCGACGGCAAGGCCGATCGATTTGAGCTGGGCGCGCATCGCGGCGATGTTGTCATAGGTCCAGCCCTTGGGGTGGACGCCCTTTTCCATGGCGGCATTCTCGGCCGGCATGCCGAAAGCGTCCCATCCCATCGGGTGCAGCACGTTGAAGCCGCGGGCCTTGCGATAGCGCGCGATGGCATCGCCGATCGTGTAGTTGCGGACATGGCCCATATGGATGCGCCCCGAAGGGTAGGGGAACATCTCGAGAACATAATATTTGGGGCGGGGGTCGTCCGGGCCGCCGGTCAGGAAGTCGCCGCGCTCCTCCCAGATTTTCTGCCATTTCGGCTCGACGGTGCGGGCGTTGTAACGTGTGGACATGGCCGTATGCGTGGCCCCGCCGGAAAGCGGGGCGCCTTTCTGGATGGAGGCCCCCTAAAGGGCCCCGATTATTTCTTTTCCGAAGCCTCGATCGTGTTGATGCGAAGCTGGCGTGCCCGCACGAGGATCGCATTCTCGATCTGGATCGCCGTGGCGGGGGCAACGCTTGCATCCACCCAATCGCCGCGATTGTCGCGGGCCTGGCGGAACACCGCCACTTTCAGGCCATCGGCGCGGAGGCGGCGGTCGAGAATATAGACCGTGACCTTGAAGCGTTCGCCTTCGGCCTTGGGGTCACGATACCAGTCGGTGATGATGACGCCGCCAAAGGGATCTGCCGAGGCAAGCGGCATGAAGGAGAGCGTGTCGAGCGAGGCGCGCCACAGGAAGCTGTTGACACCGATGCCCGAGCCTGCCGCATCGTCGGAGCTGCCGCCGCCGAAAAGCCGCAGGCCGTCCTCGCCGAAGATTGATTCGCGCTGCTGCGCGCCGGTCGGGTTGTTCGGGCCGCTCTTGCCGTCGGGCCGGCCCGGATAGTTCGAGGTCGACGGGCCACAGGCCGTAAGCCCGAGCACGGCCGCAAGAAAAAGCGCCGCGACGGTGAATTTCGTGCGTGTCAAAGCGGGGTAGGTCATCGATTTACGGCAAGCCTCTCGCGTTACGCCCCTCAAATCCGCCGGTACTTGGGTCAAAGGCCCGCGGAGAGCAGTTGAATGTCGCCTCTTGCCGCCGGAAAACAGGGCGGCGCGCCTTTATAGCGAGAGAAGGCACCGTCCCGCAATCACGCAGATTTCGGCGCTTCTGCCGCGTCTCGGGGGCGGGACAGGCGAAGCGCTTCGGAGGACGGGCGCGGCGGGAGAGTGTGTCTCTGAAACCACACATTTCGGTCGGATCCTCGGCGCCGCCGGGCTGGCCTTTGCCGGGGGGCGGTGGCGATCCGGCTGGACAGGCAGCGCGATTTATTTACGTTCTTCGCCATTGCAAAGTGCTCTGCGGCACGGTGCCGATTGCAGCGCGCGCTGATGCTTGGCAGTGCGTCACCGGATTTGTGCCATTTGCGCAACATGCGCTGACATTCCTTCGTCATGCGGTCCGGTGTGCTTGACCCGACGCGGTTATCAACGGATTAATCGGGGTACGCGCTCGGGGGGCAGTTTCTTCAGTCGGCCCGGCGATGGACGCAGCTTCGGAAAGATCCTCTTGGGGGACATGCTTCCGGGGCTCGTGCAAATGGAACAGCTTTCAGCTGATACTGCGAGGAACACATGAAAAAGACTCTCCTTGGGACGACCGCTCTCGTCTCCGCTGGCCTGATCGCCGGCCCGGCGCTCGCGAGCGACCCGCTCAATGTCACGGTCGGCGGCACGGTCACGACTGGCTTCTACGTCATCGATCATGACGACTTCGGCGCCACCGCGTTCAACGACACGGCCGTGAAGCTCGTTGCGCGCAACATCGACATCAAGGCCGAAGGCACGCTCGACAACGGCATGGTCGCCGGTGTCCTCGCCACGCTCTCGCTCGGCGACGACTGGAACACGCATTGGCAGCCGAACGACGCCACGTTCCGCGAACTCTTCACCTACCTCGAAGGCGGCTTCGGCCGGTTCGAGCTCGGTGGCACGGACGGTGCGGCCTTCAAGATGCACTACACCTCGCCCTGGTTCGTTCCGGGCAACGGCGTGGACAGCCCGAACATCCTGAACGTCAATGACACGTCCTTTTACGGCATCCGTCATTCGACCTTCTCGCTGATGGCTGCTGACGCGAACAAGGTGACCTACTTTACCCCGCGCTTCGCCGGCTTCCAGCTCGGCCTCTCCTACACGCCGGAAACCACCTATAACGGCCCGACGCCGAACCGCCTCGGCGTTGTGACGAACAACACGTCGATCGAAGACGTGATGGAAATCGCGCTCAACTATGCCGGTTCCCTCGGCGGCGTCGATCTCGGCCTGTCCGGCTTCTATGTCTCGGGCGATGCGCCGATCAACAACTCCAGCCCGGAAGAATGGGGCTTCGGTGCCAATGTCGGCATGTCGGGCTTCACGCTGGGCGGCGCCTGGTATCAGTCGGAAGACCTCGGCTTTGGTCCGTCGACCGCGATTGTGTCTGCGGCTGGCGTGGAACAGGAAGTCTGGACGCTCGGTCTCTCCTACGCCACGGGTCCGTGGACGGTTGGCGTTGCCTATCTGAACAACGAGAACACGGCTGCTGGCGGCTTCAGCGAGAAGGCCAAGACCTGGCAGACGGGCGGCGGCTACAACCTCGGCTCCGGCGTCGATGTGGGTCTCGACCTGCAGATGACGGATGTCGAGCTCAACGGTGGCGCCGAGTACGATTCGATCTCGGGCGGTCTCGTCCTCTCGGTCTCGTTCTAATCGCTTCGGCGACAGAACGTTCACAGAGAACGGCAAGTTTGAAGAGCGGGCTTTCGGGCCCGCTCTTTTTATTTGCACGCTCCTTGTGCCGATTGCCTTGTGCAGAGGTTCTGGCCTTTGGCCGCCATGCTTGCTAGGAGTCGGGCTCTACGATTTGAGGAACTTGAACATGGGCGCCCTGATCTGGCTTGCCTCCTACCCGAAGTCCGGCAACACATGGATGCGCAGCTTCCTGCACAACCTGTTCAGGAACAGCCACAAGCCCGTCAGCGTGAACGAGATCGACGATTTCTGCCTGAGCGGTTCGGCCGCCGGCTGGTACAGGAAATACACCGCGACGCCGCCGGAACAGCTCAGCGAGGAAGAAATCGCGCGCTACCGGATGCAGGTGCAGCGCGACTTCACAACCGTCTTTCCCGACTCCGTCTTCGTCAAGACGCATGACTATCTGGGCGAATATATGGGCGCGCCGCTCCAGAACATGGAGGTGACGGCGGGCGCCATCTACATCGTGCGCAACCCGCTCGATGTCGTGATTTCCATGGCGCCACATTTCGGCATTTCGCTGGAAGAAGCGATTGTGCTTATGGCGAGCGAGGATGCGAGTACGACTACGCATGAACGTCACGTCGCCGAACATTACGGCTCCTGGTCCACGCATGTCCGCACATGGACGCGGCGCCCGAGCCCCGGTCTTCTTGTCATGCGATACGAGGACATGCTCGACAAGCCGAAAAAGAGTTTCAAGACGGTGACGAATTTCCTCGGGCTGAAGCCTTCGCCCGAACGGCTCGAGCGGGCGATCCGTTTTTCCTCCTTCAAGGTGCTGAAGGCGCAGGAAGAGAAGGAAGGTTTCAAGGAACGGCCGAAGACCTCGCAAAGTTTTTTCCGGGAAGGCAAGCGCGACCAGTGGCGCGAAAAACTGACGCCCGATCAGGTCCGGCAGATCATTTCCGTCCATCACGAGCAGATGGACCGCTTCGGCTATATTCCGGAAGATTACCGCGACGCGGTGCCTGCATCCTCATCCGCCGCCACGGCCTGATGTGATGCGGCTGCAAGGGAACGGCACAGTCTCATGGGCGCGCTGATCTGGCTCGCATCCTATCCGAAATCCGGCAATACATGGATGCGGTCTTTCCTGCACAATCTCCTGCGCGATGTGCATGAGCCCGTGCCGCTCGACCGGCTCGACGATTTCTGTCTCGGCGAGGCGTTCAGGAGCTGGGCGGAGCCCCATGCCAGCAAACCTCTCGACGAGCTGCCGCCCCAGGAACTTGCGCGTATCCGTCTGCTCGGCCAGGCCGACATGACCAAGGTCTTTCACGACTCCGTTTTCGTGAAAACGCACAACTATCTCGGGCTCGCACATGGCTATCCGCTCATCAACATGGATGTCACGGCGGGCGCCATCTATATCGTGCGCAACCCGCTCGATGTGGTGCTGTCGGCCCGGCATCATTTCAATGTCGATATCGACAGGATGATCGGCATCATGGGCAGCCCGAATGCCGGCGCGCCGATGAACGCGTTTCTGATGCCGGAAGTGTTTTCCACCTGGTCGGAACATGTACGAAGCTGGACAGCGCAACCAAGTCCGCAGCTTCTCGTTGTCCGCTATGAGGACCTCATCGCCGACCCGCTCGGGCAGTTCGGCGTGGTGGCAAGATTTCTCGGCCTTGCGCCGCCGCAGGAACGGCTTGAGCGCGCGGTACGTCTGTCCTCCTTCGGTACCTTGAAAGCGCTCGAGGAAACGCATGGCTTCCGCGAGAAGCCGGCCCATGCGCCGGCCTTCTTCCGCGAGGGGAAAAGGGATCAATGGCGCGATGTGCTGACACCTGAACAGGTGGCGCGCATCGTCTCCGCCCACCGCCAGCAAATGGCGCGGTTCGGCTATGTTCCCGAAGGCTATTGAGCCTCAGCCAAGAAAGCCGATGCCCGCGATGCCCGCCGCGCCCGCGCCCCTGAGGCGGCGGACATGGCGCTCCGAGGTGATGCCGCCAAGCGCGTAAGGGATCAGGCCGAGCCGGCGCGCGAGCCGCGCTAGCTGCGCAAAGCGGAGAAGGCCGAGCGGCTTTGCTCCTTCATGGCTTTTCGTCGCAAAGACAGGCGAGATAAGAACCGCGCCTGCGCCCGCTTCCGCCGCGCGGCGGATCGCGGCTTCGGAATGGCAGGCGGCGGTGAGCATCATGATGCGGTGCGCGGTGCGGCGGCCAATCACATACTCGCCGCTTCGCCCGCGCCGCACTTCATGTTCCGGCAGATGAATCCCCATCATGCCTGTCCGCGCGGCAAGCGCCGGCCGTCCCGCCACAAGAAGCAGGACATGCTTGCGATGGGCGAGGGCGGTAAGTCGGCGAAGCCGGGCAAGGCTTACCTCCTCGCCATAGGCGCGCCAGATCAGCGCCGCGCCCCGCGGCAGGGCGCGAAGCGCCGCTTCCGCATCGGGCAGGCGCAACGGATCGGTCATCGCTATCAGCGCAACCCTGGCTTTGCCGCCCGAAAGCCATCGTGCCGCGCGCTCGATCTTCATCACCATCCGCTCCGCTTGTCTCCGTGCGCGCCTGACACTAGTTTCGATCCCATCATTCGAGGAGAGACTATGACAGGCGTGGCGAGAGATACCAGTCCCGGCGATGCGGCCACGCGGCTTGCCGATATTCGCCGCCGTATCGGCATGGCGGCGCGCGAGGCGGGGCGCGATCCGCGCGATGTGACGCTGATTGCCGTGTCGAAAACCTTTGGCGAAGCGGACATCCTGCCCCTGATCGAAGCCGGCCAGCGCGTCTTCGGCGAGAACCGCGTGCAGGAAGCGGCGGCGAAATGGCCCACGCTTCGCGCGCGCTTTTCCGGTCTTGAACTGCATCTCATCGGTCCCTTGCAGACGAACAAGCTCGATGATGCGCTGGCGCTCTTCGATGTGTTCCACACGCTCGACCGCGAGAAACTGGCGCTGGCGCTCGTCAAGGCGCGCGAGAAGGGAAGGGCGCTGCCGCGTCTCTTTGTGCAGGTGAATACGGGCGAGGAAGCACAGAAGGCGGGCATCGCGCCGCAAGAAGCGGATGGCTTCATCAGCCGCTGCCGCGAGGAATGGAAACTCGAGATCGAGGGGCTGATGTGCATTCCCCCCGTCGGCGAGGAACCCGCGCTCCACTTCGCGCTGCTCGAAAAGATTGCGCGGCGCAACGGGCTTTCGAAACTCTCGATGGGCATGAGCAGCGATTTCGAAACCGCGGTGCGGCTCGGCGCCACGCATGTGCGTGTCGGCAGCGCGCTGTTCGGTGTGCGCGGCTAGCGCATCTCGATCCGCATGACGGTGCCGGGGCCACAGCGCGACAGCACTTTCAGCATGTCTGGCAGGCGAAGCGCGATGCAGCCTTCCGTCGGGCGGAGGCCTCCATCCGTTTCCTTTGCCAGATGAAAGAAGATCGCGCTGCCGGCGCCGGCCACTACGGGATCGTCGTTCTGGCCGAGAATGACCACGAGATCGTAGAGATGATCCTCGCGCCACATCCTTTCGGCGCTGGCCGGATAGGGATGTTTCACGGGCCTGTTGTAGTTCGCATCGTCCGGCGCATCGCACCAGCCGTCATCCTCCGCCATCGCCGCCACGGGGAGCGCGGTTTCGGGCGCGGTCAGGCGGTCGGCGCGGTAGCGGAGTGCGCGAAGCGGGAAGGTGCCGGTGGGCGTGCCGCCATCGCCTTCGCGCTTGACGGAGACAAGGCCCGCGCGGCCGAGCGAACATTCGAAGCGGTCGCCGCCTGCCGTCAGCAGGCCGGTCGTGCTGCCGGGGGTGGCGGTGACGAGAATTTCATCGAGAAGCGCGGTGGGTGTCATGACGCAGCGAGATTAGGCGGGAAAGAGGAGCCCGGCCAGCCTTCAACTAGCGGCCCTTCTGCAGCGCTTCATATTTGTCCATCGCCTGCTGCATCGCCATCACAAGGCCTGCATCGGCGGGCGACGGGCCGGTGGCGGGCGAGGAAAGGAGCACCGCTTCATCCTCATCCGCATCGAGGAGGTTTGCCGTCGCATCGCGCAAGGCCGCGGGATCGGCGAAGGAGTTGAGCAGTGCGTCGAAGGCTTCCGGGCTCAGCTTTGCCATCGGTGCTGCGGGTGCGGCGGCGGTGGTGGCTGCCGGGCGGGCCGGAGCCTCGGCCGGGCGCTGCGGCAGGACCGATGCCGTGGTGAGCGGCGCTTCCTGCGCAGCGCTTCGCGCGGCCTCTTCGGCGGGGGCGGGCTTCTCCGCCTTGGCCGTGAGGGTTTCCGGCGCCGCGTTGTTACCGGTGCCGAGCAGCGAGGCGAGAAGCGCGTCGCCGGCGCCCATATCCTCATTGCCGGAGATGGCGAGGCTCATGACCGCGGCGACGCCGCCGATCGGCCCGCCATAAAGCGTTCCCCCTGCGACACGGGCCGGAGGGCTGATCCGGTCGCCGGTGACATGGCGGTAGATTTCCGAGACGATCGGGATCTGCTGCAGCGGGTTCAGCGTGTCGACAAGGTCGTCGAAGGTGAGATCGCTTCCCGCCGGGGCCCTGCCTTCGAGACGCGCCTGGCGCAGTTCCGCAAAGGCGGCCGAGGCCATGTTGCGCTTGCCTGGCGTCTGGTGAGGGGCGATGGATGTGGCGGCGATCTCGGTCATGCGACTGACGGAGCAAGGAGCGGGCCATCGGCGAACCGCGGCTTTCCGCCGCTTTTTCCGGGCCTCTCCGCTGCTGCCGCCGCGCCGGAGGCAAAATCTGCCGGGCAGGCGGCAGCTTGCGCCACGGGTCTGAAGGCATTGGTCCGGGCCCCTGGCTGTGGCACACTCCGCGCCGGTCCGGCCATGCATCGCAGCGTATTCCCGTCATGACGAAATCTCCGCCGCCCAAGGGGCCCGGCAAGCCCTTCAAGCCCGGCTTTGTGCCGCAAGGCGGCTTCCGGCCGACCGTCGGCCTGCCGCCTTCGGCGGGCGGTGGACTGCCCGGCATGGCGGGGCCGGGGGGGAGGCCGGCCGCGCCCGCGCTGAACGAGGCCGACAGGCGCCGCCTGCTGCAGCTCGGCGGTGCTCATCTTGCGGCGGGCCGGCTCGAACATGCGGCGAAGGCGGCTGCTGCGGTGTTGCAGGCAGAGCCGAAAAACCCCGATGCGCTGCACCTCCTCGGTCTTGTCGCACTCGCCAATGGTGCGGCCGACAAGGCGGAAAAGATGATCGCCACCGCTGCGGCGCTGATGCCGCATCATGTGAATGTCTGGGTCAATCTCGGCAATGCACAGCGCGATCAGGGCAAGACGGACGAGGCGCTCATATCCTATCAGCGAGCGGAGTCGATCAATCCCGCCTATCCCGACATCTTTCTCAATCGCGGCCAGCTCTACAAGGACATCGCACGCTATAGCGAGGCGATAGAGGCGTTCGAGCGGCTGATCGCGCTCACGCCCGGCGAGGCATCCGGCTATATGCGGGCGGCGGCGGCGGCGAATGACGCTGGCCTGTTCCGGGAGACGGTGCGCTATTGCCGGCGGGCGCTGGAGCCGTTTGCCGAGCCGCCGGTGCAGATCCTCACGGTTCTCGCGGCAGCACATGAGCGGCTCGGCGAACTCGACGAGGCGCTTGCCATCGCGGACAAGGTGCTGGCGGGGCATCCCTCCAATGCGCCTGCGCTTCGCGTCTGGGCAAGGGCGCAGCGGCGCTTGCGGAAGAACGACCCGGCATTGCTGCGCGATCTGCGGGCACGTTTCGAAAGCGTCGATGCAGCTTCCTATTCGCCAGCGGATGGCCGGCTCTTCTATTCCGAACTGGCGCAGATCTGCGACGAGGCGGGCGATACGGCGAAGGCCTTCGAATACTTCACGCTGATGAATGCGATGACAGACCGCCTGCCGGAAATCAGGAATCTCGATCGCGGCAAGTTCAGCGGCGAAGTGGATGAGCTTTCAAAACTCTTCACGGAGAGAAATCTCCGCGGCATGACGGCGTTGCCTGCAATCGGCAAGGAGGCGGGTCATTCAGCCGCACCCGTGTTCCTCGTCGGGTTTCCACGATCGGGCACGACGCTCCTCGACCAGATTCTCGATGCGCATCCCGATGTCCAGGTGTTCGAAGAGCTGCCGCTGCTGCGCTCGGTGCGCAACGCCCTGGCAGCCTATCCGAAATCGCTGCTCACGCTTGATGCTGCCGGGCGTCAGGCGCTGCGGGATGTCTATTGGGAGGAGCTTCGCGAGGCGGGCGCCGATCTCGAAGGCAAGACCGTTGTCAACAAGATGCCGCTCGACATGATTCATGCCGGGCTCATCGCGCGGGTGTTTCCCGAAGCGAAGTTCATTCTTGCGCTGCGCCATCCGGCGGACTGCGTGCTCTCCTGCTTCATGCAGGACTTCGTGCCGAACGGAGCAATGGTGAATTTCCTGACGCTTGAGGGCTCGGCGCGCTTGTATGACAGCGTTTTCACGCTCTGGCAGCAATACCGCAAGCTGCTGCCGCTCGATGTGCAGGAAGTACGCTACGAAAATCTCGTCGCCGATCTGCGGGCGGAAGTGGAGCCGGTGCTGCGTTTCCTCGGCCTTCAATGGAACGATGCGGTGAGCGACCCCGCCGCCCATGCGCTCCAGCGCGGCACGATCCGTACGCCGTCCTATTCGCAGGTGACACAACCCATCTATTCAAGTTCGGCCGAGCGGTGGCGGCGTTACGAGGCACAGATGAAGCCTGTGCTTCCCATTCTCGCACCCCATATCGATCGTCTCGGCTATTCACTTTGACGGCAGCATGAACGGAACCAGGAAGATTCTTGTCGTGGACGATGACAATGTTCTGCGCAGTTCGCTCGCGGAACAGTTGCAGTTGCACGAGGAATTTTCCTGTATCGAGGCGGCAACGGCCGCAGAGGGACTCGATCTCGCGCGCAACCGGCATGTCGATCTCGTCCTGCTCGATGTCGGACTGCCGGACATGGACGGACGCGAAGCCTGCCGTCTGATGCGCAAGGCTGGTGTCAAGGTGCCGATCGTCATGCTGACGGGGGCTGACACCGATTCCGATACAATCCTCGGCCTCGATGCCGGAGCGAACGACTATGTAACAAAGCCCTTTCGCTTCGGTGTGCTGCTTGCGCGGATCAGGGCGCATTTGCGCAGCCATGAACAGAGCGAGGATGCGGTTTTCAAGATCGGTCCCTATTCCTTCCGGCCGAGCGCAAAACTTCTGACCGACGCGGCGGACAGGAAGGTTCGTTTGACGGAAAAGGAGACCGCGATCCTGAAGTTCCTCTATCGGGCGGGCGCGAAGGTCGTCGGGCGCGACATGCTGCTGACGGAAGTCTGGGGCTACAATTCAGGCGTGACGACACATACGCTCGAAACGCATATCTACCGTCTCCGGCAGAAGATCGAGGCCGATCCCTCGAATGCCGAAATCCTGGTGACGGAAGCAGGCGGTTACCGGCTGATACCCTAGGCCTTTGCCGTCAGCGACAGCATGACGATCGTGCCAAGCGCGATGGGCGTGCCGGCAAGCGCGGCAACGAGAAGCGGACTCGCGCCCCAGATGAATGTTGCAAGGATCAGCGCCAGAACAAGGTTGACCGCGAAAAGCGTCGGCGTGTCGATCTGGTCCATGGCCATCTCCTCGGGCAATCGCATCGGTAACGTGTGGCCATGATGTGCCTTCTTGGCCTGCAGATTCCAACCGGACGTTTCGACGCAGGGTTACGGCGTACCCGCTCTCAGTTATCGCCCTCAACATTGGCGGTGAGCGCATAGGTGGAGACGAATTCCGGCGGCATTCGCGTCGCCCGGCCGGTTGCGATGTTGATGCAGACAAAGTCGGAAAGGCCGCGCAGCAGCGTTTCGCCAGTGTCGCCATTCACCATCTGGAAGCGGCGGCGAAGCCGCAGCCGCCCGTCATTCCCCGTAATCCATGTGCCGATCAGCACCCGTTCGCCCTCGCGGCTGGCGGCCAGATATTCGAGCTCGTGGCGGCGGACGACCATGCCGCGATTGATCTTCGCATAGGCCGCGAAATCCAATCCGAGGGCCTTGGAGTGTTCCCATGCGGTCTTTGCCATCCAGGTCAGATAGACGACATTGTTCGTATGCTGAAAATCGTCGATATGTTGCTTCTCCACCCTTGTTTCGTAGATGAAGGGGGAGGGGAAGTCCCAGACGATTTCAGGCGTTTCTTGCGTCATGATCTGGCTCTGGCTCGGGCATTGCGTCCGGCTTGCGCCGGGCTACCCTTCTTAGCGGCGGGGGGCTTCCGGTGCAAATCCGCGCCCCGCGACAGGGCGGCGGTGCTTCGCTATGATTTTCGCATGAGCCTCGAACCCGCCACGCAGATGCTGCAAAAGCTCGATCTCTTCGCCGGCCTCGATCCGGTGCGGCTCGAGGTCGTGGCCTTCACCTGCGAGCGGCGGGAATATGCGCCGGGCGCGACGCTCTTCCATGAGGGGGATGAGGCCAACTGCGCCTATCTGATCCTGGAGGGCGAGGCGGTTATGCTTACGCATGGTGCGGCGGGCGAACCGGAAGTGCACCGGCTTGACAGGGGCGAGCTCATCGGCGAAACGGCTCTCTTCGAGCCGGAGCGGCGGCGCACCACGCTGCGCGCCGTGACCTCGCTTCATGTGCTGCGGATAGGGCGGGACATGTTCCAGCGGCTGATGGGCGAGTTCCCGGAAATGGCGGCTTCGGTTGCGGGCCGCGTGGCCGACCGGCTGGAGGCGATCGGCGAGGATCTCGCCCGGCTGCGCTCGCGGCTCGGCAGGGACGACGACAAAAAAGGGCAGGGACGGGAATGAGCGACGGTCAGGCAAAAGAGGCACAGGCACCGAAGGCGGACTGGCCGCCGAACATTCAGGCGGTCTTCAAGCGCATGGCGCCGGCGAGCCGCTATCTCGGGCTCGAAATTCTCGATGCCGACAAGGAGAGCCGCACCGTCAAGGTCGCGTTCAATGCGAGCGCCGAACTCTGCAACATGTGGGGCGGCATCCAGGGTGGCATGGTCGCCGCCATGCTCGACGATGTGATGAGCCTTGCGGTCGGGCTCGATCTCGAATGGGGTCAGATCTCGCCGACGCTCGAACTGAAAGTCTCGATGCTCAATGCGGCGCGGCCGGGCCGCATCATCGGCACGGGCCGCGTCATCAAGCGCGGCAAGTCGGTCGGCTTCATCGAAGGCGAGCTGGTGGATGAGGAAAGCGGCAAGCTGCTGGCGACGGGAAGCTCGACGGCGACCTTCGTGACGCTGAAGAAGAAAGAGAAGCCGGAGGGCTGATACCCCTCACGCGTAGGCGTTCTTCTCGAAGTAGCGCCGCGCCTGTGCCGTCAGATGCGTTTCGAAAAGCGCGAAGTGGTGGCGGATGCCGGCATTGAGGGCGGCCTTGTCGAGCTTCACGATGCGGCGCGTCTCGCGCAGGAAGCTCGGCCAGTAGCGGATCACCATCCAGGTATTGTCGGCCAGCGGCGCAAGCTCATCTTCCGGCATGGCGAGGTGGCCTGCCTCGATCATGTGGCGGAAGAAGCGGATCAGCATGGCCGTCGTCATCTCATAGACATTGTGCACCTTGTCCTCGAGCTCGGGCGAGGTGCGGCCATATTCCGCCTGGTCGCGGTAGAGATACTGGTAGGTCCAGACCTCCTCGAAGACGGCGCGGTTGAAGAGGGCGTAATTCTCCAGCACGGTTTCGGGCGTCGAGCTAATGGCGAGGCGCTTGTCGATCTGCTCGAAAAGCGCCAGCTGATGCGCCTTCACGAGATCGCGCTTGGTGCGGAAGTGGTACCAGAGATTGCCTTCGGAAATGCCCACCGCCTCGGCGATGCGCGCCGTCGTGACGGCGTCATAGCCGTTCTCGTTGAAGAGCCTGAGGCTCGCGGTGAGAATTTTATCCTTTGTTTTCGGTGCCATAGAGCGTCTTCGCAGCCTTTATTTTTCTTGCCGTTGCGGCGGCGCGGGCTTCCGCCCGGGCAGGCCGCACCGTGCCCCCTTGCGCAGATAGGGTCAATACCCTAATATTGGGTATCTACCCTAACGAGAATAACCGCCGGGCGCCCCCCAATGCCCGGACGGCGACAGACAGGTAGGAACCCCAGGAGCGGGCGACGGGAGGCGCTTCACCCCCGAAGGCTGGCCCCCAGCTCAAAGCCTCAGCGCCGCGATGACCGGCGCATGGTCCGACGCCCGCTCCCACCCCCTCACATCCTTGCGGACATGCATGGCAAGCGGCGCCTCGGCCAGCGCGGGCGTCACCCAGATATGATCGAGGCGGCGGCCGCGATCGGCGGCGAGCCAGTCCTTGGCGCGGTAGCTCCACCAGGAATAGAGCTTCTCCGTTTCCGGCACGAAGCGGCGCATCACATCGACCCAGTCATGCGAGGCGTATAGCTCGTTCATGAGGTCCACCTCGACCGGCGTATGGCTGACGACTTTCAGAAGCTGCTTGTGCGACCAGACGTCGTGTTCGAGCGGGGCAATGTTGAGATCGCCGACCAGCACCATGCGGTTCGAGGCCTTGTTGCGCTGCTTGCCGAAGAGCGAGGTCATTTCGCGCACGAAGTCGAGCTTGTGGGCGAACTTGCCGTTGATCTTCGGGTCGGGCTCGTCGCCGCCGGCGGGCACATAGAAATTATGGATGCGCAGCCCGCCCGGCAGATCGAGATCGGTTGCGATGTGGCGGCAATCGCCCTTCTCGCAAAAGTCGCGGCTCTCGATCTTCTTGAAGGGAATTTTGCTCAGCGTTGCGACGCCGTGATAGCCCTTCTGGCCGTGGATGGCGACATGCTCATAGCCTGCCTTCCTGATCGCTTTCAGGGGGAAGGCGTCGTTGATGCATTTGATTTCCTGCAGGCAGAGTACATCGGGTTTTTCCTCGGCGAGCAGTTGCTCCACAAGATTGATCCGCAGACGGACGGAATTGATGTTCCAGGTCGCAATCTTGATATCCAATGGTCTGTTCCGTTCCCTGTCTCAGAAAATGTTGCCAGTCTCAGAAAATATTGAAAGTGAGGCCGGCGATACCGATGGGCCAGCGGCCGCGCGTGAAGAGCGCGAATTTGCGGCGGAAGGGGTGGCCGTCGCCGGCGCCCGCGACAAGCGAAAGCGCTGCGCCATGCGCGGCATGAAGCGCCGCACCCGCCGCCGCATTCAGGAGTTCCACATCGTCCACTTCCCAGAAATCCGATGCCTCTTCCACGGCGGCGCGGACGCGGTCGCCGAGCAGCGCGGAAACATGGGTCATGGCGATGTTGAGCGCGTCCTCGCTCAGAATGCCGAGCGCGTCGGCGGCAAGGCTCGCGCGCAGGCTTTCTTCCGCTTCCCAATGGGCGGGGTCGATGTCGAGCGTCATGGCGGCGTCGGCAGCTTCCACCCAGTCGCGGATGCGGGCGGGCTCCGCATCGGGAAAGCCGAGTTCGTCGAGATAGGAGCGCGCCAGCGCCTTCACCTCGCGGTCGAGCGGGCGGCCAAGCTTCGAGAACCAGGGCATGTTGACGGCTTCCTCGCCGAAGCGGCGGATGCCGGCAAGGATCGGGATTTCCTGTTCCAGCTCGTCGAGCTCGGCATCGGAAATCAGATGGGTGGCGTCGCCGGATGGGTCGGAAAAGCGAGACATGAGGCCCGATTCATGGGGAAGGGTGGGGGAGATTAACCGCTTAGGGTGGGCGGGCGCAAAGCGCCCCGCAAAAAAGCTGCGCCCCCCACTCTTTGAACAAGGAAGGCGGGGCGCAAAAAGTTGCGCCCCGCCGGGGGAGGGCGGGGCGCAACAGCGCATTTCGCGCGTGGCACCGGGAGGGGAAGACCGGTGCCGGAGGGGGCCAGAGGCGCCGCGTGGGTGAGCGGGGGGCAGGTCACCCGGGCGGCCAGTTGCCCGGCCCTCATAGTTGAGTAGATAGGTTTGGGAATGCCGGTCTTCAATATGCGCTTTAACGAAAGATGAATCGGCGGGTTTCCCTTCCGCTCACACGAAATTACTCCATGTTCTCAGGGGCTTGAGCGGGCCGGGCCAAGCGGGCGGGGCGCCTGCGACAAACCGCCGCAAGGCGCCCGGCCCGGAAAGGCTCAGGAAACGCCGAGGTCTTTCGCCGTCAGGTCGATGCAGCGCCGCGCGAGGCCGAAAAGCTCGTCGAGCTCGCTTTCCGTGATGGTCAGCGGCGGGCTCAGCACCATGGTGTCGCCGATGGCGCGCATGATGAGGCCGTTCGAGAAACAATGATTGCGGCAGATCGCGCCGGTGCTGCCGACATCGGGGAATTTCTCGCGGGTCTTCTTGTTCTTGACGAGTTCGATGGCGCCAAGGAGGCCGACACCACGCGTCTGGCCGACCAGTGGATGACCGGCAAGCTTGGCAAGCCGCTTCTGGAAATGCGCGCCGGTGGCGCCGCCCGCCTTTTCGACGAGCTTTTCCTTCTGCATGAGTTCGAGATTGGCGAGCGCCACGGCGGCCGCGACCGGGTGGCCGGAATAGGTGAAGCCGTGCGACCACTCCTCGTCCGAATTGAAGATCACGTCGCCGACGCGCTTGCCAAGGCCGACGGCGGCGATCGGCTGATAGCCGGAGGAAAGGCCCTTCGCCATGTTGATCATGTCGGGCTCGATGCCGAATGTGTCCGAGCCGAACCACTTGCCGGTGCGGCCGAAGCCGCAGATCACTTCATCGACATGGAGCAGCACATCGTATTTGCGGCAGATGCGCTGGATTTCCGCCCAGTAGTTCGCGGGCGGGATAATGAGGCCGCCGGCACCCTGCACCGGTTCGGCGACAAAGGCGGCGACATTCTCGGCGCCAAGCTCGAGAATCTTTTCCTCAAGGCTGCGCGCGGTGATGAGGCCGTGCTCCTCCGGCGTGCGGTCGCCGCCTTCGGCGAACCAGTCCGGGCATTCGACATGGTGGAAGCCTGGCATGGGCAGGTCGGCCTGCGGATGCATATGCGTCAGGCCCGAAAGCGAGGCCGCCACCATGGTCACGCCGTGATAGGCCTTCTTGCGGGCGATGAAGAGTTTCTTGTTGGGCTTGCCCTGCAGGTTCCAGAAATAGCGGATGATCTTCACCGCGCTGTCGTTTCCTTCGGAACCGGAATTGGCAAAGAAGAAACGGTCGATGCCTTTCGGGCAGACTTCGGAAAGTTTCTGCGACAGTTCGGCGGCGTAGGGGTTCGTCGTCTGGAAGAAGTTGTTGTAGTAGGACAGCTCCTTCAGCGCCTTGTAGCCCGCCTGCGCCAGTTCCTCGCGGCCATAGCCGACCTGCACGCACCAGAGGCCGGCCATGCCGTCAATGATGCGGTTTCCTTCCGAGTCATAGAGATAGACACCTTCGGCATGGGTGATGACGCGCGCGCCCTTGGCAGCGAGGTCCTTGTGCGTCGTGAAGGGGTGGAGGTGATGGGCGGCGTCCATCTCCTGCCAGCGTTTGGTCTGGTTCGAGATCGTGGCTGTCTGCGACATGGGATTTTGCTCCGTGTTCCGAATGAAAGAGAGATGCGGAAGGGCGCAGCCTCGCGGGAGGCCGCGCCGGAGCGGATTTACGGATTATAGCCGATGCGGGCGCAGAGGATCAGCAACTCGCGCTTGGCGAGCCGCATCCGCGCGGCAGGTGTGAAGGCATCGCTGGTCATGGGGTGAGTATAGCCTTGGATTAGGAAGATTCCATCTCGCAAATCTATCTATGAGGAAAATCCAAGATTCCAGATACTTTCTCTTTGGTTGCTTGAATTAGCTCGGCCATCGCGTCCGAAACAGCTGAAGGTTCTACATCATCGGGAAAAACGAGTCTGATACGACCTTTGCCATTCGACCAACTGGAGTCGTACACAACGTTGTTCGAACCGAATCCCGACTTGATCGATTGTGCAATCCCAGGAAGAGCATCGGTCAATCTCTTCTGCTTTGCGTCCTCGACGTGGAGTTCCGCGCTCAGAGTGCTGTTGCGCTTTGAGTGCATAAATTCGTAGTGAACCAATCTCGGCCAATCCAAAATCTGAACTTGTCGATAGGTCGAACCAGTTCCAACAACCCTCCCTTGATCACCCAGTTTGTCCTCAAATTTTTCTACAGCGGCGATAAGCTTTTCGTTTGTCTGGTTCATTGCCGGGAGGAGTGTCTTGCCAGATGCAGAGCAAACAAGTATCTCCGGCACGTACATTTTTTGGTCTTCTTCATTGATGTACTGTTTAATTCTGACAAGTCTGATGTCGAGGTTCGATTGGTCGGAGAGATACTGCATAATTCTAATGAGCTTGTTGGGTGCTTCATCGACGACAATCGCCACTCTTATATTTCCTGCTTTGAGGAAAGCTCCGCATTTCTTTCTTGATTCCTCGAATGCAATTTCATTGTCGGCATCCGCGCTGAGTTTTTCCACAGCTTTGGTTAGCGCACCGTCAACTTGTTCATCAAGCTGATCAAAAGACATTTGAGCAAGTGATGAGACATAGTCAAAAACTTGACCAACGATGGTTCGTCGAGCATCACCATTTGTTTGAAGCTTAACTTCAACAACGGTCAGGAGCATGTCCCCGTCTAGAAGTACGATATCGGCTTCATCGCCATCCAGCTTCACCTTGCTTCCGACGACCTGCATCACGGTTTCTCCGTCCACAAGTACTAGTGCGGGACATTCAACAAGCGCATCATGAAGTTGTTGCTCGCACCCAAAAGGCACAGCATCCATCCGGCGGAATCCTGAAGACGTTTTCAGGTAGATCATTGAGAAAGGTCCGAATTTAACGTTTCGACTTCGGCCGCCTCACACGTTCAAGAGCAGATGCTCGCGCTCCCAGGCGGAGATCACCTGCTGATAGGCTTCGTGTTCGGTGAGTTTCACGTCCATGTAGAGCGTCACGAAATCCTGGCCGAGCACTTCCTTGAGTTCGCTGGCGGTGCGCAGATTGTCGAGCGCGTCGAGGAGGTGGCGGGGCAGCGCGAAGCGTTTGCTGTCATAGGCGTTGCCCGTCATTTCCTTGGTCGGCTTGAGGTCGTTCACCATGCCGATATAGCCGCAGGCGAGCGAGGTGGCGATGGCGAGATAGGGGTTCGCATCGGCGCCCGGCACGCGGTTCTCGACGCGGCGGCCCTGACGGCGCGCTTCGGGCACGCGCAGGCCCACGGTGCGGTTTTCATGGCCCCAATGGGTGTTGATGGGGGCGGCATGGTCGCGCACGATGCGGCGGTAGGAATTGACGTTCGGCGCGATCAGGGCCATCGCATCGGGCAGGAATTTCTGAAGGCCGGCGATGTAGCCGAGAAAGAGCTTCGTGTCCTTGCCCTGCTTCGTCGCAAAGAGATTGTCGCCCGTCTCCGCGCTCACGATCGACTGGTGGATATGCATGGCGCTGCCGGGCTCGCCCTCATAGGGCTTTGCCATGAAGGTCGCATAGATGCCGTGGCGCAGC
>JAHBYK010000024.1 GCA_019635965.1 Parvibaculum sp. | reverse complement strand
GTTCAGCCATCCGAAAGAACCCCGTTCGGGCAACATGAGGATCCGCGGCCCCGGACGGAACCGCCAAAGTCAGACCGTTGTTTAGCTCGCGTTGCCGGTGAAGGCAAATATCCTTGCGCGCGCAAAAAACAAGGCCGGACAAGGCAGAAAAGCAGCGGAAAACCTTGCGGCAGGCGGGCCGGGGAAAGATGCGAATGTCTCGCAACTGATCAGTCTGGAAGCTGCCGGGGGCGATTCCCGGCAGGCCTCAGAAGGGGGCGGTGCCGATGCTGGCAGGCGGGACGCCCCGGCCGATGTCGAGCCAGTGCCAGACCGTCGAATGTTCGATGCGCTGCACGCCGGGCAGCTCGTCCACGGGCTTCGCCTCGAAATTCACGAAGATGACGATATGGTCCGGCGCGCCGCCCGATTTCGAGATCGGCAGGATCGTATATTCGTAATTGAAGCGATCGCCATCGGCGGTGCTGGCCGGCGTCGACTGCCAGAGGCCGCAGGGATGCTTCAGACAGGCCATCACACATTCATAGGCATAGGTGCGGATCGCCGGATCGGCCAGCGTCAGATAGTCCGTGCCGGTGAGATCATGGCCGAAAAATTCGCGGAAACCCGAGCCCGTGAGCCGGAAAGGCAGGGCGACGGCGGCGGGATCGGGCTCGATGATCGCAAACCAGCGGGCGAAAGGCGCGATGAGCCGGAGGTCCAGATCGGCGCGCCGCGGCACGCCGGCACCCGGCCGGGCGGCCTCCCAGGCCTCCTCGAAGGCAACGCTTTCCGGCGAGCGCAATGTCTGGCCGGGCCGGGCGGAACTCGAAGCGGGTGAGGTTGAAAGCATGCCGGCCATCGCGGAGGTCGATCCAGTTTGAAGCTTAATTTCGATTTATAAAGCAGGTGTTAAAACCACGCATCAGCGGCGTGGAACAAGCGCCCAATAATCGAGATCGAGGATCACGCCTTCCTCATGGCCCTTGTCCTTCACGCCCGGGAACCCGGTACAGGGCCGGTCCTTGGTGGCGAAGCTGCGCAGACGGAGCGCGCCGAGATCGCTCCTGCCCTTCAGCTCCGCCTTGTCGAGCACTTCCGTCCAGGCAAAGACCGTATCGCCGCCGAAACAGGGCGCGACATGGCGCCCGCCATTGATGGCGGCAACGAGAACGGCATTGCCGAGCCCGTTGAAGGAGAGCGCGCGGGCCAGCGAGATGACATGACCGCCATAGATGAGGCGGCGGCCGAAGCGGCCCTTGCCTTCCGTATACTGATTGAAATGGACCTTGGCGGTGTTCTGGTAGAGCCGCGTCGCCATCATGTGTTCGGCTTCCTCGATGGTGATGCCGTCCACATGGTCGATCCGCTCGCCCTTCTCGTAATCGTCCCAGAGATGGGGCGAGCCGGACGCCACCGTGTCGAACCCCTTGAAGGAAGTGCCTGCGGGCGCGACGAGATGTTCGGCACCGACGGCGGCCGGCAGATGCGGCACATCCTCCTCGGGCGCGGGCGAGGACTTGTCGCGCTTGCGCACCATCACCCAGCGCACATAATCGAGCACGATCTCGCCATGCTGGTTGCGGCCGGAGGAGCGGACATAGACGACGCCCGTTTCGCCATTCGAGTTTTCCTTGAGGCCGATCACCTTCGATTCCGCCGACAGCGTGTCGCCGGGAAAGACGGGCTTCAGAAACCGGCAATCGGCATAACCGAGATTGGCGACCGCATTGAGCGAGATGTCCGGCACCGTCTTGCCGAAGACGATATGGAAGGCGAGCATATCGTCCACGGGCGCGGTCCTGTAGCCCGCCTTGCGCGCAACCTCCGCCGAGGATTGCAGCGCGAAGCGCGAGCCGAACAGCGCCTGATAAAGCGCGACATCGCCTTCCGTCACCGTGCGCGGCGTTGCGTGGCGCAGCACCTGCCCGACCTTGAAATCCTCGAAGAAGTTTCCGGCATTTGTCTTGGTCATGACAGGTCCTCAGGAGGCTGCTTCGAGTTCGGCAATCGCATCGGCAATGGCGACGGTGCGCTTCGCGATTTCGGCATGAAGGATCTCGACCATCTTGTCATCGACTTTCAGCACCCCCTTGCCCTTGTTCTCCGGCAGCTCGAAGGCTTCGATGGTCTTGCGCGCGAAGGCGACCGTTTCCGGGTCCGGCGAGAAGATCGCGTTGCAGGGGCCGACCTGGGAGGGATGGATGAGCGTCTTGCCGTCGAAACCCATATCGCGGCCCTGCTCGCAAATGGCGGCGAAGCCTTCCTCGTTCTTGATGTCGTTATAGACGCCATCGAGAATGACGAGGCCATAGGCGCGCGCGGCGATGAGCGCGAGCCCGAGCGAGGCGAGCATGGGCACGCGGTCCGGCGTATGGGCGGCGCGAAGCTCCTTCGCAATATCGTTCGTGCCCATGACCCAGACCGACATGCGGCTGCCCGGCTCGCGCGCCTTGGCGGCGATCGACTGGATGTTGAGCGTGGCAAGCGGCGTCTCGATCATGCACCAGAGCTGGAGGCCGGGCCTGGCGCCGGCATCGGAGAGCGCCTCTTCCGCGCGCTCGACATCGGCGGCGGAATTGATCTTCGGGACAAGGATCGCATCGGGGCCAGCGGCGGCGGCCGCCTTGATGTCGTCGAGGCCCCAGGGCGTGTCGAGCCCGTTCACGCGGATGACGAGCTCGCGCTTGCCATAGCCCCCGCCCTTGACCGCGGCGCAGACCTGGGCGCGCGCCTCTTCCTTCGCGTCGGGCGCGACCGCGTCTTCGAGGTCGAGGATCAGCGCATCGGCCGGAATTTCCTTTGCCTTGTCGAGCGCGCGGGCATTCGACCCCGGCATGTAGAGAACGCTGCGGCGCGGGCGGGCGGCAATATCGGCCATGAACTGTCTCCTTCTCGGGATTTGCGAAGGGACACTATAAAGCCCCGCGCAGCCTGTGAAGGGGCATTGGCGATGAATGACGGAAATCAGCCCGCAAGGCGGCGGCTGGCGGGCAGCACGCGGGCCTGCGGCATACGGATGGTGATGACGGTGCCGACGCCGGGCTCGGATTCGATGACGAGCGTTGCCCCATGCATCCGCGCGAGCGCCCGCGTCAAAGGCAGGCCGAGGCCCGTTCCCTCAGTCGTGTAGATATTGCTGTCCTTGCCGATCTGGCGGAAGGGCTCGAGCGCGATGGGAATATCCTTCTTCGCCATGCCGATGCCGGTATCGGAGACGCGGAACGCCATGCGGTGATCGGGCTCCATGAAGGTTTCGAGCCTGATGCTGCCGCCCTTCGGCGTGAACTTGACGGCATTGGAGACGAGATTGAGCAGGATCTGGCGCAGCGCCCGCTTGTCGGCCATGAGGAAGGGCAGCTCCTGCTCGATGGTGACGGTGAGCGCGACGCCCGCCTCTTCCGCGCGATGGCGCATCATGCGCTCGCAGCTTGCCACGACCTCGGTGACATCGAGCTCTTCCTCGTAAAGCTCGTAGCGGTCGGCCTCGATCTTCGAAAGATCGAGAATATCGTTGATGAGGCTGAGGAGATGGCTCGAGGAGCGGTGGATGTCCACCATGTAGTCCTTGTAGCGGTCGTTCCCGATCGGTCCGAACAGCTCGCCATTCATCACCTCGGAAAAGCCGATGATGGCATTGAGCGGCGTCCGGAGCTCATGGCTCATATTTGCGAGGAACTGCGACTTCGAAGCATTGGCCATTTCGGCGACGTCGCGCGCATCGCGCAATTCATTCGCCACCTGCTCGCGCCGCTTCACCTCGCTGTTGAACTTGTCGAGGACGAGATTGTAGCGCCGCGCCATTTCGCCTGCTTCCGTGAAGGGCTCGACCGGCACGGGCTTCGAGAAATCGCCGCGAGCGGCCTGCGCTTCCATCGCGCCCAGCACATCGAGCAGCGCGGAGGACGCACCATGCTCGGCGAAGTTGAGGCCGATGCGCTCGGCATCGGACGAAACGCGGAGCGGCAGGAACATGTCGATGATGCGCAGCACCGCATAGGCGACGGTGAAGGCGAAGACACCCGCCGCCGCAACGCCCGCAAGCTGCACGCCGAACTGCTCAAGCCGCGTATGATCGTTCGGGAAGAAGGATGTTTCGCCGAAGAGCGCGACCGCGAGCGTGCCCCATATGCCGGCGGCAAGATGGACCGGCACGGCATCCACCGCATCGTCGATCCGAAGCTGCTCCAGAAGCTGGCTTGCGAGATAGCAGACGATGCCGCCGCCCGCACCGATCAGCAGTGCGCTCGAGGTCGAGACCATGTGGCAATTCGCGGTGACGGCGACGAGGCCCGCCAGCACGCCATTGAGCGCAAGCTGCACTTCCGGCACGCCATGGCGCACCCAGCTGATGCCGATGACGGCAAGTCCGCCCGCCGCCGCACCCAGCATGGTGTGAACGAGAATGAAGGGAACGGAAGTATTGAGCGCGAGCGTGGAGCCGCCATTGAAGCCGAACCAGCCGATCCAGAGCAGGAACATGCCGAGCGTCGCCACCGGCATGTCATGGCCCTCGACGCGGCGGCCATCCGGCCCGAAACGGCCGAGCCGCGGACCGAGCACGAGCACGGCGGCAAGCGCCATCCAGCCGCCGATGGAATGAACGACGGTCGAACCGGCAAAGTCGATGAAGCCGAGTTTTTCCAGCCAGCCCTGCGCCTCACCCGACAACACGCCGCCCCAGGCCCAATGGCCGAAGACGGGATAGATCATCATGGACAGCACGGCCGCCGTGATCGCATAGCCGCGAAAGCTCATGCGCTCGGCAACGGCGCCCGAAACGATGGTGGTGGAGGTGGAGCAGAAGGCGAGCTGGAAAAAGAAGAAAGCCATGAGCCAGGCGGTCGCCGGACTGCCATCCGGTGCGCCGTCGAAGGCAAAGCCCGTCATGCCGAGATAGCCGCCGGCACTGAGCCCGAACATCATGCCGAAGCCGACGAGCCAGAAGCCGACGCCCGCGACGCAGAAATCCATCACGTTCTTGACGGCGACATTGATCGAGTTCTTGGCGCGGACGAGACCGGACTCGAAACAGGCGAAGCCCGCCTGCATCAGAAGCACCAGCACGGTGCAGATCAGGATCCACACCGTATCGATCGATTGCACAACGCTACCCACTCCGCGCCCCCGTTACCGACGTGACAGGGCGAGCATTGCAGTAAAAGGTAAATTTTCTTTCCGGGTGCGGCGCAACAAGGCGCGGAAAGCCGCAGAATTCCTGCCCATTTTTTGAGCATGGATTGCAGGAAGGTTAATGCGGGAAAGTCAGGGGACGGAGGATTCCCCCTCACCCTTCCCTCTCCTCGAGGGGAGAGGGAAGGGTGAGGGACGGTGAATCCGTCTATGCCGCCTTTTTCAGATAGCGCGCGCCGAGAATTTCCGCGATCTGCACCGCGTTGAGCGCCGCTCCCTTGCGCAGATTGTCGGAAACGACCCAGATGTTGAGACCGTTCTCGATCGTCGGGTCGACGCGGATGCGGCTCACATAGGTCGCATATTCGCCGACACATTCGATCGGCGTGACATAGCCGCCATCCTCGCGCTTGTCGACGACAAGACAGCCCGGCGCCTCACGCAGGATGTCGCGCGCCTCATCATCGGAGATCGGCCGTTCGAACTCGATATTGATGGCTTCCGAATGACCGACGAAAACCGGCACGCGAACGCAGGTCGCCGTGACCTTGATCTTCGGGTCGAGAATCTTCTTCGTCTCGGCCGTCATCTTCCACTCTTCCTTCGTCTGCCCGTCCTCCATGAACTCGTCGATATGGGGAATGACATTGAAGGCGATCTGCTTGGTGAAATTCTCGGTGACGAGATTGTCGTTGACGAAGATCGCGCGCGTCTGGGTGAAGAGCTCGTCCATCGCCTCCTTGCCGGCGCCCGACACCGACTGATAGGTCGAGACGACGATGCGGCGGATGCCTGCCGCATCATGAAGCGGCTTCAGCGCCACAACCATCTGCGCCGTCGAACAATTCGGGTTCGCGATGATGTTCTTCTTCGTGTAGCCGGCAATCGCGGCGGCATTCACTTCCGGCACGACAAGCGGCACATCGGGGTCCATCCGCCATTTCGACGAATTGTCGATGACGACGCAGCCCTTGGCCGCGATCTTCGGCGCCCATTCGGCCGACATGACGCCCGATGTTGCCATCAGGCAAATGTCCGTACCCTTGAAGTCGTAGGTATCGAGCGTCTTCACCTTGAGCGTGCGGTCGCCATAGGAGACTTCCGTGCCCTGGCTGCGGCGCGAGGCGAGCGCCACCACCTCATCCGCCGGAAACTCGCGCTCCGCGAGGATGTTCAGCATCTCCTGGCCCACATTGCCCGTGGCGCCCAGAACGGCAATCTTGTAGCCCATGATTTCGTCTCCTGTGCCCCCTCACCCTTCCCACCTTCGGTGGGCCCCTTCCCTCTCCCCACAGGGGAGAAGGTGATCCAGGGGTAAGCGAGGATAGGGAGAGGGGCTCTCCTATCCGTTCAGCTTGTCGAGGGCGGCGAGGATCGCGCTGCCCATCTCCTTCGTGCCGACTTTTTTCATGCCGGGCTGCATGATGTCGCCGGTGCGCAGACCGCTGGCGAGCACATGGTCGACGGCTTTTTCAAGCAGGTCCGCATCGGCGCCGAGATCGAACGTATAGCGGAGCGCCATCGCAAAGCTGAGGATCGAGGCGATCGGGTTTGCGGCACCGGTGCCCGCGATGTCGGGCGCGGAGCCATGCACCGGCTCATACATGGCGCAGGCCTTGCCGGACGCATCCTTCGCGCCCAGTGAGGCCGACGGCAGCATGCCCAGCGAGCCGGTCAGCATCGCCGCGATGTCGGAAAGCACGTCGCCGAAAAGATTGTCGGTGACGATGACATCGAACTGCTTCGGGTTGCGCACGAGCTGCATGGCGCAGTTGTCCGCCAGCATGTGCTCGAGCTTCACATCGGCGAATTTCTCCTTGTGAAGCTTCGAAACTTCCTCGTACCAGAGCACGCCCGACTTCATCACATTGCGCTTCTCGACCGACATGACGCGGTTGCCGCGCTTCTTCGCAAGATCGAAGGCGACTTCCGCGATGCGGCGGATTTCGCTCGTCGTATAGACCTGCGTATCGACGCCGCGCCGCTCACCATTGCCGAGATCGGTGATCTCCTTCGGCTCGCCGAAATAGACGCCGCCCGTGAGTTCACGCACGATCATGATGTCGAGACCCTCGACGATCTCGCGCTTCAGCGACGACGCATCGGCGAGCGCGGCAAAGCAGAGCGCGGGGCGCAGATTGGCGAAGAGTTCGAGATCCTTGCGCAGACGCAGCAGGCCCGCTTCCGGGCGGCCCTCGTAAGGCACATTATCCCATTTCGGCCCGCCGACCGCGCCGAGCATGACGGCATCCGCCTTCTTTGCCTTCTCGACCGTCTCGTCGGTGACGGCGACGCCATGCACGTCATAGCAGCAGCCGCCGACAAGCTCATGCTCGACCTTCGCGTCGAAGCCGCGCTTTTCATTGTACCAATGGATCACGCGCTCGACTTCGCCCATGACTTCCGGGCCGATGCCGTCGCCGGCGACGATGAGGATGTTTCTTGTCATGTCGTTTCTTCCGGTTCGAATTCTTGAGCCCTCTCCCCTCCGGGGAGAGGGTTGGGTGAGGGGGAGCCACAGGAAAGAGTCTTTCGAAGAAGCCCCTCACCCGGCTTGCTGCGCAAGCCGACCTCTCCCCCAAGGGGGAGAGGTGCCGCCAATCAAAGCCAGGGGGCGGCGGCTTCGAGTTTCTTCTCGAAATTCGCAATCTTGTCCTGCTTCTGGAGCGTGAGGCCGACGCCATCAAGGCCGTTCAGCAGACAATGCTTGCGGAAGGGATCGATGTCGAAATGGATGACGCCGCCATCCGGGCCCCGGATTTCCTGCGCTTCGAGATCGACGGTGATGATCGCGTTCGACCCGCGCTCGGCATCGTCCATCAGCTTGTCGACATCGGCCTGCGGCAGCACGATGGGCAGGATGCCGTTCTGAAAGCAGTTGTTGTAGAAGATGTCGGCGAAGGACGGCGCAATGACGCAGCGGATGCCGAAATCGAGCAGCGCCCAGGGCGCATGTTCGCGCGACGAGCCGCAGCCGAAATTTTCGCCGGTCACGAGAATCTGCGCATTGCGGTAGGCCGGCTTGTTCAGCACGAAATCCGGGATCTCATTGCCCTTGTCGTCATAGCGCATCTCGTCGAAGAGATTCTTGCCGAGCCCCGTGCGCTTGATCGTCTTCAGGAACTGCTTCGGGATGATCATGTCGGTATCGACATTGATGATCGGCAGCGGCGCCGCAACGCCCGTCAGCTTGTTGAACTTGTCCATTTTCGAGCCCTCAGTTCGTGAATTCGCGCACATCGACGAAATGGCCCGCAATCGCCGCCGCCGCCGCCATGGCGGGCGAGACGAGATGCGTGCGGCCGCCGCGGCCCTGACGGCCTTCGAAATTGCGGTTCGACGTGGACGCGCAACGCTCGCCGGGCGCCAGCTTGTCAGCATTCATGGCAAGGCACATGGAGCAGCCGGGCTCGCGCCATTCGAAACCCGCTTCGAGGAAGATCTTGTCGAGACCTTCCTTCTCCGCCTGCGCCTTCACGAGACCGGAGCCGGGCACCACCATCGCATTGACGGTGGAGGCGACCTTCCGCCCTTTGGCAATGGCGGCGGCGGCGCGCAGATCCTCGATGCGGCCGTTCGTGCAGGAGCCGATGAAAACGCGGTCGATCTTCACTTCGGTGATCGGCGTGCCGGGCGCGAGGCCCATATAGTCGAGCGCGCGCTGCATCGCCTTCGCATGGGCCTCGTCGTGCACATCCTTCGGATCGGGCACACGGTCCGTGATCTTGATGACGTTTTCCGGGCTCGTGCCCCAGGTGACGAGCGGCGGCAGATTGGCGATGTCGACGGTCACTTCCTTGTCGAATTTCGCGCCTTCGTCCGACGGCAGCGTCTTCCAGTATTCGACGGCCATTTCCCAGGCCTTGCCCTTGGGCGCGCGGGGACGGCCTTCGAGATAGGCGAAGGTCTTTTCGTCCGGCGCGATGAGGCCGGCGCGCGCACCCGCTTCGATCGTCATGTTGCAGACGGTCATGCGGCCTTCCATGGAAAGGTCGCGGATCGCCTCGCCCGCATATTCGATGACATAGCCGGTGCCGCCGGCCGTGCCGATCTCGCCGATGATCGCGAGCACGATGTCCTTCGCGGTGAATCCTTCCGGCGCCTTGCCCACCACATTGATGCGCATGTTCTTCGCCTTCGCCTGGATCAGCGTCTGCGTGGCGAGCACATGCTCGACCTCGGACGTGCCGATGCCATGCGCGAGCGCGCCGAAGGCGCCATGCGTGGAGGTGTGGCTGTCGCCGCAGACGATGGTGGTGCCGGGCAGCGTGAAGCCCTGTTCCGGTCCGACGATATGGACGATGCCCTGACGGATGTCGGACATTTCGAGATATTCGACGCCGAAGTCGCGCGCATTCTGTTCGAGCGTCTCGACCTGGATGCGGCTTTCCTCATCCGCGATGCCGTGTGCGCGGTCGGTCGTCGGCACATTGTGATCTGCGACGGCGAGCGTCTTCTGCGGAGCGTGAACCTGACGCTTCGCCATGCGCAGGCCTTCAAAGGCCTGCGGGCTCGTCACTTCATGCACGAGATGACGGTCGATATAGAGCAGGCCCGTTCCGTCCTCGGCCATGTCGACCAGATGCGCGTCCCAGATCTTGTCGTACATGGTTCTCGGCATAGTGCGGGGCGACATTTTGCTTTCCTCGTCTTTTCAAAATCTTTTGTTCGGTTCCGGGCCGCTCATACGAAAAAAGCGGGCCGGGGCGCCATCTGAGCGCCCTGCCCGCTTTTCGAGACAGTCTCCGCGTAGGCGGACGAAATCAGGCGGCGCCGTTCTCTTTCGAGCGGTTCTTGTCCTGTTTCTCGGTAATTCGGGCGGCCTTACCGCGCAGACCGCGCAGGTAATAGAGCTTCGCGCGGCGCACACGGCCACGGCGCAGCACCTTGATCGAGTCGAGGAGCGGGCCGTAAAGCGGGAACACGCGCTCGACGCCTTCGCCATAGGAAATCTTGCGAACCGTGAAGTTCTCGTTGATGCCGCCGCCGGCGCGGGCGATGCAGACGCCTTCATAGGCCTGGACGCGCTCGCGCGTGCCTTCGACCACCTTCACATTGACCTGCAGCGTGTCGCCGGGGGCGAAATCGGGGATGGTCTTGCCGTTGGTCAGCGTGGCCATCTGCTCCTGATCGAGCTGCTCGATGATATTCATGGGTCTCAACCTCGGATATGAAGGCGTTCGGGCATTTTTGGGGTCATCCCGGCCCGGAAGCGCGCTTCCCTAACACAAATAATGCTCATTGGCGACTGTCTTCAGGACCTTTCCCTGAGAAATTTTTCCCAGAGATCGGGCCGCCTTTCCCTTGTCGTCTCCTCGGCCATGGCGCGGCGCCAGGCCCTGACCTTCTGATGGTCGCCGGAGGTCAGAACCGGCGGAATTCCGCGCCCTTCAAACTCCTGGGGGCGCGTGTAATGCGGGTATTCGAGAAGCCCGCTTTCGAAACTCTCCTCCTCGCCCGAGGCATCCTTGCCCATCACGCCGGGCAGCAGCCGGACGACGGCATCGAGAAGTGCCAGAGCCGCCGGCTCCCCGCCCGACAGGACGAAATCCCCGAGGCTCACCTCCTCCATGTGGCGGGCCTCGATGACCCGCTGGTCGAGCCCCTCGAAACGGCCGCAGAGAAGCGCCACACCCGGCCCCGCCGCCAGCTCCCGGACCCTTTTCTGGGTAAGGGGGCGCCCGCGGGGGCTGAGATAGATGAGCGGCCGCGGATCGCCCGCCGGGTGAACCGCATCGACCGCCGCCGCCACGACATCGGCCCGCATCACCATGCCGGGCCCGCCGCCTGCCGGCGTATCGTCCACCGAGCGGTGCCGGTCGGTCGCAAAGCCGCGGATGTCGACCGCCTCGAGCCGCCAGATGCCCGCCTCGAGCGCCCGGCCCGCCAGCGACACACCGAGCGGCCCCGGAAACATCTCCGGGAAGAGCGTGAGGACCGTCGCCGACCAGCTCTCACGCATCGTCCTCTCCCGCGCCGTTGCCCTCATCGAAGGTGCCGATCGGCGGGTCGATCACGATCCGCCTGCCGGCAATATCGACTTCGAGGACATTCTCGTCCGTGAAGCCCATCAGCACCGTTTCGCCGCCCGCCTCCGGTGCAATATCGAGAAGGTCGCCCGCCCCGAAATTCTGCACCCCGACGACACGGCCATAGACCGTGCCATCCCGGCCGACCGCCTGACATCCCGCGAGGTCGGCGTGATACCAGCCTTCCTCCTCGCCATCCGTTTCCGGCAGGCGCTCGCGCGGCACATAAAGCTCGGTGCCCCGGAGCGCCTCTGCCGCATCGCGGCCGGAAACACCTTCGAGCCGGCAAAGCACGAGATCCTTGACCATGCCCTTCGCCTCGATGGCGAAACGCCGGGCCCCGTCCTTCGTCTCGACCGGACCATAGGCAGCGACGCTTTCAGGCTCCGCGGTGAAGGACTTGACCCGCACCAGCCCGCGCACGCCATGCGCGCCGACGACGACGCCCAGACATACCGGCGGAACACCCGTTGCGCGCTTGCCGTCGCCCATGGCCGCGATGCGCAAGCGTGATTACGCCTGCGCCTCTTCGGCCGGAGCTTCCGCGGCAGCCTTCGCGGCTTCGGCGGCTTCTTCCGCGGCGATACGGGCCGCTTCGAGACGCTCCTGCGCCTTCGCCTTCGGCTTGGCCTTTTCCGGGTTGTTGCGCGCGGCGCGGCTATAGACGCCGGCATCCGTCAGGAAACGGGCGACGCGGTCGGTCGGCAGCGCGCCGACGCCGAGCCAATGCTTCGCACGCTCGATGTCGAGCGAAACGCGCGCGGCATCGTCCTTCGCCAGCAGCGGATTGAACGTGCCGATCTTTTCGATGAAGCGGCCATCGCGGGGCGCGCGCGTATCGGCGACGACCACACGGTAGAAGGGACGCTTCTTGGCGCCGCCACGGGCGAGCCGGATCTTGAGAGCCATCTTGTCTTACCTTTCACTGCGAACCGGCCTCGAGGCCGGGATTTCATTCATCCGTAAACGAATTGTCTCGATCACTTTTTCTTCTTGCCGGACGGAAGCCCCGGAAGACCGGGCGGCATACCGCCGAAACCTGAACCGGGAAGCCCCGGCAACCCGCCGGGCCCGAGACGCGGCAGCCCTTGCGGCAAAAGCTTTTCCATCGCCATCGGGTCCGCCGCCACTTCCGGCGGAATATCGGGCATACCGCCGCCAAACAGCTTCGACATGAGCCCGCCCTTCTGGCGGCCCATCGCCTTCATCATGTCCGCCATCTGGCGGTGCATCTTGAGCAGGCGGTTGATTTCCTGAACTTCCGTACCCGAACCTTTGGCGATGCGCTTCTTGCGGCTGGCATTCAGCACTTTCGGATCCTTGCGCTCATCCTTCGTCATGGACGAGATGATCGCGACCTGACGCTTGATCGTGCCGTCACCCATATGAGCCTGTGCGGCCTGCATCTGCGCCTTGCCGATGCCGGGCATCATGCCGAGCAGACCCTTCATGCCGCCCATGCGGCTCATCTGGCGAAGCTGATCGGCGAGATCGTCGAGATCGAACTGCCCCTTGCGGAGCTTCGCCGCCATCTTTTCCGCCTTCTCGGCGTCGATGGTCTCGGCGGCCTTTTCCACCAGGCTGACGATGTCGCCCATGCCGAGGATGCGGCCTGCGACGCGATCGGCGCGGAAATCTTCCAGCGCATCCATCTTTTCGCCGGTGCCGAGCAGCTTGATCGGGACGCCGGTGACGGCGCGCATGGAAAGCGCCGCGCCGCCGCGCCCATCGCCATCGGCGCGCGTCAGCACGATGCCGGTGACGCCGATGCGCTGATTGAACTGCTCGGCGACATTGACGGCGTCCTGACCCGTCAGACTGTCGGCGACGAGAAGCGTCTCATGCGGGGCGGCAATGTCGCGCACCTGCGCGACCTCGGCCATCAGCTCCTCATCGATATGGATGCGGCCGGCCGTGTCGAGCATCAGCACGTCGAAACCGCCGAGACGGGCCGCCTCGACCGCGCGCCGTGCGATCTGCACCGGCTGCTGGCCGGCGACGATCGGAAGCGTCGCCACATCCACCTGCTCGCCGAGAATACGAAGCTGCTCCTGCGCGGCGGGGCGGCGCGTATCGAGCGAGGCCATCATCACCTTGCGCTTCTCGCGCATGGTGAGGCGCCGGGCGATCTTCGCCGTCGAGGTGGTTTTACCCGAGCCCTGAAGGCCGACCATCATGATGACGACGGGAGAGGCCGCGCGCAGCGAAATGGATGTATCGGCTTCCGCCCCGCCCAGCATTTCCACCAGCTCGTCATGGACGATCTTGATGACCTGCTGGCCGGGCGTGACCGACTTGAGGACTTCATGGCCGATGGCGCGGGCCCGCACCTTGTCGGTGAAGGACTTGACGACCGGCAGTGCCACGTCGGCCTCGAGCAGCGCCCGGCGGACCTCGCGCATGGCCTCGTCGACATCCTTCTCCCCAAGGGCGCCACGTCCCTTGAGCCTGGAAAGAACATCGCCGAGGCGGCCTGACAGATTCTCGAACACCGGGTTCGCAAGTCCTTGTTAAACAAAGCAAAAACGCTTCCGCGAGCGAGTATCGCCGGCGGAAGTTGACCCGGGCGCCATGCCTCGGGCGGGTCGGGGCGTCGCAATGTCCCGAAAAACTTGGGCGGAACCTAGGGGCGGGGGCCGGATAAGTCAATATGACGAAAGGGAGCTTGACCCAGGGCACTAATTAGCTAACTTAGCTTAGCTAACTTAGGTAATTCAGGAAAACACGCATGGGCGAGATCGTCACCATTCACAAGGCCAAGACCGAGCTGTCGAAGCTCCTTGCCCGCGTGGAAGCGGGAGAGGAAATCGTGATCGCCCGCGGCAGCAAGCCGATTGCAAAACTCGTCGCCGCCGATGCCGCCCCGAAACCGAAGCGCCAGCCGGGGAAGTGGGCCGGAAAGATGAGCATAGGCCCCGAATTCTTCGAGCCCCTGTCCGACGAGGAACTGGAACTCTGGGGCATGAAGTAAGTGCAGCTTCTGCTCGATACCCACACCTTCATCTGGTGGATGACGAACGACGGCGCCTTGCCGGCAACAATGCGAAAGGCGATAGCGGACGAGACCAACCCGGTCTTCCTGAGTGCCGCCTCGGCATGGGAAATGACCATCAAGCACAGAACCGGCAAGCTACCGGTCGTGGCCGGCTTCATCGCCGATGTGCCATCCGCAATCGAAGATCAGGGCTTCATCGAACTGCCGATCAGCATCCTTCATGGCCAGATGGCCGGTGCGCTGGACGGACACCACAAGGATCCGTTCGACCGGATGCTGATCGCGCAGGCGCTGGCCGAGGATCTGACGATCGCCTCGAACGACACGAAGTTCGACGCCTATGGCGTCAAGCGCCTCTGGTAAGCGCGTCCTTCAACAGAAGGAGCGCCGCCTCGCCGAAGGCGTACATGTTGGCGGCGCGGTCTGCCGAGCCGGTGCTGACCGTGATCGAGGCGGGAAAGGGCCCCGCAAGGCCGATCACCGCCGTGCCGGGCGGCGGGCCATAGGGCGAGCCGGCTGGGCCCGAAGCCCCCATTTCGGCGAGCGCCCATGTGGAGCCGAGCTTCTGCCGGACCACCTGCGCCATCGCGGCCACATAGGGCTCGGTGAGCGGCTTCACATCCGGCGCGGGCGGGCCCTCAAGCGCATAAAGCGCCCTGGCCGCGCCCCGCGTATAGATGACGGTGGAGCCGAGATAGAAGGCGGATGCGCCGGGCTGGGCGACAAGGGCCGCCGAGACGAGCCCGCCCATCGAGCTTTCCGACAGCGCGACGGTCTCGCCCCGTTTCTTCAAGAGTTCCGCGGCTTCCGCCGCGAGCGGCAACAGGCGTTCCATCGCTCTCCCTTTCCGGTTCCGGCCCCTTTCTCCCACTACTGGCACAAGCGGCCAAAAAGGGCCATATAGAGCCCATCATGACCCGCTCCGCCCACCATTTCCGCAAGATGAACGGCCTCGGCAACGACTTTGTCGTGCTGGACCTGCGCCGCGAGCCGCTGGCGCTGACGGACGCGCTGGCGCGCGCCATCGCAAACCGCGAGACGGGCATCGGCTGCGACCAGCTCATCACCATCGAGGAGCCGCGCCGGGGCGGCGATGCCTTCATGGGCATCCGCAACAATGATGGCGGCGTGGTGGAAGCCTGCGGCAATGCCGCGCGCTGCATCGGAAGACTGATCCTCGAGGAGACGGGCAAGGAGCGCGTGGTGATCGAGACGCTGTCGGGCGACACGATTGCCAGCCGCGCCGGAGGCGGCGACATCACCGTCGACATGGGCGAGCCGCGCCTCGCCTGGAACGAGATCCCGCTATCGGAGGAGTTCCGCGACACGCGCGCGATCGAACTCGAAGTGGGACCGCTCGGCAAGCCGATGATGCATTCGCCCGGCGTCGTCAATGTCGGCAATCCCCATGCGATCTTCTTCGTGGAGGATGTGGACGCGATCGAGCTGGGCCGCATCGGCCCGATGCTCGAACATCATCCGCTCTTTCCCGAGCGCGCGAACATTTCCGTCGCGCAAATCCTCTCGCCCACCCATATCAAGCTGCGCACCTGGGAGCGCGGCGCGGGGCTGACGCGCGCCTGCGGCACCGCCGCCTGCGCCGCAACCGTTGCCGCCGTGCGCCGCCGCAAGACGGAGCGCAAGGTCACGGTGAGCCTGCCGGGCGGCGACCTCACCATCGAATGGCGCGAGGCGGACAACCACATCTACATGACGGGCGCCGCAACCTTCGACTATGACGGCACGCTCGACCCCGCACTGCTGACGGGGAAGGCATGAGCAAGGGAACCGAGATCGTCACCTTCGGCTGCCGCCTCAACACTTACGAGTCGGAAGTGATGCGCGCCCATGCCGAAGCGGCGGGTCTCGGCAATGCCATCGTCTTCAATACATGCGCGGTGACGGCCGAAGCCGAACGCCAGGCGCGGCAGGCGATCCGGAAAGCGCGCCGCGAAAATCCGGGAGCCCGCATCATCGTGACGGGCTGCGCGGCGCAGGTGAACCCCGAGAGCTTCGCCGGGATGGACGAAGTCGATCTCGTGATCGGCAATGACGAGAAGATGAAGCCCGAAAGCTGGCAGCCCGCACTCGCGCTCCATACGAATGAAAAACTGCGCGTCAACGACATCATGTCGGTGAAGGAAACGGCGGGGCATCTGGTGCAGGGGCTCGAAGGCCGCGCCCGCGCCTTCGTGCAGGTGCAGAACGGCTGCGACCACCGCTGCACCTTCTGCATCATTCCCTATGGCCGCGGCCCGTCGCGCAGCGTCCCCGCAGGCGAAGTCGTCAATCAGGTGCGCGCGCTTGTGGAAAACGGCTACCGCGAAGTGGTGCTGACCGGCGTCGACATGACGTCCTATGGCGGCGATCTGCCGGGCCGCCCGAGCCTCGGCAATCTTGCGCGGCGCATATTGAAACTCGTGCCGGAGCTGGAACGTCTCCGGCTTTCCTCCATCGACAGTATCGAAGCCGATGACGACCTCATGCGCCTCGTCGCGGAAGAAGAACGGCTGATGCCGCATCTCCATCTCTCGCTGCAGGCGGGCGACGACATGATCCTGAAACGGATGAAGCGCCGGCATCTGCGCGCCGATTCGATCCGCTTCTGCGAAGACGTCCGCCGCCTCCGTCCCGACATCGTGTTCGGCGCCGATTTCATCGCCGGCTTCCCGACCGAGACGGACGAGATGTTCGAGAACACGATGCGGCTTGTCGATGAATGCGGCCTGACATGGCTTCACGTCTTTCCCTTCTCGCCGCGCCCCGGCACGCCGGCGGCGAAAATGCCGCAAGTGCCGCGCGCGGTGGCGAAGGCGCGCGCGGAGCGGCTGCGGGCGAAGGGCGAGGCGGCGGTGCGCGCGCATCTCGACAGCGGGCTTGGTGCGACGCGGCCCGTGCTCATGGAGACGCCGACGCTTGGCCGCACGCATCAGTTCACGCCGGTGCGCGTGAAGGAGGAAGCGCGCGCGGGCGAGATCATCGCGCTCCGCCTCGCCGCGCATGACGGCAAGAGTTACGAAGGATCGAGGGCGGCGTGAGCGAAGCGGAAACGGGCACCGGCGAGAAGAAGAAATCCCTCTTCCAGCGGATGAAGGAAGGGCTGACGCGCTCGACGAAGAGCCTGTCGGACGGCATCACCGGCATCTTCACAAAGAAGAAGCTCGATGCGGCGACGCTGGAAGAACTTGAAGAACTGCTGATCTCCGCCGATCTGGGCCTTGATGCGGCCGCCGCCATGACGGAAGCCGTTGGCCGCGACCGCTACGACAAGGAAGTGAGCCCGGAGGAAATCCGCAATATTCTCGCAAGCGAGATCGCCAAGGTGCTGAAGCCCGTCGAACAGCCGCTCGAAATCGATAGGGCGAAGAAGCCTTTCGTCATCCTGATGGCGGGCGTGAACGGCGCGGGCAAGACGACGACCATCGGCAAGATCGGCGCGAAGCTGAAGGCCGAGGGAAAGAGCGTGATGCTGGCAGCCGGCGACACCTTCCGCGCCGCCGCCGTGGAACAGCTGAAAGTCTGGGGCGCACGCATCGGCGCGCCGGTCTGCTCGACCAAGATCGGCGGCGATGCGGCGGGCCTTGCCTATGAGGCGCTGGCGCGGGCGAAGGAAGAAGGCACGGATGTGCTGATGATCGACACGGCGGGCCGCCTCCAGAACAAGGCGGACCTGATGGCCGAGCTTGAAAAGGTGATCCGCGTGATGCGCAAGCTCGACCCCGAAGCGCCGCACGCCGCCCTCCTCGTGCTTGATGCGACGACGGGGCAGAATGCCGTCAATCAGGTGGAGATTTTCGGCAAGGTGGCGGGCATTACGGGCCTCGTGGTGACGAAGCTCGACGGCACGGCGCGGGGCGGCATCCTGGTCGCCATTGCCCGGAAATTCGGCCTGCCGGTCCATATGATCGGCGTCGGCGAGGGGATCGACGATCTCCAGACCTTCAATGCCGAGGCCTATGCCAAGGCGATCACCGGCGCCAACTGATCCGCAGGGGCGCAGGCAGCGTAAACAGGCGAAACCGGAAGGCAATGCAATGAGCGACACTCAAGCCGAAAAGACGCATGGCGGCATGTCGGCCTCGCAATGGGTCCGCATGGCGATCGAGCTCGGGCCGCTCGCCGTGTTCTTCATCCTCAATTCACAGGCCAGCGCCATTTTCGGCAATGAGGAAGCCAAGAACATCTTTTACGCGACCGGCGGTTTCATGGCCGCGACGGTGATCTCGCTTTCCTATTCCTATGCGAAATTCCGCAAGATCCCGACCATGCCGCTCGTCTCCGGCGTGTTCGTGATCGTGTTCGGCGCGCTGACCATCTATCTGCAGGACGAGCTTTTCATCAAGGTGAAGCCGACCATCGTGAACGCATTGTTCGCGGCCGCGCTGCTCGGCGCGGCGGCCTTCGGCAAGCCGGTGATGAAGCAGCTTTTCGACGGCGCCTTCGACCTGACCGACAAGGGCTGGATGGTGCTGACCGTGCGCTGGGGCCTTTTCTTCGTCTTTCTCGGCGTCATCAACGAAGTGGTGTGGCGCAATTTCTCGACCGATTTCTGGGTGAGCTTCAAGCTGTTCGGCGTGATGCCGCTCACCATGATCTTCGGCCTGGCGCAGATCCCCGTGCTCACGAAGCACGCCCCGCCGAAGCGGGACGACACCGCGCAGGCCGCCGACTAGCCTCAGCTTCCTTCCGGGTGCAGCTCCCTGTCCTTGGTTTCCGGCACGAAGATCATGCCGACCACGAAGGTCATGGCGGCAATCGCGATCGGATACCAGAGCCCCGAATAGAGATTGCCCGTCGCCGCCACGATGGCGAAGGAGACGGTCGGCAGGAAGCCGCCGAACCAGCCATTGCCGAGATGATAGGGCAGCGACATCGAGGTGTAGCGGATGCGCGTCGGGAAGAGCTCGACCAGCATGGCCGCGATCGGCCCGTAAACCATCGTCGCATAGAGCACGAGAATGAAGAGGATCAGCACCACCATCGGGTGGTTGATCTCGTCGGGGTTCGCTGCTGCCGGATAGCCCGCCGCCGCAAGCGCCGCCGAAAGCCCGGCATTGAAGGCGGCGCGGCGCACACCGCCCGCATCATCGCTCGCATCGAAGGAGAGGATCTGCGCCTCGCCGACCATGATCCGCGTTTCCTCGCCGGGCGCGAGCCGCCGGTTGTCATAGGAGACGCCGCGCTGGGCGAGCGCGGATTTCGCCACGTCGCAAGGCGTGGTGAAGGAGGCGGTGCCGACCGGATTGAACTGGAAGGAGCAGGTGGAAGGGTCGGCGATGACGGTGACGGGGGAACGCGCCTGCGCCGCCTCGAGCGCCGGATTGGCATAATGCGTGAGCCCCGCGAATAGCGGGAAATAGGTGAGCGCCGCGAGCAGGCAGCCTGCAAGAATGATGGGCTTGCGGCCGATCCTGTCCGACAGCATCCCGAAGACGACGAAGAAAGGCACGCCGAGCAGGAGCCCGAGGCCGATCAGGATATTCGCCGTCTGCGCCTCGACCTTCAGCACCTGAGTGAGGAAGAAGAGCGCGTAGAACTGGCCCGTGTACCAGACGACGGCCTGACCGGCGGTGAGGCCGATCAGCGCGATCAGCACGATCTTGAGGTTCCCCCATTCGCCGAAACTTTCCCGGATCGGCGATTTCGAGAGCGTGCCCTCCTCCTTCATCTTCCGGAAGAGCGGCGACTCGTTGAGCTTCAGCCTGATCCAGACCGAGATACCGAGCAGGAAGATCGACAGCAGGAAGGGGATACGCCAGCCCCAGCTTTCGAAATCCTCCTTCGGCATGGAAAGCCGACAGGCAAGGATGACGAGGAGCGACATGAAAAGCCCGAGCGTCGCGGTGGTCTGTATCCAGGACGTATAGGCGCCGCGCTTTCCATGCGGCGCATGTTCGGCGACATAGATCGCCGCGCCGCCATATTCGCCGCCGATGGCAAGACCCTGCGCGAGCCGCAGCAGGATGAGGATCGCGGGCGCGGCAACGCCGATCGTCTCATAATTCGGCAGCAGACCGACGATGAAGGTCGCAAGGCCCATGATGAGGATGGTGACGAGAAAGGTGTATTTCCGCCCCACGAGATCGCCCAGCCGGCCGAAAACGATGGCGCCGAAGGGGCGCACCGCGAAACCGGCCGCAAAGGCGAGCAATGCGAAAATGAAGGCGGCCGTCGGGTTCACGCCGGAAAAGAACTGGACGGAAATGATCGCCGCAAGCGAGCCGTAGAGATAGAAATCGTACCACTCGAAAACGGTGCCGAGCGAGGAGGCGAAGACGACCCGCCTCTCCTCTCGCGTCATGCGCTGCGACGCGGCCTGTGCCATGAATCATCCCCCCGGTTGAAGCCGGGAGAAGATGCCGCGAAAGCAGGCTTTTATCCAGAGGCGCTTTTTGCGCTCAACCGCCGGCCGCGGGACGTTTCGGGAACAGATTGCCCGTTTCGCCCTCCGGGTTCGTGAAGGGCGCGATGACGGGCTTGTCCATCACCGAGCGGAACTGCGTCAGCGCCCAATAGACGCTCGGAAAGGCAAGCTCGTCCCAGGGAATGTCGTCCCATTCGAAAAGCGCGACTTCGAGGCTTTCCTCGCCCGCCGAAAAGGAGGGCGACTTGAGCGCCGCGCGATACATGATCTGCACCTGCGCGATGCGCGGAATATTGTAGATGGCGAGCAGATCGCGCAGCTCGATCTCGGCATTTGCCTCTTCCATCGCCTCGCGGCGCGCGCCTTCTTCCGTCGTTTCGCCCTGTTCCATGAAGCCTGCGGGCAGCGTCCAGAAGCCGCGGCGTGGCTCGATGGCTCGGCGGCACAACATGAACTTTCCTTCATGTGTGACGACGGAGCCGACCACGATCTTCGGATTTACATAGTGAATGAAGCCGCAGCGATCGCAGATGTCGCGCGGCAGGCTGTCTCCGGTTGGCACGCGGCGCGAAAAGGCGACTTCGGCGCCCGCGCCCGCTTCCTGCGGCTTCGGCTCCGCAGGCATTCTGTCTTTTGCATCGGATTTGTCTGACATGATTACCGGATCTACTCGCCTTGACTTGTTGGTCCGCCCACGGAAGTAAGCGAATTTTATCTTTCATCGCGCGAAAACGTTAAGCGTCTGGAGAATATTTGAACTCGTCTCAACCGGATACGGCGAAACTCCGCGCACAGACCTGTTTGCCAATTATTATGCCTTTCCGCACGATCGCGCTTGCAAGGACTGGCCTTGCGGGTACATATGATGATAATTCGGACATCGTGGCACGGCCACACAAACGCCTCGAATTCGCGCTCCAATGAGCGCTGGAAAGAAATATCCCCCCAAATGGGAACGCCGTCCGGCAAGGACGCAACCCAGCCACGGTCCCGGCAGGGACCGGCACACGCCAGAGGACAGAACGAATGGCAGCCAGGAAGCAGACCGGAAGTTTCGACCTTGAGAACTCGCTGAGCCATTTGCTGCGCCGCGCACAACAGTTTGCTTACGAGCAGTTCGTGCAGCAGATGGGCGCAAGCTCGCTCACACCGCGCCAGTTCATCGTGCTTTTCGCGGTGAATGAGGAAGAAGGTCTGAGCCAGACCGATCTCGTGAACCGCACAGGCATCGACCGTTCGACGCTTGCCGACATGATCAGCCGCATGATCAAGAACGGCCTTCTCGCCCGCAAGCGGACCGCCGAGGACGCACGCGCCAATTCCGTGCGGCTGACCGCTGCCGGCCGCCGCGCGCTGAAAGGCGCGATGCCGAAGGCGCTCGCCGCCGAAAAGGCGCTTCTCGACGCGCTGCCGAAGACGGTTCAGGGCGAACTCCTGAAGGCGCTCGGCCACCTCAATACCGCGATCGAAAGCATGAAGGTCGAGGAAGAAGCGCCTGCGAAGCCCGCAAAGCGCGCTGCGGCAAAAAAGCCTGCCGCGAAAAAGCCGGCCGCGCGCAGCAAGAAGGCCTGACGCTCTTTCCGGGGCGGTGCGGAGGGCGCTATCGCGTCAGGACCGCGCCGCCCTGAGAGCCGGCAGGATTTCTTCCGCGATCGCTTCGGGCGTCAAGGGCCCGACATGTTTCAGGGCGATACGCCCCTTCCCATCCACGATATAGGTTTCCGGCACGCCATAGACGCCCCAGTCGATGGCGGCGCGGCCTGTTGCGTCCTTGCCGATCCGCTCGAACGGATTGCCGAGTTCGGCAAGGAAGCGCCGCGCGGCGGCGGGATCGTCCTTGTAGTTGATGCCGTAGAGCGGCACACCGGCAACGCGCTGCAACTCGACGAGGAGCGGCATTTCGGTGCGGCAGGGCACGCACCAGGACGCCCAGACATTGACGATGACGGGCCCGCCTTGCGCGAAATCGGCGGTTGAAAGGCCGGGCTCGTCGAGCCCTTCGACCGGGCCAAGCTCGAACTCCGGCACATAGCGGCCGATCAGCGCGGAGGGAACCTTCGAGGGATCGCTGCCGCTGAAGATCGCGGTGTAGAAAACACCGGCAATGACGAGAAACAGGAGTACCGGCAACAGGGCTGCCAGCCGGAATCGCGCGTTCACTTCATCTCTCCCTGCCGGGCCGCATCCGCCGGGCGGCGCACACGCCCGCCCGCCGCCTTTTCCAGCTCGGCGGCAAGCGCGGCCTGCACATGCCAGTCGCGCAGGCTCTGCCAGACAAGACCGGCAATGACGAGCGCGGCAATGCCATAGCATGGCCAGACGTAAAGGGCGTAGCCGCCCATGCTGAAGAATTCGGCCATGTTCATGCCTCGCTGGAAGAAGCGCGCGCGAGACGGAGCGCCCGCACGCGGCGGCGCATGATCTCTGCCCGCATCCGAACGAGATGCAGCGCGAGGAAAAGCAGCGTGAAGCCAATAGCCATCAAACCGAGCGGCAGCAGCATGGAAGGCGCGATGGTCGGCCCGTCCATGCGGAAGACGGATGCGGGCTGGTGCAGCGTGTTCCACCAGACGACGGAATAGCGGATCACCGGAATATTGATCGCGCCGGCAAGCGCGAGCACGGCGGCGGCGCGCGCGGCGCGGACCGGATCCTCGATCGCCGCCCAGAGCGCCATATAGCCGAGATAGAGGAAAAGCAGGATGAGCACGGAGGTCATGCGCGCATCCCATTCCCACCAAGTGCCCCACATCGGCTTGCCCCAGAGCGAGCCCGTGACCAGCGCGAGAAAGGTGAAGGCCGCGCCGATGGGCGCCGCCGACTTCGCCGCGACATCGGCAAGCGGGTGGCGGAAGATCAGCGCGATGGCAGAGGCAAAAGCCATGACGGAATAGCCGAACATGGCAAGCCAGGCCGACGGCACATGCACATACATGATGCGGACCGTCTCGCCCTGCTGATAGTCCGGCGGCGAATTGAACAGCGCAAACCACAGACCCACCGCGATGGTGAGAAGCGCCGCCGCCCATAACGGCGTCAGCAAGCGGTCCGACAGCGCCATGAAGCGCGCCGGATTGGCATAGGCATGGAATCTCTGGGCGGCGGTGAGGCTCATGGGAAGCCATTTAGCGCGGGGGGATCGCCCAGGGCAAGCCGGACCGGCAGGCATTTTGCCGCGCCGGATCAATCTTGCCGGAGGGCCCCCGGTTCAGCGCAGATTGGCGCGAAGGGCGGCGGCCGCGCCGAGCGGGCCGATGACGAAACTGGCGAGGGAAATGGCGCCGAGAAGCAGCATCGCCTGCATCCCCGCCTGCCCCTCGAAACCGCCCGCCGCCGCCTCGACCGCGCCGACACCGAAGATCAGCACCGGAATGTAGAAGGGCAGCACAAGAAGCGAGGCAAGAAGCCCGCCCCGGCGGATGCCGACCGTGAGCGCCGCCCCGACAGCGCCGATGAAGCTGAGGGCGGGCGTGCCGGCCAGCATGGCCATGACGAGAAGCGGCATCCGCTCGGGCGGCAGGTTCAGCAAGATGCCGAGAACCGGCGCGGCGACGACGAGCGGCAGGCCGGTCACGACCCAATGCGCCAGCGACTTCGCAACCGCGACAAGCTCGAGCGGCAGCGGCCCCATCGACAGGAGATCGAAACTGCCGTCTTCCACATCGGCCTGGAACATGCGGTCGAGCGTGAGAAGCGAGGCGAGGAGCAGCCCGACCCAGAGCATGCCCGGCGCGAGAAGCTCGAGTACCGGCCGGTCCGGCCCGACACCGAGCGGCACGATGGCGACGACGGTGAGGAAGAAGAACACCGCCATGCCGCCCCCGCCGCCAATGCCGGCGGCAAGGCGGATGTCGCGTGCGGCAAGGGCAAGGAAGGCGCGCCTCATGCCGCGACCTCCCGCCCGAGGCGGAGCTCGCGCGCCACCGGCAGGCCGAGATCGAGATGCGTGGCGGCGACGATGATGCCGCCGCCCGCAAGATGCCCCGCCATGAAAGCGCGCAGACGCGCGACGCTGGCCGCATCGAGCGCGACGCTCGGCTCGTCGAGCAGCCAGAGCGGGCGCGGGCTGACGGCAAGCCGCGCCAGCGAGAGACGCCGCTTCTGCCCTGCCGACAGATAGGCGGCCGGCAGATCGGCAAGCGGTGCGAGCGCCATCGCCTCAAGCGCGGTTTCGACGCCACCGGCTGCGCCGCCGAGAAAGGCCGCCCAGAAACGCAGCGTTTCAAGCACGGTCATCGGCGGCTTCAGCCCGTCGAGATGACCGGCATAATGCGCCTGTTCGGCAATGCCGCGTTCCGGGTCGCCGCCTGTCAGCGCGATGGTGCCCTGCTCGATATCGAGAAGTCCCGCGATCTGCCGCAACAGGCTCGACTTGCCGGCGCCGTTCGGCCCCGTCAGCACCAGCGCCTCGCCCGCCCCGGCCTCGAAGGAAATGCCCTCGAAAACGACCCGCCCGCCCCGGATGCAGGCAAGATCGCTGACGTGAAGGCGGAGATCAGATGTCGTCAAAGCTGCCGCCCCTGCCCTTGCCGGAGGCAAACCGCGCCGCCCCTTTCAGCGTTTCGCCCGAGGCAAGCACCTTGCGGCCATGTTCGAACTCATTGGCAAGCGCGAGATCGTAGGGCAGATCCCACTGCTCATAGGCGGACATGCGGTCATGGCGCAGGCAAAGCTGCGGGAAACGGGCAATATCGAGCGCAAGCTGCTCCGCCGCCTCGCGCGACGTGCCCTTCGCCACCACGCGGTTGGCGAGGCCCATCTGCAGCGCCTCTCCGGCATTCACCGGACGGCCCGTCAGAATGAGATCCATCGCACGGGAATGGCCGATGAGGCGCGGCAGGCGGACGGTTCCGCCGTCGATCAGCGGCACGCCCCAGCGGCGGCAGAAAACGCCCATCACCGCGTCTTCCTCCACCACCCGCATGTCGCACCACAGCGCAAGCTCGAGCCCGCCCGCGACCGCATGGCCCGAGATCGCGCCGATCACCGGCTTGTTGAGAATCATTCTCGAAGGCCCCATGGGCCCGTCACCGGCGAGGCGGTTGAAATTCGCGCCGGTTGCGGGAGGCACGGTACGATTGCCCTGGGCGGCGGCGGCGGCCTTGAGGTCCGCGCCCGCGCAAAATGCGCCGCCCTCGCCGCAGAAGACGGCGGCATAGGCTTCCTCGTCCTGATCGAAGGCGAGAAAGGCGGCGGCAAGTTCTTCGGCGGTGGCGCGATCGACCGCATTCTTCACATGCGCACGGTCCAGAATGACTGTCGTGACGGGGCCTTTCTTCTCGACGCGAACCGCTGCCATCGCTCACTCCTCGTTTCCTGCCCGATGCTGATTATCACGGCTTGCGCTACAGGCGAAGCATGGTCAACACGGATGAAAGTCATTATAGTCCGCCGCGAAAAGCATCCAGGTTCCAGGCTCGATAGCGGCGGCGAAAAGGGCTGAGGCACACGCGGATTTCCTTCGCGTGCGCGGCACCGCCTCCGATCATCCCGCACACATCGCGCCCGGACCGCGCATCACCGAGGACGACAAGCGATGGCGAAAAAGGCGACGGCCAAATCCACCAAGGAAAAGGCGAAGAAAAAACCGGCGGTAAAGAAGGCCGCTCCGGCAAAGGCGGTGAAGAAGGCCGCGAAGAAGGCTGCGCCGAAGAAGAAGGCGGCGACCGCGAAGAAAGCCGTAAAGAAGGCCGCGCCGAAAAAAGCCGCGAAGAAAACCGCCGTGAAAAAGCCTGCCGCAAAGAAGGCAGCCACCAAGGCGAAAGCCACCGCGAAAAAGGCCGTGAAGACCGCCCGCAAGGCTGCGAAGAAGACGACCGGCGCGACAAAGAACGCCGCCCTGAAGACGAAGCGCGCCGCAAAGCGCGTCGTCAAAAGCGTGAAGAAGGCGGCAGCGCCGAAAAAGAAGATTGCCGCAAAGAAGCCGGCGGCGAAAAAGCCCGCCGCAAAGAAGGCCGCGCCCAAAAAGGCCGCCCCGAAAAAGCCGGCCGTGAAGAAAGCGGCGCCGAAGAAGGCCGCTGCCACAAAGAAGCCTGCTGCAAAGAAAGCCGCACCGGCGAAGAAGGCCGCGCCGAAAAAAGCCGTAGCCGCGAAGAAGCCCGCCGCGAAGCCGGCGGCAAAGAAGACTGCGCCGGCCAAGAAGGCAGCGGCGAAGAAGCCCGGCAACAGCTTCGGCGCCCGCAAGGTGCTGAAGGTCGGCAAGCGCAGCTACACCTATTTCAGCCTGCCCGACGCGGAAAAGAAGGGCCTCGACGGCATTTCACGCCTGCCCTTCTCGCTGAAGGTGCTGCTTGAAAACCTGCTCCGCTTCGAAGACGGCCGCACCGTCACAAGGGAAGACATCGAGGCGGTGAAGACCTGGCTGAAGAACCGCACCTCGGATCGCGAAATCGCCTATCGCCCGGCCCGCGTGCTGATGCAGGACTTCACCGGCGTGCCCGCCGTGGTGGACCTCGCCGCCATGCGCGACGCCGTGAAGACGCTCGGCGCCGATCCGAAGAAGATCAACCCGCTGGTGCCGGTCGATCTCGTGATCGACCATTCGGTGATGGTCGACAAGTTCGGCACGCCGACCGCCTTCAAGGAAAACACGGAAATCGAATATCAGCGCAACCGCGAACGCTATGAGTTCCTGCGCTGGGGCTCCAAGGCCTTCAACAATTTCCGCGTGGTGCCGCCGGGAACCGGCATCTGCCACCAGGTGAACCTCGAATATCTCGCCCAGACCGTCTGGACGAAGACCGAAGGCAAGGAAGAGATCGCCTATCCCGACACCTGCGTCGGCACGGACAGCCACACCACCATGGTGAACGGCCTTGCCGTTCTCGGCTGGGGCGTGGGCGGCATCGAGGCGGAAGCGGCCATGCTCGGCCAGCCGGTCTCCATGCTCATCCCGGAAGTGATCGGCTTCAAGCTGACCGGCAAGCTCAATGACGGCGTGACCGCGACCGACATGGTGCTCACCGTCACCGAGATGCTGCGCAAGAAGGGCGTGGTCGGCAAGTTCGTCGAGTATTACGGCTCGGGCCTCGACCACCTCTCGCTCGAAGACCGCGCGACCATCGCCAACATGGCGCCTGAGTACGGCGCGACCTGCGGCTTCTTCCCGGTCGACAACGAGACGCTGAAATATCTCAAGGCGACCGGCCGCTCGGAAGAGCGCGTGGCTCTCGTCGAAGCCTATGCGAAGGCGCAGGGCATGTTCCGCGAAAAGGGCATGGCCGATCCGGTCTTCACCGACACGCTGGAGCTCGACCTCGGTTCCGTCGTGCCGAGCCTTGCCGGTCCGAAGCGTCCGCAGGACCGCGTCTCGCTCACCGACGTCAAGGCGAACTACCTCAAGGCGCTTGAAGGCGAGTTCGGCAAGCCCGGCCAAGCGGCAACGCGCGTGCCCGTCGAAGGCAAGGACTTCGATCTCGGACATGGCGATGTCGTGATCGCGGCGATCACCTCCTGCACCAACACCTCGAACCCGAACGTGCTGGTCGCGGCAGGCCTCGTCGCCCGCAAGGCCCGCAAGCTCGGCCTCAAGGTGAAGCCCTGGGTGAAGACCTCGCTCGCCCCCGGCTCGCAGGTCGTGACCGACTATCTCGAAAAGGCGGGCCTGCAGGACGATCTCGACGCTCTGGGCTTCGATCTCGTCGGCTATGGCTGCACCACCTGCATCGGCAATTCGGGCCCGCTGCCCACCGAAATCAGCCAGGCGATCAACAAGAACGATCTCGTGGCCTCGGCGGTGCTTTCGGGCAACCGCAACTTCGAAGGCCGCGTGTCGCCGGATGTGCGGGCGAACTATCTCGCCTCGCCGCCGCTCGTCGTCGCCTATGCGCTGGCGGGTTCGACGCAGATCGACCTGACGAGCGAGCCGATCGGCACGGGCGCAAACGGCCAGCCGGTGTACCTCAAGGACATCTGGCCGACCACGCAGGAAGTGGCCGACACGGTGCGCGCCTGCGTCACGCCGGAAATGTTCCGCTCGCGCTATGCGAACGTCTTCGACGGCGACGATGCCTGGAAGGGCATCAAGGTGTCGGGCGGCCTCACCTATGGCTGGGACGGCGACTCCACCTATGTGCAGAACCCGCCCTACTTCGTGGATATGGGCCGTGAGCCCGCGCCGCTCAGCGATGTGAAGGATGCGCGCATCCTCGGTCTCTTCGCGGACTCGATCACGACCGACCACATCTCGCCCGCCGGCAACATCAAGGTGCAGAGCCCGGCCGGTTCCTACCTGAACTCCAAGCAGGTGGGCGCCCAGGACTTCAACTCCTATGGCGCACGGCGCGGCAACCACGAAGTGATGATGCGCGGCACCTTCGCCAATATCCGCATCAAGAACCAGATGCTGAAAGGCATCGAAGGCGGCCTGACGAAGCTGCAGCCGGAAGGCACGCAGATGCCGATCTACGATGCGGCGATGGAATACAAGCGCCGCAACGTGCCGCTCGTCATCTTCGCGGGCAAGGAATACGGCACCGGCTCCAGCCGCGACTGGGCGGCGAAGGGCACCATGCTCCTCGGCGTGAAGGCCGTGGTGGCGCAGAGCTTCGAGCGCATCCACCGCTCGAACCTGGTCGGCATGGGCATTGCCCCGCTGCAGTTCATCGGCGACATGAGCTGGCAGTCGCTCGGCCTCGACGGCTCGGAAACCGTGACCATCGAGGGCCTCGCCAATGTGAAGCCGCGCAGCAAGGTGAAGGCTGTCATCACCTTCGCCGATGGCATGAAGCAGGCAATCGACCTTCTCTGCCGCATCGATACGCAGGACGAGGTCGAGTATTACGAGAATGGCGGCATCCTGCCCTACGTGCTGCGGAACCTCGCGGCATAAGGCGGAAGCCTCACCAAACGAAAAGGGCGCCCCGCGGGGCGCCCTTTTTTGTTGCCTGTCGTTGCGGACTTATTCAGCCGGACCGAACATCGCATCCGCCGGACCCGCTTCGCGCGTCAGCACATCCATCGTCTGGGTGAGATGGCCGCTCACCTCCTGCGGCAGCTTGTAGGTCCAGGGCGAGAGGCGCGCATTGAGGTCTTCGGCACGCAGCGCCGCCTCCTCGCTCTCGCCTTCCGCCGTGAACTTCGCCCAGAGCGCGCCGCCCTGCCCGCCCATATGCATGGAGAGCTTCATGCCGTCGAAGGTCTCGACCTCGACGCGCGGCCCGTCTTCCGGCATGTCCAGCGTATCGGCCGTCGCGACATCGTCGAACGCCGCTTCGAGAAGCGCGCCTGCGGCCTGATTGACGACCGGCGCACCGCGCGAGGCCCGGCCCTCCGGCAGATTGGCAATCACGAAATCGGCCGCCTCGGGCGAAGCGCGCTCCATGACGACGGGACGTTCCGTACCGGCCCAGAGCGTCACGCGCGCCACATCTTCGCGCGGGATATTCACGAATGTCATGTCGAGCCAGTCGAAAGCCTGCTTGTGAACCGGCAGGCGGCCGCGCGCGAGCCAGGTCTGGTTCTCGCCATCCCGGCGGACATAGATGAGCCCCTCACCCTTCACATCGACCGCGCGCTCCGGCACCTTGCCGACGAGAAGGCCCGCAAGACGCGCATCGCCGCTGAAAAGTTCGACGCGGATCGCAGAGCCGATATCTTCGGGATTCATCAGGCCGAGATTGCGGTGCCATTCGGGATTGGCCGTGCGGGGCTCATAAGCCTCCATATTGCCGGCGCCGAGCAGCACACTGCGCACAAGCTCCTCATTGGCGGGATAGCCGGCCCGCGAGGCAACGCCCCACACACCGTCTTCATTGCGGCTGATCGACACGACTTCTTCGCCCGCCATGCCGCGGCTCGCTGTATAGACGATGCGGTCGACGCGGTCGAGCTGCGTCGCAAGCCCCTCGAACAGCGGATGCGGCACGAAACTCGTGCGCACGCTGCTCTGGTCGCTGACGACCGCGACGATGGCGGCGACAAGCGCAACAAGCGTGACCGCGGCAAGCACCACGAGATTGCGCAAGGGCCTGTTCTCCATGACGCCGGAAATTGAAGCGTTCATCGCAATCAGGCTCCCTTTTCGACGCGCGCCTTGCGGCGGCGATAGCGCAGCACAGCAGCAGCCGTCGCCAATATGGCAAGAACAAGCGGCACGAGCGCGATATTCACGAAACGCAGATTGGCGCCGAGGCCTTCGACATCGCGCCGCAAATCGCGCTGCACTTCACGGAGCTTCTTGCGGCTGTCGAGAAGCTCCGCGCGGAACCGCTCGATGGCGTCCGCTTCGGCCTCGCTCGGCGCGCCGTTGGCGCCCTGCCCGCCGATCTGAAGCTCGGTGAGCTTGCGCTCGGCCTCGGCGACACGGCGCTCCAGCTCTTCCTGCTCGGCGAGGAAGCGGCGCTCCGCCGTGCGGCGAAGTTCCTCCACCACCGTGAAGGGCCGGTCGATCTTGTCGCGCGCACGAAGCGAGATGAGTTCGTTCGATCCCATCAGATTGTCGATCGCCGACATGATGAAGACGGCATTGTCTGCGATCGGCTGCGCGATCCGTTCGCCGAGATAGGAGTCGGTGCGCACCCAGAAGCGGTCGTCGAAAATATCGCTATCGGCAAAGACGATGATATTTGTGTCGCTCTTCGAGGTGGCGATGTGCTCGCCCACCTTCTCGCCCGAGCGGCGCTGCAGGGGGCGGCCGTCCTCATCGACCGCCACGGCCTCGGGTTGCGCGTCGAAGGCGCTTCTCACCGGACCCGAGAGACGCGCGGCAATCGTATAGCGCTCGCCCGAAGGCTCGAAGCCGCGCAGAAGATCGTCCGGCCGCGGGCCCTGCTTCACATAATCGACGTCGTAGAGTTTCGAATCTTCCGAAGAGAAGACGATGGGCGCGAAAGTCGTCGTCGCACCCTCGATGGGCGTCAGATAACCGGCCGTACCGAGATTGAGGCGCACGACATCCGAGGTCACGATGTCGTCCGTCGCGACATTGCCGCGCGGCACCGCAAGCCAGATCACGTAATCGCTTTCCTGGCGGCGCGCATCCATACCGGTGCGCACGCGCTGCGCCATAGTGCGGTCGCCGACGATCTTTGTCGGGTCGTAATGAACGCCCCAGCTTTCGAGAAGCGGCCCGAGATCGGACATTTCCGTATAGCCGCGAATGGGCTCGCCATTCGGACCTGCCGTGAGGCTCACTTCCGAATGCGGGTCGAGGAAGGCGAGCACATGGCCGCCGCGCATCACGAACTGGTCGATCGCATAAAGCGTGCGCGGATCAAGCGGCTTCGGATGCGCGATCATCAGCACGTCGACACGGCCCGGCACGGCCTCGAATTGCTGTTCGAGGAACTCGAGCTCGAAGCGGTCGCGCAATTCCTCATAGATCATGAAGGGCAGCGATTCGCCGCGCATTGCCGACATGAGCCCGCCCGTGCCCGTATCGAGCGGCAGGTTCGTGACGATGCCGAGCACCGGCCGCTCGGGGCGGCTCAGATTCTGGATCATGCGCGCGATGTCATATTCGAGATACTGCTCGCGCTCATCGGTGAAGAAGGGGATGGATTCGAGCCCGTCGACGGAATTCGTGCCGACAAGGCCGAAATAGATGATATCGCCCGATTGCGTCGGCGCGCCCTTGAGGCCGAGCGACATGGCGAGATCTTCTTCCTCCGAGAAGGGCTCGGGGTCGATCACCTCGAGACGGATCATGCCGCCCGAGCGCGCACGCATTTCCTCCAGCATGTCGCGGACATGACCGGCATAGATGCGGATACGGCTGAAATCGTTTGCAAGTTTCTCGGAATAGAAAAAACGGAGCGTGATCGGCTCTTCGATGCTGGCGGCAACATCCTTCGTGCCTTCCGACACGGTGTAGAGCCGGTTTTCCGTGAGGTCGACGCGCGCCGTACGGAACATGACATTGGAGAACATGTTGACCGCAAGGAAGAGCAACGCGAGCAGCACGAGCATGATGACGCGGTAGGCCGAGCGGCTGATCTGCTGGTTCGGCATGTACTTACCCCGCCTTCTTCATGTCGACGACGATGCCGCAGGCGACAAGCCATGTTGCGATCAGCGAGGCGAAATAGATCACATCGCGCAGATCGATCACGCCGCGCGTGATGGCGTTGAAATGCGTGAGGAAGGAGAAGGACGCGATGGTGGAAACCACCTGCTGCGGCGCCCAGCCCGCGAAGAAATCCGTGACGATGGGAAGCCCCGACACGGTGAAAAGGAAGCAGACCGCAACGCTGACCACGAAGGCAATGACCTGATTGCGCGTGACCGCGGAGAGGCAGGAGCCGATGGCGAGATAGCCGCCCGCCATGAAGAAGCTGCCGATGTAGCCGGCAAGGATCACGCCATTGTCGGGATCGCCGAGATAATTGACCGTGATCCACATGGGGAAGGTGAGTGCGAGCGCGATGCCGGAAAAGGCCCAGGCCGCGAGAAACTTGCCAAGCACCGCCGCCCAGAGCGGAACGGGCAGCGAGAGCAGCAGCTCGATCGAACCCGTGCGGCGCTCTTCCGCCCAGAGCCGCATCGAGATTGCGGGGATCAGGAAGAGATAGAGCCAGGGGTGGAAATTGAAGAAGATCGTGAGATCCGCCTGACCGCTTTCGTAATAGCCGCCGAGATAGAAGGTGAAGGCGCCCATCGTGAAGAGGAAGATCACGATGAAGATGAAGGCGAGCGGCGTTGCGAAATAGCCGGCAAGCTCGCGGCGGAAAATGGCGAGAAGTTCGTTCATGCCGCGGCACTCCCCTTTACCGTGTCGGAGCGCGTGAGGCTGCGGAAAACTTCGTCGAGGCGGCCCGGCTCGCCATAAAGCGCGCGCACCGGCCAGTTCTCCTCGCGCGCCAGCCGCGCCACGGCATCGACCAGCATCGTGTCGCTTTCGGTTGCGCTTTTCGGGAAGAGCGTGAAGGTCGTCTCCTCGCCGCGCGGCGTCACCTCGATGGTTTCGATGCCCGGCAGGTTGCGCAGCTTCTCGGCGATGGCAACCGTGCTCTGGCCGGACAGCGTCAGCGAAACCGCATTGTGATAGCGCGACCGCGCCATGAGCGCGCCGGGCGTGCCGTCGGCAACGACGCGGCCACGGTCGATGATGAGTGCGCGGGTGCAGATCGCATCCACTTCTTCGAGAATATGCGTGGAAATGACGATGGCCTTGTCCTTCGCCATGCGACCGATCAGCTTGCGCACCTCGAATTTCTGATTGGGGTCGAGGCCGTCGGTCGGCTCGTCCATGATGAGCACGGGCGGATTGTGCAGGATCGCCTGTGCGAGACCGACGCGGCGGCGGAAGCCCTTGGAGAGCGTGTCGATCGGCTGTTCGAGAACGCCGCCGAGTTCCGTCGCCTCGACGGCGCGCTCGATCGCCTCATTGGCCGCGCTGCCCGACAGGCGCCGCACCCGCGCGATAAAACGCAGGAAACCGAGCGACGTCATGTCGCCATAGGCAGGCGCGCCTTCCGGCAGATAGCCGATCTCGCGCTGGGCAGCGAGCGGCGCCACGAGAATGTCATGGCCGCAGATCCGCGCCGTGCCGGAGGTCGGCGCGAGGAAGCCGGTGATCATCTTCATGGTGGTGGATTTGCCCGCACCGTTCGGCCCGAGAAAGCCGAGCACTTCGCCGCGCGCCACCGAGAAGCCGATATTGTCGACCGCGGTGAAGGGGCCGAACCGCTTGGTGAGATTTTCGATGACGATCATGGGCTCGCCGCCAGCCGGCGCCGGACGGTTTTCATTCGTCATGTGAGTACCGGAAATGCTGATGATCTCTCTCCCCGGAGCGGTGTCCCAGGCTCTCCGGCCCGCTTGCCACTCCAATTTTCCGCTGCTCCCCGAGGCGGAAATCTGGTGTAGGCCAGCCCGCCAAGTCCTTCAAGTGAAAGATGTTTCATTTTCCCGGCCAGCGGCAGCACACAAGAAAAAGCCGCCCGGGAGGGGGGAGTCCCGGGCGGCCCGCAGCACTTGGCTGATCTCTTGTCGTTGCCTCACCCCGAGGGGGAAGGGGTTGGCCCGGCTCCCCCAATCTATCCCGGTGGGGCTGGGGGGCTGATGAAACCGGAACGTCGCAAGGAACCGGGCCAATGAGGCAACGATGCAAATATGGAGGGGCAGTGTGGCTCTCCAAGGGCTGAAAAAAGGCGATATTGTGGTTTTCGCATATGCCCGATTTTTCTTTGAAAGCCGCAGAAACCTTGACGTTTTGTAACAATCGGATGACGCCTTGAGCGCCATATGCCATGCTTTTCAAAGACCGCCTGGCCGGGCGTGTGAGCGGCTGGAAAGCGCATGAGGAAAGCGGCACGGAATGAGCGACAGCGCCGAGCAGGATTCCCGAAAGGCAATGGCCGACAGGCTGACGCTCATCGCGACATCCGTGCCGGACATGGCGCCGAAACGCCCGCGCGAACCGGAAGTCTTTTTCAACCGCGCCGAACTCGAC
>JAHBYK010000023.1 GCA_019635965.1 Parvibaculum sp. | reverse complement strand
TGAAAACCCGCCATGTTTCTGCATGGCGGGTTTTTTGTTTTTCGGCCGTTCCGGGAGAAGCGCGAGGCATCAGAAGAATGCGGCATCGAGATCGTCTTCGCCAGGCATTGCCTCCCGCGTGGCGGATGCAACCGGCGGCGCGAAAACAAGACCATGCACCTGCCGTTCGCGCGCCATCGTGTAGGCGGCGTAAAGCGAATCGGCGAGCCGGAGCAGTGCCTCGGAGGGCTCTTCGATTTCGGCATCTGGGTCCGCGAGGGCCGCAGCACGTTCCTCGATCTGCAAGGTGCATTCATCGAGAACCGTCCCGATATCCCGCGTGAAATCGAGGCTTGCGACGTTGCGCGACACGTCCCGTGCGATTCCGTCTCCCCGTTCGGCGAGCTGATTGAGATCGTTGGAAATCTTGCTGCCGGCATCGGAAATGCTTGCAAGCGCGCGGTCCAGCCGCTCGCCCAGTCCAATGCCCTCTTCCTCCGGCGAGGTCAGCGCAACGGCCTTTTCCTCGAGCGTGCGAAGCGACGTGAGAAGGCGGCCGGAAACGACTTCCATCTGTTCGGCGATCGCGCGTAGTTCCGTTGCGACGACATTGATCGGCTTTCCGGCTTCGCCCATGCGGCTGCAGCGCAGGCTCGTATTGATCGCCATGTGCTGGATTTTCGTCTCGATTGCCTGAATGTTGTCCACCGAGAGGGCAAGGTCACGGGCGGTTGAGGCGGTGGCGTTACACACGGATGCGAGCCGCTCTGCCGCGTCCTCGACCTGGCAAACAAGCCGTCTGGCCTTGGAAACGCTTCCTTCAAGAGCCGCCAGAAAACCGTCCCCGCCTGCCGAGGCATTGCCGCGTGCCGCCTTGCCCATTGCAAGCAGCTCCTTCGTATCGGCGGCCAGGCTGGAAAGATTGGACATGACCGTTCCGCAACCTTCGTGAAACTCCGACACGAGGTCGTCCGCCTGCAAGGCCGCAAGCCGCAGGTAAAGCGACATTTCTGCGGGCGCCAGCCCTTCGCCAGAGGAAGCCTCGCTGTGCAGCAAGGCAAGGCCCTTCTGCACATGCTCGACCCGCTGACGCGTTATGTCGCCCACCTGGAGCGCCGAAAGGGAGCGGCCGATTTTCGTTTGAATGCCCCGGACAAGCGCCGTCAGATCGGCCGCTATGCTGCGGATTTTCGAGTGGTATTCACCGAAGCGCGCGGAATCCGAGGTGAGGGCGGCAGCAAGGCCGGGAACGACCTGTTTGTAGGCCGTTTCGACTTCCATGTTCGCCGCCGCGGCCGACTGGATGCCGCTGCAGAGGTCTGCGAGCGTTGCCTGAAAGAGGTCGGCCTGCCGGCGCGCCTCGGTGATCTCGGAAAGCATTTCGTTGGCAAATGCATCGAAGCCCTCAGCGCCCGCACCGGTCACTTTCACGGTCGTCGTGAAGGACCGCAGAAACCGGATGATGGTCAGCATGTCCTCGACCTGATCTGCCATCGTATTGGCCACGCAGGACAAATCGCGGAGCTGCGCGCCGCGCCGGGCCTGGGCCTCAGGCAAGGTCAGAAGTGTCCCGGCCGTGTCGGCAAGGTCGGCAATGGCCGCATCGATACGAGACTGATCCATTGCCTTCATGACGTCGTCCAGCGTCGTCACCATCTGCCCCACGCTTTGGACGGTTGCGGCGAGCACTTCTCCGCCCGCGAGGAAGCGCTCTTCAAGCCTGCTTCGTCCATCTTCAAGCCGTGCTGCGATTGTGAGCGTGACGTTCATGTCTGTGTCTGCGGCAGTCTTCGTCACCTGCATATCCCCGATTTGGCTGTTGTCGCCGTTGGAACCGGCAGAGACTAAAACACACCGAGTGCAAACAATCCGTTGAGTGCGCTGATGTGGTGTGACGCGATGCATGACGAACATCGCGCAAATTGTCGCAGAATCGAAAACTGCATCGTGTGCCGGAGCGGAAATTCGTTGGAACTGAATGAGGCTCCTCATTCCTTGTCGTCATGGCGACAACTTCTGTCCGTGTCCGGACGTATCAATTTAACTCCATTTTTATGGGCTGAGCGGCGTAGTGGCGTCATCGGACTGATCCTGTCGTGGGTACAGGAATCAGGTCTGTTTCGCTGGGGGCTACATGATGACCGCTCAAACGATTTCGGAAGAACTGAAACTTGTCGGCCAGTTGACAATCAGGACTGTGCCGGAGATCGCCAGCCAGGTAAGCGATATCCTGGCGCGCGCAAACCTTGTCTTGTCGATACCGGCAGACAGCGAGGTTGACGTCAGTTTCATCCAGCTTCTCGCATCGGCGCAGAAGAGTGCCGAGGCTTCCGGCAAGTCCGTGACGCTCAGTCACCCGCCTGCCGGCGCTCTTCATGATGTGCTTTCCCGCGGCGGATTTCTTGAAACCGGGCTCAAGAGCCTCTGGAACGAAAAGGAGGGCGCGGCGTGAGCGCTTCTATCCTCACGGTGGACGATTCCGCCAGCATTCGCATAACGATCAAGCTTGCTCTCAGCGACGCAGGCTACAGCGTCGACGAAGCCGAGAACGGCTCGGCGGGCATCGACAAGGCCAATGCTGGCAATTTCGATCTCATCATCACCGATCTGAACATGCCTGTCATGGATGGGCTGACCATGATCGAGGAGCTGCGCAAGCTCCCGGCTCATGCGGGTGTGCCAATCATCTTCCTCACAACTGAGTCCGACGAGGCCATGAAGCAGCGCGCAAAGGCCGCGGGCGCGACGGGCTGGCTGACGAAACCATTCAATCCCGAACAACTCGTTCGCATCGCAAAGAAGGTGCTTGGCCGATGAGCATGGACCCGATCGAAACCTTCCGGATCGAGGCCGATGAACTCCTCGAACAGATCGAACAGGGCCTCCTCGATCTCACGCACCGGCTTGGCGACATGGATCTCGTCAATGCGGTGTTTCGCGGCCTTCACACGCTGAAGGGCTCCGGCGCCATGTTCGGCTTCGAGGCGCTGGCGGCCTTTACGCATCATTGCGAAACGGCTTTCGACCGCGTTCGCAAGGGCGAAGTCCCGGCAACCGCCGAGCTCGTATCGGCGGTCCTTTCGGCGCGCGATCATATGCGCGCGCTTGTCGAGGAGGAGGTAACCCAGGCCCATCTCGAGGCAGGCGAGGCGCTCCTCGCAACGCTGCGCTCCGCCATTGAGAAGGCTGGCGGCGGCGAGGCGCCAAAGGGGGCGCAGGCTGAAACCGCTTCCCAGAAGGCGGATGACCGGGCGGCATCCGGCAGCGGCTGGAACATTTGGTTCCGTCTGCCGGCCAATTCCATGACGAATGGCACGAATCCTCTCGCCCTTATTGCCGAGCTCCGGGAGCTCGGGGAGGCGACAATCACCGCCGATCTCTCTCATGTACCGCCGCTCGAGAGCCTTGTGCCGGCGGAACTCCAGCTCGCCTGGCAGGTGACGCTCAAGACCGGCCAGCCCAGGTCCGCGATCGAAGATGTGTTCATCTTCGTGATGGACGACATGGAGCTGAAGATCGAGCCGATCGCATGTGAAGCGGCTGCTGCCGGCCAGCCGGATGAGGCTGCCGCCACAGTGGAGACGCAGAAAAACGCATCTCCCGTGGCTCCGTCCATCGAGCCCGTTTCCGGCGACGCGCGTCAGGCGAAATCCGCCGAGAACGTGCGAGTGCCTGCCGAACGGCTTGATGAGCTTATGGACCGTGTGGGCGAGCTTGTGATTGCGCAGTCGCGCCTCAGCCAGATTGCGACCATGAGCACCGATCTTCACCTGCGTTCCGTATCGGAAGAAATCGAGCGTTTGTCCGGCGAACTGCGCGATACGATGATGGTGCTGCGAATGGTGCCGGTATCGACACTCTTCGGCCGGTTCCGCCGTCTTGTGCATGATCTTGCGCGGGAAACGGGCAAGGCAATCGAACTCGCTACCGACGGCGAAAGCACCGAAGTCGACAAGACAGTGATCGAAAGGCTGGCGGATCCGCTGGTCCATCTGGTGCGGAACTCGATCGACCACGGGCTTGAGCTTCCGGCGGAGCGTGAAGCTGCTGGCAAGCCGCGCACCGGCCAGGTGAAGCTTTCCGCGCGTCAGGCCGGCGGCGAAGTCATTATGAAGATCACCGATGACGGCCGCGGCATCGACCATCAGAAGGTTCGTGCCAAGGCTGAGGCGTCTGGTCTCATCGAGCCCGGGCAGCAGATCAGCGAGCATGATCTGCTCCAGTTCATCTTCCATCCCGGCTTCTCGACGGCGCAGAAGGTGACGAACCTGTCCGGCCGCGGGGTCGGCATGGATGTGGTCAAGCGCACGATCGAGTCGCTCCGCGGCACGATCGACCTGACAACAAAGGCTGGCGAAGGCTCGGAAATCTCGCTGCGGATTCCGCTGACCGTTGCGATCATCGACGGACTTCTCGTCCGGGTCGGTGAAGGGCGTTATGTCATTCCTCTGGCGGCGGTTGAAGAGTGTATCGAGCTGTCGCTCGAGGACGATCTTCGCTCGCGCGGCCGCTCGTTCATCTCGCTGCGCGACAAGCTGGTGCCGTTCCTGCGCCTGCGCGATCTGTTTGCCACGGGCACGAAGCCCGATCCGCATCAGAAGATCGTGGTGATCTCAACCGGGTCCGAGCGTGTCGGCCTCGTTGTCGATCAGATCATCGGCGACCACCAGACCGTCATCAAGTCCATGTCGAAGCTGCATGCGAATGTCGCAACCTTCTCCGGCGCGACCATTCTCGGTGATGGAACCGTGGCCCTCATTCTCGATGTGGCTCACCTCGTGGCGGCCGGCCAGCAACAGGAGGCGCAGCTTCGCGCTGCGGTGTGAACAGCATGATCGAACAGGTTCAAGCAACCAGCAAGACATCGCCCGCCGACGAGATGGAGGTTCTCACCTTCAACCTCAACGATGAGACCTTTGCGCTCGAAGCGATCAGGGTGCAGGAAATTCTCGATGTGCTGCCGGAGACACGAGTTCCAGGCGCCGACCGATTTGCCGGGAGTGTCATCAATTTCCGGGGCCGCGTCATTCCGCTCGCGGACCTGCGGCTGGCATTCGGCATGGATGCGGTGACGACGACCATCGACAGCCGCATCGTGGTGATCGAACTCGAAATCAGGGGCGAGCCGACGCTTATCGGTCTTCGGACCGACAAGGTGAACGAGGTGACGACGTTGTCGAAAGCCAATGGAGAGCCTCCCCCCAGCGTCGGCATGCGCTGGAGACCAGACTTCATCGAAGGTCTGTTCAAGCGGGAGGGCGAGTTCATCATCCTTCCCAACCTGACCGCCATCTTCAACCAGAACGACGCTTCCACTGCGGCCGCGTCCCGCATCATCAACTGACCAAAGTCCTTCGGAGGGCAAACCAAATGCGCCTTACTATCAGAAACAAACTTATCGCGGCCTTTTCGGTCGTCATCTTGCTGTCCGGCGTCAGCATGTTCGTTGCCGTGCAAAACCTCGCCCATCTGAACGAGACGATGGACAGTCTTGTCAACAAGCGTGGAGTCGCGACGCTCAATCTCAGCCGCCTGGAAACGCTCACGACGCGCGTCGGATCCGAAATCCGTCAGATGATTTTGAGTGACGAGCCTTCGGAAATGGAGCAGCAGGCGGCAACGCTTCTCAACGTCGAGAAGGAAATCGAGCAGCTGGCGGATGAAGTCGAAAGTCATCTTACGACCGATGTCGGCCGTGCACATTTCGCGGATTTCCAGAAGAACTGGATGGCCTATTGGGAGAAGAACCTCGAAGTACAGGCTTTGACCCGGAAGAATACTGAGGTCGAAGCCTTCCGTATCTCCACGACCGAAGGCTCGGCCGCGATCACGCAGGCAGAGGAGATCTCCGACAAGCTGAACCATATGCTGAAAGACTCGGTCATTCGTGGTGATGCCGGCGCCCTTCTTTCGTATGAACTCGCCCAGGAGACGCGGGCGATGATCGGTGATTTCTTCCGGCAGCACCGCAACATCCTTCTCGCATCGGGCGATCCGGAACGTCAGGAGCGCTGGCTGAAGGACTATACCGACGCTGCCGCTCAGCTTGACAAGCAGTTCAATGATCTCCTGCCTACGTTGCAGGGTCAGAACAGAACTGTCGGTCTCGAGCTGCAGAAGGCCTACATCACTGTGAAGGAAGTCGCCGATCGTGCAAACGCGATTTCTCTCGGGCGCAGCGGCTATGAAGCGACACAGCTTGCCAATGGCGAAATGCGTAATCTTCGCCTTGCGGCCGTCGATGCGCTGAATGCGGTTATCGATCTCAACGGGAAAATTTCGGCCGAGCAGATCGCTGACGCGATGGATAACTATGAATCCAGCCGCATGACGCTGATCGCACTCCTGGTGATCTCGACCATGATCGCCGCCGGTTCGGCCTTCTGGATTGTGACGTCGATCGGCCGTGGTCTCACCAAGGCGAATGAGGCGGTCCGTGCCGTTGCCGAAGGCGACCTCACCCGCTATGCCGACATCACCACCAAGGACGAAGTCGGCGACCTTCTGGGCTATGTCAACGCCATGATCGAGCGCTTGAGGAGCGTTGTCGCAGATGCCCTGGCGGCGTCGGAGAGCGTTTCTTCCGGCAGCCAGGAACTTTCGGCAAGCTCCGAGCAGCTTTCGCAGGGTGCGACCGAGCAGGCTTCGGCGGCCGAAGAGGCTTCGTCTTCGATGGAGCAGATGGCGGCGAATATCAAGCAGAACGCCGACAATGCCGCCCAGACCGAAAAGATGGCGCGCCAGTCGTCCAAGGATGCGGAAGCAAGCGGCGAAGCCGTGACCCGCGCCGTGGAAGCCATGCGCACCATTGCAGAGAAGATCGGCATCGTGCAGGAGATTGCCCGTCAGACCGACCTTCTCGCCCTCAACGCGGCTGTGGAAGCGGCCCGCGCCGGCGAGCATGGCAAGGGCTTCGCGGTGGTTGCGTCCGAAGTGCGCAAGCTCGCCGAACGCAGCCAGACGGCGGCAGCCGAGATCAGCGCGGTGTCCGATGACACGGTGAAGGTCGCGCAGGAAGCGGGTGAGATGCTCACGCGCCTCGTGCCGGATATCCGCAAGACCGCGGAACTCGTCTCCGAGATCAGCGCCGCCTGCCGCGAGCAGGATATCGGTGCGGCCCAGATCAACGAGGCAATCCAGCAGCTCGACCAGGTGACGCAGCAGAATGCGGGCGCCTCGGAAGAGATGTCGGCCACGTCGGAAGAACTCGCCTCTCAGGCGGAAGAACTTCAGGCGTCGATCTCCTTCTTCCGCGTCGATAACGCGGAGCCGAAGGTGGCAGCCGGAAAGGCGAAGGCTTCCAAGCCCGCGTCTGCGGCCGCTCCGTCGGCGGCCAAGACGGCGCCCAAGGCTTCGCCGAAGAAGAAGCCGGCTGCTCCGGTGGCGCAGACTGTCGCCGCACAGCAGGAACGTGTCAAAGGCTTCGCGCTCGACATGAACATGGGCGGTGCGGACGAGCTGGATCACGAGTTCCGGGAGTCTGCGTGATGACCGCCGCCTCTTCTGAATCCCAGTTCGTTACCTTCAGCCTGGGTGAAGAGGTCTTCGCGGTGCCCGTCGAAGTGGTCCGGGAGATTCTGGATCATGAAGAAGCCTTCAAGATTCCCAACGGCCCTGACTATCTGCTGGGCCTGCGGGATGTCCGGGGGCAGGGCGTTCCCACGATCGACCTCAGGCTGAAGCTTGGCCTGAGCAAGACGGTGCCGACATCACACACACGGGTGCTGGTGATGGATGTTCCGCTCGACAACCGGCAGCTCACATTGGGCATGGTCGCCGACAGGGTCTACGAGGTCACGCCGTTCCGGCATGACCAGATCGAGAAGGCTCCTGACATCGGCAGCCGGTGGCGGTCGGACTACATCGCAGGTGTGGTGCGGCGCGACCAGGGCTTTGTTGTCCTGGTCGACCTGGCGCGGCTCCTGTCGGAGGGCGATGCCGCCCTCCTGGCAGGAGCCCCGGCAGCGGCCTGATAAACGTGAAGGTTCGAGGACAAGGATATGAGTAAGGCTTCTGCCGCCGCCCAGGTGCAGCATTCGGGCAATCGCCTGAGCATGCGAGACTTCAACCGCCTGGCTCAGTTCGTCAATGAGTACAGCGGCATCAAGATGCCTGCATCCAAACACACGATGCTCGAGGGGCGGCTAAGGCGCCGCCTCCGGGCAACGGGTATCTCGACCTTCGACGAATACTGCCGCTATGTGTTCGAGGAAGGCGGGATGGAAAGCGAGTTCGTCCATCTGGTCGATACGGTGACCACCAACAAGACGGACTTTTTCCGCGAGCCGAAGCATTTCGAGTACTTGCTGGCCAAGGCCCTTCCCACGCTCGTCGAGGACGGTGTATCGAGGATCAGAGCGTGGAGCGCGGCGTGTTCGACAGGCGCCGAGCCCTACACAATGGCCATGATCCTCGATGCCTTCTTCGAGGAAAGGCGGAACGGATCCTATTCGATCCTCGCAACCGATCTGAGCACGGATGTTCTCGAAAAGGCATGGCTCGGCATCTATCCGGCCGATCAGGTCGAGCCGGTGCCGGCGCCGATGCGCAAGAAATATGTAATGCAGGCCGAAGATCCGAAAAGGAAGGATGTGCGCATCGTTCCCAAACTTCGGTCGAAAATCGGCTTTGCGCGGCACAACCTGATGGATAGCCGGTACAATGTGGGCGAGAAGATGCACATCATCTTTTGCCGCAACGTGCTGATCTATTTCGACCGCGAAACCCAGGGCAAGGTTCTCGGCCGCCTTTGCGATTGCCTCTTGCCGGGCGGCTATCTCTTCATTGGCCATTCCGAATCCATCACGGGGCACGAGCTTCCGCTCGACACCGTTGCAAACACCGTTTTCCGGCGCAAGTGAGGGGCCCATGCGGAAGAAGATTCGCGTTCTCGTCATCGACGATTCCGCCAGCGTCCGGCAGACGCTTGTCTCGGTTCTCGAGTCCGATCCAGAAATCGAGGTCATGGGCGTGGCGCAGGATCCCTTTGTCGCTGCGCGGCGCATCCAGGAAGAAATTCCCGATGTGATTACGCTCGATGTGGAAATGCCGCGCATGGACGGCATCACCTTCCTTCGCAAACTTATGTCGCAGCGGCCCATCCCGGTTGTGATGTGCTCGTCCCTGGCCGAGGAAGGCTCGGAGACGCTCATGCAGGCGCTGGAGGCCGGTGCCGTCGATGTCATCCTCAAGCCCAAGATTGCCGCGGCGGATCATCTGAGCGAGATCGGTTCGCGCATCTGTCAGGTTATCAAGGCAGCCGCGCAGGCGCGCGTCAGCGCCACCCGCCGCGGCTATAGCGCATCAGGCTCCGGCCCTGCGAAGAAGTTGACGGCCGATGCGGTGCTGCCGCCGCCAAGCGGCCGCGCCATGGCAAAGACGACCGAAAAGGTTGTCTGTATCGGCGCTTCGACTGGCGGAACGGAATCCTTGCGCGAAGTGCTGGAGGCGCTGCCGGCCAATGCGCCCGGCATTGTCATCGTCCAGCACATGCCGGAAAAGTTCACCGGCGCATTTGCGCGACGGTTGAACAGCCTTTGTCAGGTTGAGGTGAAGGAAGCGCAGCACGGCGACCCGGTGTTGCGCGGGCATGTCCTCATCGCTCCGGGCGACAAGCACACCTTGCTTGAGCGGCAGGGCGCCCGTTATCACGTTTCGGTTCGCGGTGGGCCGCTCGTATCGCGTCACCGGCCTTCGGTGGACGTGCTTTTCCGCTCGGCGGCGCGTTCTGCCGGGGCAAATGCGGTCGGCATCATCATGACCGGCATGGGCGATGACGGTGCGCGCGGCCTCGAGGAAATGAAGGATGCCGGTGCGCATACCGTCGCTCAGGACGAGGCAAGCTGCATCGTATTCGGAATGCCGAAGGAAGCGATCGCGCGCGGTGCCGCTCTGAAGATACTTCCGCTCGAGCGGCTTGCGGGCGAGATCATGCAGTCGACGCAGAGCTGGTAACGCTCCGGCCGGATATCACGTCAGGCCTTTCTCGATGATCGCGGATGGGATGCAAATGTGCCGCGAACATATTCGATATAGGCGAGCATCCGGGCATATCCGTCATCCGTGAGATCGACGAATACACGCCGCCCGTCATTTTCGTCCCGGACGCGCATGGCGAGCCCTTCGGCAACCAGATCGCCAATGCGGCGCAAGGCCGTCGTCGCCGGAACGCGCGAGGCAATGCACAGGCTCGAAACCGATACGCGCTTGCCTGTCAGGCGCGCATAGGTGAGGTCGAGAAGCATGTCCCATGCGGGATCGCAGAAAAGCCCGTCAGGGAAGTGATTTTGCCGTGCAGCGCAAAGATCGATGAGCATGCGCACCCAGTTCCGCCCGGCCTCTTCGGGGCTGAAAAGATCAGCATCCGTGGCCGGGTAGCTGCGCTGTTGCGCGGGTACATGCGGTGCCGGGGCCTGTTGCGAGGCGTGCGGGAATCCCGCCTCCGATGAAAGTCCGCCGCTCAGGCGGTCCGCGATGCTGACCAGGTTGCCCAGGGCGGCGGGCGTGCTGACATTCTGCAGCGCGCCGACGATATTGCGGGTCCGCACGAGCAGATCTTCCGCTTCCGCCCGGATCGCCGTCGAAAGCATGGCGAGGCGATGCTGATCGGCGGCCTTGGCGGATGCTTCGAGCAGGATTTCGCTCAGCTCGTCCGCGCTGCAGGGCAGGGCGAGAACCGACCAGGAGGCGAAATTTCTCAGCTGTGCCAGCAGCGGCGGCGTTACCCGGTCTCGCGTCACCAGCACGGCGTGCAGCCAGGCGCGGCCCCGGATCTGGCCGATGTTCCTCGCCAGATCGCGGAGCAGGGGATCGGCTTCCTCTTCGATCGCGATCAGGACGAGGCGGACCGTATCGTCCTTGAGCAGCCTGTCCTTGACGGCGCCCCTGGAAGGGGCGACCTGCCAGGCCAGTTTGGTTTCCGTTGCCGGGGGAGGTGTCAGATCGTTCTGCCGTAGCAAGCTGGCGCATTCGGGGTCGACAAGGGCAGAAAAGGCGGGCGTCTCAAGATTCTGCGTAATGGAGATCATTGGACTAGACCTTATTGCTTAGGCGAATCGAATTGTGTTCAACCAATATGAGGCACATAAAAGGGTTTATGCAACTTTAAATATATGTGACTACACCTTTTAGTGTAATCACCCAAATTGGTCCCAAGCTGTCTGTGCGCTTTTCTCGTCATGGAATTTCTCTATGGTGGCGCGGAATCACGGGTCGAATGGAGAAAGTCGCGCAAATGCTGGTGTCGAGGCCGCCTGTACTGGATTTTGCCGAGGCTGCGAAAGGCGTCATTGAGATGGCGCGGTTCGCGGGCGCGCGGGGTTGGGTTCCGGCGACGAGCGGCAATTTTTCGGTCAGAATGGACGAGAAATCTGCGGCCCTGACGGCGACAGGCGCCAACAAGGCGGCGCTGACCGAAGAGGGCGTGATCGAGGCCCCGATCGACGGGCCGAAGCATCCCCGCGCCTCCGCCGAGGCGCCTCTCCATCTGGCTCGATATGCCGCCGCGCCGGAGATCGGGGCCATCTCCCATATGCACTCCATGGCCGCGACGGTGCTTTCCCGGCGGCACGAGAAGGCCGGCCTGCTCCGTCTCGAAGGCTGGGAATTGCTCAAGGCATTTTCCGGCATCACCACCCATGAAACGGCGCTCGACATTCCGATCGTCCCCAACAGCCAGGACACGGACAGCCTCGCCCGGCATGTCGAAAACCGTCTAGCCGCATCCGGGCCGGCATACGGTTACCTCATCGCCGGTCACGGCCTATATGTATGGGGAAGGACCGCGGCGGATGCGATCCGCCACATGGAAGCCTTTGATTTCTTGTTGACCGCACAACTGCACGAGGAGGCCGCGCGATGACGCATCTCACCGTTTATCCCGATACAGATCCCGCGACGGTGCTCATGGAAACCTCCGATGGCGCGAAGATCGCCGAGGTGCTTGCCGGCATCGGCGTCGATTTCGAGCGCTGGGCGGCGCCTAATGCGCTTGCAGAAGATGCGGATCAGGATGCCGTTCTTGCCGCCTATGAAAGCGATGTCTCGCGGATCATGAAGGACGGCGGCTACCAGAGCGTCGATGTGATCCGGGTGAAGCCCGACAATCCGAACCGTGCGGAGCTGCGGCAGAAATTTCTTGCCGAACACACGCATGACGATGACGAGGTCCGCTTCTTCGTCGATGGTGCCGGCGCCTTCTATCTGCGGAAGGAAGGCAAGGTCTATCGGGTGATCTGCGAGCGCAACGATCTCATCAGCGTACCGGCGGGCACAACGCACTGGTTCGACACCGGGCCCGCCCCGGACTTCTGCGCGATCCGCATCTTTACGACGCCGGAAGGCTGGGTCGGTCACTTCACCGGCGACGACATCGCATCGCGCTTTCCGAAGTTCGAGCGCGAGGCGGCATGACGGATATTCGTGCCGTCGTCACCGACATAGAAGGGACGACGACGCCGATCGCCTTTGTGCATGAGGTTCTTTTCCCTTATGCGAGGAAGCGGCTTGCGGCCTTTGTCGAGCAGAATGAGGGCGATCCCGAAGTTGCTTCGGCGCTTCGTGATGCGCGTGAGCTTGGCGGTGTGCCCAATGCGGATAGGGATGCCACCATTGCCCTTCTCCATTCATGGATGGACGAAGACCGCAAGGCCGGTCCGCTGAAGCTCCTGCAAGGATTGATCTGGCGGCGTGGCTACGAAGAGGGCGTCCTCAAGGGCGTCGTCCATGACGATGCCGCGGCAATGCTTCGCCATTGGCATGGTAGGGGTCTCAGGCTTTTCGTCTATTCCTCAGGATCGGAAGAAGCGCAGCGTCTCATCTTCGGCTATTCCGACAAGGGTGATCTTGCACCGCTGTTTGACGGTTTCTTCGACACGAGAATTGGCGCAAAGCTCGAAAGCGCGTCCTATCGCGCTATTGCCGATGCCGCGAGGCTGCCGGCGCAAGCCATGCTGTTCCTCTCCGATCATGCGGGCGAGATTGCGGCCGCGCAGGAGGCTGGTATGAAGGTGGTGCGTATCGACCGGGCACTTTCCCCCGGCAGCTGGACGAATGATGGCGTGTCGCACGTTGCCGGCTCGTTCGACGCCGTTGAGGCGCATATCATCTCCCGCGCATGAAAAAGGCCCGGCGTGGCGGCCGGGCCTTTCATTTTCGCCGGGCGCAGCTCCGCTCAGCAATTGCCTTCCTTCTTGCAGCCCGTATAGGCACCGGCCGCCGCGCCCACGGCGCCGCCGACGATCATGCCTGCTGCAACGCTCGAACCCGCGATGGCGGTCGCTGCCGCGCCGACGCCCGCGCCGATGGCGCCGCCTGAAAGGGCGCCCTGTTCCGTCTTGCTGAGGTTGGTACATCCCGTGGTCAGAAAGAGGGCGGCAATCGCCAATGCCGTTGCTGACTTTTTCACGATAGTCTCCATCTTCAGTGAATCGATAGAGAGACCCTCGCGGGACATCGCGGCCTCAGAATGGCGAAAATGGGGCCATTTCGTCCCGCTTTACCTTATTGGTTAACGGATAAATGCCGAATCGAGGCCGCCCGGGCCCCTTCATCAATCTGATTGCGTCCGCATTTTCCTGCAATGGCAGGAGCGTGGATGATGGCGCTTGTTGCCCTCAGAAAATCTTGCCCCGGCGATACACGTTGCGGATGATCGCGCCAGCATGAGCAGCGATTTCAGACCAGAAGGGCCCGGCGGCGACCGGTTGCGCGAGGGCGAGGCCGCCGGTGACGAACGGCCCTATCCTGTTATCCGCCAGGCTTTCCTCTATGCCGCCCGCGCGGTCATGTTCGTCTTCTTCGCGCCGGCTTTCATCATCCTTGTCTATGCGGTGGTGCCGCCGCCCGTGACGCCGCTGATGCTGATGCGCGTGGTCGAAGGCCACGGATTGTCGAAGGACTGGGTGCAGATTTCCGAAATCTCGCCGCATATGCAGCGCGCCGTGATCGCGGCCGAGGATGGAAAATTCTGCACGCATGGCGGCTTCGACTGGGATGCCGTCGACACGGCCATGCAGCGCATGCGGCGCGGCGGGTCGCTGCATGGCGCCAGCACGATCAGCATGCAGACATCGAAAAATCTGTTTCTCTGGCCGCAGCGTACCTTCTTCCGCAAGGGGGCGGAGGCCTATATCACCGTCTGGCTCGAGACGCTGCTGAGCAAGAGGCGGATACTCGAGCTCTATCTCAACGTGATCGAGTTCGGTCCCGGCATTTATGGCGTTGAAGCCGCGGCTCGCCACTATTTCGGTGTCAGCGCGAAGGATGTCACGCGGACGCAGGCGGCGCAGCTTGCTGCCGTGCTGCCAAGCCCGCTGACGCGCCGTCCCGGTCCAACGGCCTATGCGGGCACCATCGCAGCGCGCATGAACCATGTGGTGCTAGGTGAAAGCGGGCCCTGCAACTGACGGTCAGCCATGTTCGGCTGCGTCATGTTCATTCTGCTCCGGCGCGGCCAGAATGGCAGCCAGTGCGCAGAGGCTCCCTTCGGTTTGCGAGAGCCGCCATTCGGCGATCGAGACGGTGCGGGCGCCCGCATAATCAGCGCGAACGGCGGCCGCGAGCGCACGATGCGTTTCCTCCGCGTTCATGCCTGGCGACCAGCCTTCCGCGCGCAGCGCGTCCGCAAGGCGCTTTTCATGAATGATCGCACTTTCCGGCGCGCCGCCTTCCGCGATGAAGCGGCGGCCGAGATAGGCGGCGCCTTCGGGATCGGCAAGAAGGGTAATGAAGTCCTCTGCCGCGACGCCGGAGCCTGCGGGCGGCTTCGTAAAGAGAGCGCCGGGAATGGCGGCCGCCACAAGTGCCGTGCCGCCGAGGATCATCAATGTGCGCCGTGAAACGGCGGGGCCATGATGCGCCTCATGACCGTGGTCGTGTTCGCCGCCGTGATCGTGGTTCTGGTTCATGTTTCGATCCTTCTCAGAGCGGTGTGCCGGCGGCGAAACGATGCTTCAGGTGGTCGGACAGGCGCAGCGCCAATGCGACGAGCGTCAATGTCGGGTTGACGGTCGAGCCCGTCGGGAAAACCGATGAGCCGGCGATGAAAAGATTCGACATCCCATGCACGCGGCAATCGGCATCGACGACGCCATGCTTCGGGTCGGTGGAAATGCGTGTCGTGCCGAGATGATGGTTGCCCCAGCCTTCGGCGACGTTCCATTCGTCGCGCTCCGGGAAGAGGATGCGAACGCGCCCCTCGCCCCAGCCGCCAAAGGCGCGGGCAACGGCTTCGAGATTGGCGCGGAGGTTGTCGCGGTCCGACTTCTTGAGCCGCCAGGTGAGCTTTGTCCGGTTGAGGCCGAGTGCGTCCTTCCTTTCCGACAGCGTGATGCGGCTTGCCGGGTTCGGCTCCTGCTCGCTTGCGCAGCCAACGCCGAGGCGCCAGCCGAATTCTTCCGTGGTGGCGGGTGTCGAAGTGGTGCTGCGGGCCAGTTGCAGGATTTTCGGATGGAGATATTCGGCGGGGTCGGGCGGATTGTCCTTGCCGGTTTCGGCGGTGACGGGGCGCGAGGGCGCGAAGGTGAGAACGGTGCCGAGCCGCTTGTTGCGGCGCAGATAATCCTCGCTCATCATGAGGCAGCCGCGCATCACGACATTGCCGTCCGGCCGCTCGACGCGCGTATAGGTGCGATACCAGCTTGCGATGAGATCGAGATCGGTGACGAGAAATGTCGCCGGTGAGCCCACATGCGGATGCTCCATGAAGAAGCGGCCGACATTGCCGGTGCGGTTGCCGAGGCCGTCCTTTTCGACGCTGTTCGACAGCAGCAGCACCCGCGCATTCTCGATACCGCCGCAGGCGAGCACGCAGACGCGCGGGCGGATGGTGTATTTCACGCCTGTCAGCGTCGCGATCTTGAGGTGATCGACCTCCGCGCCGTTTTCCGTCGGCACGATCTCCGTCACATTCGATTCAAGATAGCAGGTGATGTTTTTCGCCTGCTCGATATCGGGCCGGTATCTCTTTCCGAAGCGTGTCGGCGGGCTGTAAAGGAAAAAGCGTGTCTCCACCTCGTCGCCAGCGAGCGGCAGCGGTGCGCCGCCATCGGCCCATTCGGACGCGTCGTCGAAGCCCGAAGAGCGGATCTGGCAGATCTCCCGGGCGCGGTCGTAATAGGGGTCGAGATCGGCCCGCGTCATCGGCCAGCCGGAATAGGGAATCCAGTCGCGCTCCTCGAAGTCGATCGGCTCGAAGGGCCTTGTCCAGCCGCCCCAATGGTTCGTGGTGCCGCCGAAATAGCGCAGCCGCGAGCTTGTCAGCGGATATTCGACGCCGCCCATCTCGCCTTCGTAGAGGTCCTGCGTTGCGGCATCGAATTCGAAGCCGCCGCTTTCGATGAGGGCAACGGAAATATCGGTTCCGGCCAGTTCGCGCGCGATCGAGATGCCGGCCGCGCCCGCGCCGATAATGGCGAGATCCGTTTCGATGATGGTTCCGTCTTCTACCTGGCGGCCGTCTATGAACATGGTCGGTATCGGTCCTCACTCTGTCGTCGGGTGCGGGCGCCTTTCCGGCCCGCCACCGATCTTATTATTGGAATTCGCGACCGAATTGCGGCGGCTATGTGTTCGCGCGTCCGGTGCAAGCAGGGCTGCGGGAAAATCTTGCGTGATTTCGCGGGGCTCAAGGCTGTTTCGGGCCTTGCCGGGGAAATCATGTGCCGCCTGCGGCCATGGCGTACCGGGTGGCCGCAGGCAGCAGGCGTCTCACTCGATCGTGTAGCTGCCGGTGTCGCAAAGATTGGCGGTATCTTCAACCACGTCGCCATCGGCAAACACCATCCGCAGATCGTAGGTGCATTGCTCGCGGCCATCCGCGATGATCACGCGCACGGCATCGCCCGAGCGCAGGATGTCCTGCCCCAGAATGTCCTCTTCCCATTCCGAAATGTCCGACGGAGAGGCGTAGAACTCGATCAGGTCATGGCCGCTGTCATTGGCCAGCATGAAGGCGAGATCCTGCGCCAGGACAGGCGCGCTGAAGCCGAGGACGGCGGCTGCCACGGTTGCGGCGGTTATGTGCTTTCTCATGGTTCTCCCCCCATTGAAGCACCGTTTTCTGACGGCCAGATGAGGCTAGCCGCCTGCCAGCCCGCGTCCAGCGCTAATTTGGCGCGGCAAGGCCGTCACCCTAATTCCGGGCATTTATAGGCTGAAAAAGTGGGCGTTTTCGGCTGGACCCGGCGGCATCCTCCATGCGAGGTTTCATGCCAACAGAACACCCCCCGAGGCTGCCGCCGCCGGGCCGCTCAAGGCCCAAGCGACAAGACGGCGCTCGCCATGGGTGGGGCCCGCATCAAACAGGAGGACGGTCAATGAAGGACTATCTCAAATTCTACATCAACGGCCAGTGGGTGGACCCGGTCCAGCCGAAGACCCTCGAAGTCATCAACCCGGCCAATGAAGAGCCTTTCGCCCGGATCAGCATGGGCTCGGCGGCCGATGTCGACAAGGCGGTCGCGGCGGCGAAGGCCGCCTTCCCGAAGTTCTCCATGACCTCGCGGAAGGAGCGCATCGAGCTTCTGCAGTCGATCATGGCGGTCTATCAGAAGCGCTATGCCGATATCGCGGCGGCGATCACCGAGGAAATGGGCGCGCCGAAGAACCTGTCGGAAAAGGCGCAGGCTGCGATGGGTATCGCCCATCTCAACACCAACCTCGAAATCCTGAAGAAGTATGAATTCGAGGAAGACAAGGGCACGACGCGGATCGTGCGCGAGCCGATCGGCGTTTGCGGCTTCATCACGCCGTGGAACTGGCCGATCAACCAGATCGCCTGCAAGGTAGCGCCGGCGCTTGCGGTGGGCTGCACCATGGTGCTGAAGCCCTCCGAAGTCGCGCCGATCAACGGCTACATCTTCGCCGAAATCCTGCATGAAGCGGGTGTGCCGGCGGGCGTGTTCAACCTCGTGAACGGCGACGGCCCGGGCGTCGGTGCGCCGCTCTCCTCGCATCCCGATGTCGACATGGTGTCCTTCACCGGCTCCACGCGGGCGGGCATCCTCGTCTCCAAGGCCGCTGCCGATACGGTCAAGCGCGTCGCGCTCGAGCTTGGCGGCAAGTCGGCCAATATCGTTCTCGACGACGCCGATTTCGGCAAGGCGATCACGGGTTCGGTTTTCGGCATGATGTCGAATTCCGGCCAGTCCTGTAATGCGCCCACGCGCATGCTGGTGCCTGCGAAGCGCCATGACGAGGCGGTCGCCATTGCCAAGGCCGCTGCCGAGCAGGTGAAGGTCGGCGATCCGAATGCCGAAGGCACGGTGATCGGCCCGGTCGTTTCCGACGTGCAGTTCAACAAGATCCAGGGCCTCATCCAGAAGGGCATCGAGGAAGGCGCGACGCTCGTTACCGGCGGTCTCGGCCGTCCCGACGGGCTCAACAAGGGCTATTATGTGCGCCCGACCGTCTTCGCCAATGTCACCAACGACATGACCATCGCGCGCGAGGAAATCTTCGGCCCGGTGCTTTCCATCCTCCCCTACAAGGACGAGGAAGAGGCGATCGCCATCGCCAATGACACGGTCTATGGCCTGTCCGGCTATGTGCAGGGCGAGCCGGAGCACGCCCGCAAGGTTGCCGCGCGCATCCGCTCGGGCAATGTGCACCTCAACCTCGCCGGCCCCGACCTCAACGCGCCCTTCGGCGGCTACAAGCAGTCCGGCAATGGCCGCGAATGGGGCGAGTTCGGCTTCGAGGAATTCCTCGAAGTGAAGGCGGTCCTCGGCTACAACGCCGCTTGATTGTCTGACGGCGCATAGGCGCCGGCGCGCAGTCGCGCTTGCGCATTTCCCGGCTCAAGCCGGGCAATGCGGTAAGGCGGAGACGGCGGGCAAGAAACAAGAGTCCCGGGTTAATCCGGATACGGAAAAGCCGGTGCGAGAAATCGCACCGGCTTTTTGTTACCAAAACCAAAGATGTCATCCCGGCGAAAGCCGGGATCCATCCTGCCCGCCGAAGCACCGCATCGGCGTGCGAAGGCGGGTGGTTCCCTCAGCAAGAGCGATCTGGTTCCGTCGTTGCTCGAACGCCGTGACTTAATTCCCGAAGCTGCGGCAAGGCGATCTGCGAGTGAGTCCCGGCTTTCGCCGGGATGACACTTGTGGGTGTGCTCAAGCCTCACCCCAACCCGTCATGCCCGGGCTTGACCCGGGCATCCAGAAGCCGCCCCGCGGGTTTGCGCTTATGAGGACGTCATTATTCCGGATGCGGAACAGCCGGTGTAAGAAGCCACACCGGGTTTTTTGTTGGTGTGCTGGAAAAATTGTGCCGTAATTGTTGATGAATATAGCTTCCAGTCGATAAAAAATGACTGCGGCAAATCAAGTGCCATCGGGGGGAATGTGAAAAACTGGCAAAGCGATCCTGCAGGACGAATTAATAACATTTCGCTGGCGCCCAATCCGAAAAATACGCTGTTCCCGCTATTTGAGGCGGTGATGAACTCGATCCAAGCGATTGAGGAACGCTTCGGACGGGATCACATATCATCTGGGCGCATTCAGATTGAAATCGTAAGAAGTGATGCAGGAGAATGCCTTGGATTTAAGATCAGCGACAACGGAATTGGATTCAATGAACAAAATTTAGAATCTTTTGTCCGCATGGACTCGCAGAAGAAGGTGCTCATAGGGGGGAAGGGGGTCGGTCGACTGCTTTGGCTTAAGGTTGTCGATTCCGCCCGAATAAGCAGCGTCTATGAAAGCAATGGAGAAGCTAAAAGGGTCGTATTCAATTTCACTGTCGACGACCCGATTTCGGACATTCAACGGACCCAAGCTACGCTCGCCGAGATCGGCACTAGCGTCGCCCTGTTTCCATATAAAGACGTCTATGCCAAGTCCATTCCGCGTAGAGCGGGAACCATTGCAAGCAGGATACTCGCGCACTTTATAAGCTACTTTGTGAATATCAGTCAGCCAAAGATCGAAATCCATGACGATTCGGAAACTTTAGATCTATTTGATCAGTTTACGGAAGTGACAGAGCGTGATCAGGATTTCAAGTTTACGCTTCCGTTATCTGAGGGCGAATTTGAGTTTGTTTGTCACTGCTTTCTTTTGCCGAAGTCGATTTCTGACGATGAGAAAAGTACAAACGCTCTGTATCTTGGTGCAAATGGCCGGGCTGTTAAGCGCTACGAGATGGACGCTGTACTTGGCCTGAAGGCTATCGACGGCAAGTATGCGTTCTTGGGGTATGTTGAATCGGAGATTCTTAATAGGACGGCGAATGAAACTCGTACCGAGTTCTCCCTGTCGGACGATGACTTGGAGAAGATTGTTGATGCGGCAAAGGAAAGGGTGAAACAGTTTCTGTCGCCGGAGATTACAGAGATTAGAGAGCGGCAAAAGGCTGTGGTTGCAACACTGAGGATGGAGCATCCGCGTTTCCTGAGTGTCGCTCGGGACCCTGACGAATTTGCAGCCAAGCTCCATCTTTCAATGCAGCAGGAAGAAGAGGTTTTTGTCGAGTTGTCGCGTCAATCTCTGCGGGATTACAGGCGTCGGAAAAATGCTTTTCTGTCTTCGGTAAAGAAGAAGTTGCCCGACATAGCAAAGAGAGCTCAAGAATACGTTTCTGGGCTTCAGGATGAGTCGGTGTCATCACTGGCTGAGTATGTGATGAAACGAAAGCTAATCCTTGAGGTTTTTGAAGAGGGGCTAAAGTACGCCAGCATTGAGGAACGCAAGTCCGAGTATGAGGAGGTGGTCCATGACATTGTGTGTCCATTGAAGTCAACGTCCGAAGATTTGAATTATGAGGATCACAATCTTTGGATCATTGATGACCGGTTAGCGTTTTTTTCTTACTTCAACTCAGATAAGCCGCTAAAGGCTCAGGTCGCCGCGCCAGCGAATCCACACGATAGACCTGATATGACTATTTTTGATGCCAGCCTCGGCTTTCAGAATAATGACTGTGCGCAGCCGATTACTCTAATCGAGTTTAAGCGACCGAAGCGTGACGATTATACGCTTGAGCACAACCCGATTACACAAGTCCGCAAGTACGTGAAGGATATCAGGCAGTCAGGTAGCGCCATAAAATTTGATGGTACTCCGCTTCGGCAGATCGATGAGAATACTCCGTTTGTTTGTCATATTGTTGCAGATGTAACCCCCACTCTAAAATCCGTTATGCGTGATCTCGGGCCGTTTCATCAAAAGGTTGGGTCGGGAACTTGGTACAGATGGGACGATGCCTACAGAATATTCATAGAAATCTCGTCATTTAAGGACATCCTCGATTCAGCGAAGTTGAGAAACAGAGTTTTTTTCGAAAAAATTGGATTGGCCTGAACGAGTTAGTAAGTCAGCTGAGGTCTCTGAGCCGCTGGCTTGGATATGTGTTCTCAACACTCGGGCCACCTACCTCTCAGGTAATTGCTGCGCTGATGCCTCCGGCCCGAACATGGCTCCCATGGATCGACACATCCGGGGAGCCTTTTCATGTCATTTCGTCTTGTCGCCCTCTTCGCCGTCATTCTCGCCTTCGGGGCGCTCAGCGTGCTCGCGCTGATGGAGGCCGGGTATCTCGGCATCTTCCTTCAACACTTCGAAAACTATGCGGGGATGCAGGTGCTGACCGATCTCGTCATCGTCTGTGTGCTCGGCATCATCTGGATGTTCAATGACAGCAAGACGAGCGGCGTCACGCCCTGGCCTTTCATCGTGCTGACGCTCGCCGCCGGCGCTTTCGGTATTCTCTTCTATCTCGTGGCGCGGGATCTCAAGTCCCGCGCGGCCGCATGAGGGAGGCGGAGATGAACAACGCCATGACGCCTGCCGAAACCGTGAAGCGGTTTCTCGATATCATGATGAAGAAGGATTACGACAAGGGCCTCGCCCTCGTTGCCCCGGATGTCGAATACGACAATGTGCCGATCGGCAAGGTGGCAGGGCCCGAGGGCATCCGCGCCGTGCTCGAGCCCTTCTTTGAACCGACCATCACCAATGAGTACAAGGTGATCCGCGAATTGACGAATGGCGAAACCGTCATTCTCGAGCGCCTCGACCGGCATCTCCTCGAGAGCGGCTGGGTGGAGCTGCCGGTGACGGGCATTTTCGAAGTGAAGGGCGGGAAGATCGCGCTCTGGCGTGATTATTTCGATGCGCCCACACTGATAACCAAGTGGCCCGTCGGACCCGCCGCCTAAGCCTTCCGCCGCTTTCTCGGTTCGTCCACGAAGAACATCGTGAAGACCGCGCCTGCAAGGACGGCGATCGAGAAGGAGAAAAGCGCGGTGAAGGAAAGCCCGCGCGCGATGAGTCCGCCCATGAGCGGGCCTATAGCCATCATCAGCGAGGTTGCGGTGTTCAGCACCGCGATGCGCATGGGCAGGTCGTCGCGCGCGCCGAACTCGACGATGATGTTCTGGTTCGAATTCTGGAAGCCGCCCTGTCCCGCGCCGAGCCCCGCAAAGACAAGCGCAAGGCCGATCATGTCATGCGTGAAAAGCAGCGCCACCGTCGAGACGGCCCAGAGGCCGACCGACGAAATGAAGACGATGCGGTTGCCATAGCGGTCAGCGAGCGAGCCCCAGGCAAGGTTGGCGCCCGTCTGCGCCAGCAGGAAGGCCGTCGAGAGAATGCCGAGCGTCGTGCCCGACAGGCCGATGCGCTCGCCGGCAAAGAGAATGTAGAAGGGCACGGCCATGGTGCCGAGCGCGGCGAGAGCCGCGGCGATATAAAAGCGCGCCAGGCTCTTGTCCGCGCTGAGCATTGACGGAATTTCGCGCAAGCGGCCGCCGAGTTTCGCGCGGGCGCGGATCGTCGGCGGTTCCGGCTCGCGCACCAGCATCAGCAGCGAAAGCCCGATGGAGGTCAGCACGAAGGCCATGAGAAAGGTCGAGGCATAGCCATTGCCGAGGAGGTTGCCCTCGACGAAATAGTGCCCGCCCATCCAGGACACGCCGGCCGCCGTCAGGCCTGCTGCGAAATTGCGGAAGCCGGTCAGCCTGCCGCGCAGCCGCAGCGGAATCACTTTTGCCATCAGCGTGTTGAAGATCACCGCCTGCATGCCGTTGAAAAGGCCGAACAGGCAGAGAAAGGCAAGCGCGGTGATGAGCGCGAGATTGTCCGGCAGAAAGAAGCCGCCCAGCGCGAGCCCGAGGACACCGGCCCTCATGCCCCAGCCGATCAGAAGGCCCATCGGCAGCACGCGCTTTCTGTGTTCGATCAGCGTGGCGCCGAAAATGGAAGAGGCCGATGCGCCGAACCACTGGGCCGCGAGCGCGAGGCCCACGGCGAATTCCGATCCCGAAAGCAGGAAGATGTAGGCGGGAACGAATGTCGGCGCATTGACGAGACGGAAGCCGGTCTGGCCGAGCAGGCCATGGGCGAGGTTCGCGGCGTAGTTCCGCTTCAGGTTGGCCTCGATCTCGGCTTCATAGGCGATTTCCGCCTCGGCGAGGCGGGCTTGCCTCTCCTCTTCGGTCAGCGTCTGATCCATTGCGCAATCCGGTTTCCGGCCGCTTCTTCTGACATGGCGGCGCGGGGGCCTTTATAGACCCGTTTGGCCGGTCCGGTCAGTTTGCCTGTCGTAAAAGTTTCAGGAGAGGCTGTTCGCCTGCGAACAAGCCGGTCAGTCTTTCAGCCATTCTTCCCGCGCGCGGGCGCCCGGCCCCTGGGCCAGTGCCGCGGCGAGCCAGTCAAGGAGCGACAGGGCGGCGGACTTCCCGTCCGGCCCCTGTTCCGTCAGCACGAAGGGCGGATTCACGAGGATCATGCCCGAGCCCGTCATGCGCATGGGGTCCGTCGCCATCACCTGAACTTCGAGGGCGAGCGTCCTTGGCGGGCCGCCGGCCGCCAGCCGCTCCAGAAATTCGCCGGAAACGGCGGGGTCCTTCAGCGGATACCAGATCAGGTAAGTGCCGGTCGCAAAGCGGCGATGTGCTTCGGCCAATGCTTCGGCAAGACGGGCATATTCGTCGCGCTGCTCGAAAGGCGGATCGATCAGGATGACGCCGCGCCGCTCCTTCGGCGGCAGCATGGCCTTCAGGGCGGTGTAGCCGTCCATCTCATGGGATTTGACGCGGGCATCGCGGCGGAAGTTTGCGCGGAGCCTTGCCGCATCCTCCGGGTGAAGTTCGCAAAAGGCGAGCCGGTCTTCAGCCCGCGCGAGATGCGCCATCAGCGCAGGCGAGCCCGGATAGCGCGTCAGCGGCGTGCCGCCGAGCTTGCGGACGGCATCGAGATAGGCGGTGAGTGCCGGATGCGGCACCGGCGTATCGAGAAGCCGGGCAATGCCTTGCAGATATTCGCCGGTCTTCTGCGCTTCCTCGCCGCCGAGTTCGGTCATGCCCGTACCGGCATGGGTGTCGAGCAGGAAAAAGGGTTTGTCCTTCTTCTTCATGTGCCCGATCACGAGCGTGAGGAGGGCGTGTTTCATCACATCGGCAAAATTGCCGGCGTGATAGGCGTGGCGGTAATTCATACGAGACCGATCGTCAGAAGAATGGCGGCAATCCCAGCTCCTGAGAGCAGGAACAATGCGCCAGCGGGGACGAGCCCGCGAGCCAGGCCCGCGAAGGTCAGCGTGTAGATGCCCTTCAGCACATTGTTGGAAGTCGCCGCGAACAGGATTGCCGCCGCATCGAAATAGAGTTCTGCGTCGCCATGCGCCGATTGCGCGACGGACAGAACGAGCGGGTCGATGTCTGTTACGCCGGCAAGCGCGGCAAGTGCGAAGAGGCTGCCTTCGCCGAACTCCGGCCGCGCCCATCCCACGGCCACGGACAGTCCGATAAAGAGCAACGCGAAGATGAGGGCCGTTTGAATTTCCAGCGGATTGGCAGGCGGAAGAACATCGCCTCCATTGGCACCTGCATTGCCGGACCCGCGCCAATAGAGCCATGCAGACAGAATGAGCCCTGCGGCAAGCAGGGCCACAAGCGAAGGCGCAAGAGCAAAGGCGAGAGGCCGGTTGAAGATCGCGACAACGATCAGAATTCGCAGGAACATGACGCTGGTAGCAAGAACGATCGCGGCATTGAGAAGGTGAGAGTTGTTTTCTGCCGTTCCTGCGCGGCGTGAAATCACGATGGTTGCGGCGGTTGATGAATAAAGCCCGCCCAGCGCCGCCGAATAAAGCAGTCCGTGGCGCGGCGCGACATATCGCTGAACCAGATAGGACAGATACGAAAGGGTGCTGACGACGACGACGGCAAGCCAGACCTGATAGGGCGTGATCGAGGTCACGCTGACAACCGGTTCGTTCGGTACCAGCGGCAGCACGATACCGATGATGATGAGGAACTTGGCGAGCGTTGCAAGCTCGGTGCCGCCTACCGTTTCGGCGAAGGCATGCAGGCGCTCTCGCGCGCCCATGAAGAGCACCGCCGTAACGCCGATTGCCACGGGTATCCATAGCGGTTGCGTCAGCGTGACCGGGCCCAGCAGATAGGCCACAAGGTTCGTGACCAGCGCCATGATGCCGCCATCGAGCCGCACACCCGGCGAGTGTTCGATGCGCGGTTCGGCTTGCTGGATCGACAGGCGGTGCCAGTACCAGATCGCCAGCCAGACGCCCAGCACGGCAAGGCCGGCGAGAAAAAGGGCCGCCGTTTCCGGCGCCAGTGCATAGAGAAGCGCACCCAGAAGCGCGAGAAGCGGGAAGGTGCGCACTCCGCCCGGCGCCTTCAGCCGGCGGTCGCCGAAATATTCCTCGAAAGCCAGGCCGAGAAAGAAGGAAAGTCCGAGAAGCGCGACAAGGCGATAAGGCTCCAGAAGTCCCTCGGGGCCTGCGGCGAGAAATGCGCTCACGCTGTCTTCGGTCATGATGGCCTCACTTTGCAAGACGCCCCGTTTCCAGCAGAGACGGATCGAATGGCATGACGATTTCCGGAGCGGCATGAATGCCGTCCTTCGGCTTGCCGCGATAGTCGATGCGGGAGAGCAGATCCCGGATCAGGTGAATGCGGGCAACGCGCTTGTCATTGGCGGCGACGACCGTCCAGGGCGAGTGGAGCGTGCTCGTGCGCTTCAGCATCTCATCGCGCGCGTCGCTATAGGCCTTCCAGTGTTTCAGCGCGACATTGTCGATCGGCGAAATCTTCCATTGCTTGAGCGGGTTCTTGCGGCGGTCGGCAAGGCGGGCGCGCTGTTCGGCCTTCGAGATGTCGAGATAGTATTTGATGAGAACGATGCCCGAATCGACCAGCATTTCCTCGAAATGGGGCACGGCGAAGATGAAGCGTTCATAGTCATATTCGGTGCAGAATCCCATGACGCGCTCGACGCCGGCGCGGTTGTACCAGGACCGGTTGAAGATCACGAGTTCCTGTGCGGCGGGGAGATGCTCTGCATAGCGCTGGAAATACCATTCGGTCTGCTGCCTGTCGGACGGCTTGCCCAGCGCCACGACGCGGGTTTCGCGCGGCGAGAGATGTTCGACGATGCGTTTCGCGGTGCCGTCCTTGCCGGCCGCATCCCGTCCTTCGAGGATGACGAGCAGCTTTCTCTTGCGGGCGATGATGTCGCGCTGAAGTTTCACCAGCTCCACCTGCAGGCGGTAAAGCTCATCCTTGTAGCCATCCTTCGAGATGGTGAGCGGGTGCTCTGACGCCGTCTTCTTCGTTTTCGTCATGGTGATGTCGCTGCCGCCTCCGGGTGGGTTTCCGCCCGATGCGAGCCTATCGCCGCGGGGGCCGGGCGGGAAGGGCATCCGCCCCAACGCCATGAAGGGGTTGATCGGCGGCGGAAATGCGGTTAAGCGAGATATGTTATAACATAACAAACTTTCCCATGAGATTTTCCGCACGGAAGGAGGGGCTGTCATGCGAGATCGCGTTCATCACGACCAGGTTTGCAACCGGAAAGGAGCGCGGCGACGGACGGTGCTGCTATCCGCCGCTTCCATGCTGGCGCTCGCCGCCGGTCCGGCGCTGGCGAAGGAGAATATGGAGGCGGAAACAGCCGAGGCGGCGGAGAGCCTTCAGCTTCCGCCGATTGTCGTGACGGCGTCGCCGCTTGCCTCGCCGCTCGACGAGCTTGCGGTTCCCGTGACCGTCATCGCGCGCGATGAAATCCTGGCCTCATCCGCCGCCACGATCGGCGGATTGCTGAAAGACGAACCGGGCATTTCCGAAAGCGCATTTGCGCCCGGTGCAAGCCGGCCGATCATTCGCGGTCTCGACAACACCCGCGTGCGCATTCAGGAAAATGGCATTGGCGCGGGCGATGTGTCGGCGGTGAGCGAAGATCACGGCATCCCGATCGACCCCTATTCGGCCGAGCGGGTCGAGGTTATCCGCGGCCCAGCGGTGCTGCGCTATGGCAGCGAGGCAATGGGCGGCGTTGTGAATGTCATCAACAGCCGTATCCCGAAGGCAATGCCGAAGGGCGGCTTCGAGGCGGAGGCGAGCCTCGCATATGACAGCGTGAGCACAGGGCGCCGGGCGGGCGGCATGGCGAAGGCATCGGCTGGCAATGTCGTCTGGCATGGGGATGGTTTCGTGCGGAAGGCGGACGACTATCGTATTCCCGGCGCCGCAAGCCGGCAGAGCGAAAGCTGGCTGGAAAGTTCAGGCATCGCGGGCGGCGCGTCGCTTCTCGTCGGCAATGGCGAGGTCGATGGCCATGTCGGCGCGAGCATCGCCTATTACGACAGCAAATACGGTATTCCCGCGCCGGGAGATCCCGCCAATCCGGTTCATATCGACATGAACCAGACAAAACTCCAGCTGGGCAGCGATCTCGAATTTGCCGGCGGCATCCTGTCGGGCATGAGCCTGTCCGGCGGCTACAGCGACTACACGCATGGCGAGGTCGATGCTGCGGGCGTGACGGGCTCGCGCTTCGACAATGAGGCATGGGAAGGCCGCGCCGAATTTCTCCATCGCGCCATCGGTCCTTTCACCGGCGCGATTGGTGTCCAGTTTCAGCGCCGCGATATTTCGGCGGAAGGCGAAGGCGGTGAACTTCTGGCGCCGGGCAGGACGGCAGCAATCGCAGCCTTCATCTTCGAGGAAATGCCGCTGGCGGGCGATGAGTTGAAGCTCCAGCTTGGCGGACGCATCGAGAATGTCGATGTCTCGGGCCGTGCGCTTGATTATTCCGTGCCGCTCGCGCCTTTCGATTATCCAGTCTCGCGGCATTTCACGCCGGGCAGCGTCTCGGCGGGCCTCGTATTCAACCCCGGCGAGCAGTGGGTTTTCGGGCTCACGGCGCAGCATGTGGAGCGCGCGCCCGATGCACTGGAACTTTTTTCCAAGGGGCCGCATGAGGCAACCGAAACCTTCGAGGTCGGCGATCCAACGCTCGGCAAGGAAAAGGCGCTCAGCTTCGAGGCGAACATGCGGCGTATGGGTGACGATTATTCGATCGAGGCGGCCATCTTCCACACCTCGTTCAAGGACTTCATCTACAAGCGGCTCACCGGCGAAACCTGCGACGATGATTTCGACAGCTGCACGCCGCATGGCGCCGGTACGGAGCTCAATCAGGTGTTCTTCACGCAGGAAGACGCGACCTTTAGAGGCTTCGAGGCGAGGGGCAGCGTCACGCTGGCGCGTTTCGGGACGGCGCGGGCAGGCATCACAGGTCAGTTCGACATGGTGCGGGCAACGCTCGATACGGGCGGCAATGTACCCCGCATACCGCCCATGCGGGCGGGTGCCGGCATCTTCTATGAAGATGTGCAGGTCTGGGGCCGGTTCGGCTTCCTTCACGCTTTCGGCCAGGACAGGCTTTCCGCGAACGAGACCGAAACGGGAAGCCATACCGACCTCAAGGCGGAAATCCGCTACCGTCTGCCGGATGCGGCTGCGGGCGCCGCTGCCTATGAGATCGCGATTATCGGCGAGAACCTGCTCGACCACGACATGCGCACCCATTCCTCCTTCAAGAAGAACGATGTGCTGCAACCGGGACGCAATGTGCGTCTCGTGATGACGGCCCGGTTCTAGGCCGCTCAAAATACATCATGGCCCGGCTTTGATGCCGGGCCATGATTATTTCGGGCTTCTTCCGGTGCCGCCTCGTCAGAGGCCAATGAAGGGCTGAAGCATTCTGGCAATCCAGCCCTTGAAGCGGGTGGGGCCTTCCGTGAGGGCGAGGCAGATGCATTCCTCGCCGTCGCCGGTCCGCAAGGCATGAACATCCTCGCTCGTGCATTCCTCGATATCGCCGGCATGGAAGGTGCCATGCGGGTCGGTCAGGCTTCCCTTGAGCACGAGCACGAGTTCGGTGCCGCTATGGCCATGCATGGGAATGTCGATGCCAGGCGCCGCGCGCAGCATCCAGAGCCGCTGGTCGTTCGGCCCGCCATGCCAGAGATTGACCTTCTTCATGCCCGGACCAAGCCAGGTCCATTTCAGGTCATCGACATCGCAGCCAAGCCAGTCGCGCAGGGGAGCGGGCAGGGGATTGCCTGTGCCGGCATTGCGCCGCGGCTGCGGCGGGACGGCCGCGCCGGTCTCCTCGGCATCGAGCAGGGCGAGCGTACGGGCAAGCGCATCAGGTGACATGCGGTCCGCCTCAAGGCGCTCAAGCAGGGCGCCGCCTGCCGCCTCCGCGAGGGAGATGCGGGCGGGGGCATCCTCGAGATAGCTCAGATGCGAGGCAACGATCAGCGACTGGCCCTCGCTCAGTGCGCCTGCGGCATAGGCCATCAGCCATTCATCGCCGAGGCGATGGTTCACGGGTTTGGAATTTACGCCGGCCGGCGTCGGGGCAGTCATCTCAAATCCTCCAGCACCGGGCGGAGACGCGCAAAGGCGAGCCGCAGGCGCGATTTCACCGTACCTAACGGGATGCCAAGTCGTTCGGCGATCGCCGAATGGGGCATCCCTTCCAGAAAAGACAGCTCGACGACTTCCGCCTGATCGGGCGGCAGCTTGCCAAGCGCGGCATGGACCCGCTCGCCTATCTCCGCGCCCGCCAGTGCTTCATCCTGCGGACGGGCCTCCTCCGGAAGCAGCATCGGATCTTCCGGATCGAGGTCCGGGCGGTTTTCCCGCCGGACCCGGTCGATGAAGCGGTTGCGGGCAATGGTAAATATCCAGGTGCCCGCCGAAGCCTTCGATCTGTCGAACTGAGCGGCCTTACGCCAGACCGTCAGCATGACCTCCTGCGAAATGTCCTCTGCCAGCCGTTCATCCACACGCATACGCCGCAGATACGACTTCACGCGAGGGGCGTAATAGCCGAATAGCCGTGAAAACGCTGTCCTGTCCGCGTTGGTCGCGATGGAAGCGATGAGATCCGCCATTTCATTTGCGAGTTGCCCCGGGGGCAGCTGCTCTGGCATCTCACCGGATGTCCGGTCCCGGTTCATCAGACCTAGCTCTTTCAGGTTCGGCCGCCATAAGGGGCGGACGTTCAGGGCCGGTCTGATCTCGGAAGCGTTTTTCGGCGGCATGTCCGTCTTACGCCGCCGAAACAATCCCGGATCACTCGAATTGGCCTGATCCGGCACGAGTCTAGGGAAAAGGCGAGGGGCGGGAAAGCGCAACGGTGCCGCAGCGGCGCGCGGTGATCCGCAAGGGGGCGGGCCGCGTAGGCAAGTGGTAAACCAGCGATTTCCGTTACCGGGGAAAATCATGTCGCCATTCGACGACCGCACGACCGTTCACGCCGAGACCTCGCGCACCGGAGGCCGGATGAGGATTGCTGTCGTCGGAACCGGCATATCGGGCCTGTCCGCTGCATGGCTGCTTTCATCGCGGCACGAAGTTGTGCTGTTCGACAAGGAGGCGCGGCCGGGCGGACATTCGAACACGCTGGTCGCCGACTGCCCGGAAGGGCCCGTGCCGGTCGATACCGGGTTCATCGTCTACAATGAACTCAACTATCCCAATCTGACGGCGCTGTTCGATCATCTGGGCGTTCGGACGCAGGCAAGCAACATGTCCTTTGCCGCCTCGCTGGAAACGGGTGGGCATCGCCGCTTCGAATATTCGGGTGCCGGCCTCAACGGTCTCTTCGCCGACCGGCGCAACATTGTCAGCCCGCGCATGTGGCGCATGATCGGCGACATTCTGAAGCTCTATCGCGCGGCGCCGGAACTTGTCCTGCAATCCGGGCTCGACGAAAAGCCGCTTGGCGATTTCCTGCGCGAGCAGGGCTATTCCGATGCGCTTCGTGACGATCATCTGCTGCCCATGTGTGCGGCCATCTGGTCGTTGCCGGTCGAGCGCGTGGAGCAGTTTCCGGCGCTCGCCTTTCTCCGCTTCTTCGACAATCACGGCCTGATGCGGCTCAAGGGGCGGCCCCTGTGGCGGACGGTAAGCGGCGGCTCGCGCGAATATGTGCGAAAGATGCTCGACGATTTTGGTGGTGAACTGCGTCTCGGCACCGGCATTGCGCGCATCGAGCGCGATGCGGCGGGCGTCACCGTGATCGACGGCAAGGGCCATCGTGACCGTTTCGACCAGGTGGTGATCGCGACGCATAGCGACGAGGCGCTGGCGCTTCTCGGCGATGCCAGCCCGCGCGAAACGGCGCTTCTCGGCGCCATGCCCTACCAGCGCAATATCGCCTGGCTGCATTCCGATCCGTCTTTCATGCCGAATGAACGCCGGGTCTGGTCGAGCTGGAACTATATGGGCGGTGGCGCGGGGCGGCCGGTCTGTGTCAGTTACTGGATGAACCGCCTGCAAGCCTTGCCGACGGAGCGCCAGCTCTTCGTCACGCTCAATCCATCCCATGAGCCGGATGAGGCGAGCGCCTTCGCCCGCATCGAGTATGATCATCCTCTGTTCGACGTCGGCGCGCTGGCGGCGCAGCGCCGGCTCTGGGAATTGCAGGGTCAGCGGCGCACTTGGTTCTGCGGTGCCTATTTCGGATCGGGCTTTCACGAGGATGGCCTGCAGGCAGGTCTTGCGGTTGCCGAGGAACTGGGCGGAGTCGCGAGGCCCTGGACGGTTGAAAATCCGTCCGGCCGGATCAGCCTCGGCGCGAACCCGGAATGGCTTGAAGTGGCGGCATGAGCATCGGCGCACAATCGAAACTCTATGAAGGCGAGGTGTTTCACCGACGCCTCAGGCCGCATGTCCATGAACTGTCCTACCGCGTCTTCTACATGCTGCTCGATCTTGACGAGATCGGCAGTCTTGCGCGCCGGTCGTGGCTTTTCGGCCATAACAGGTTTTCGCTTTTCAGTTTCCATGATGGCGATCACGGCGATGGCCGCGGCGGTTCGCTTCGCTCCTGGGTAGAGGCGCAGCTTCTGCGCGCGGGCATCGACATTGCGGGCGGGCGCATATCGGTGCTCTGCTTTCCCCGTGTGCTCGGCTATGTGTTCAATCCGATCAGCGTCTATCTCTGTCACCGGCCGGACGGCACGCTTGCCGCCGTCCTCTACGAAGTGAACAACACGTTCGGTGACCGTCACTCCTATCTGATCCCGGTCGAAGAGGGCGCGGCGGACGCGCTGACGCAGGATTGCGACAAGGCGTTCTATGTCTCGCCCTTCCTGCCGGTGGCGGGCCGCTATCATTTCAAGCTGCTCCGGCCAGGCGCAAGATTTGCGCTGACGATCCGTGAAAGCGATCAGGACGGGGCGCTGCTCACCGCTTCATTCGCCGGCCGCGCAAAGCCCTTCCGGGACCGGGAGCTTCTCGCCGCCTTCTTCCGTCATCCGCTCATGACGCTGAAAGTAGTCGCGGGCATTCATGTGGAGGCTGCCCGGCTCTGGCGGAAGGGCCTCCGCCTTGCGGCCCGCCCTGCGGCGCCTGCAAGTCCGGTCACGATCGTGAAGCCTGCTGTCTCGTTCCGGGACAAAAGCGGGGGCGCCGTGCCGCCTGCGTAAAGCAATTTTAGATACATTCTCTCTATATCTGGCCTCCGATCGAGGATTCCGGGCTTTCCGGGCGCCGAGAAATGGAAGGGCCGAGTTTGTTGGATCAGCGCGAAGGTGGACTGGCGCAGGCGGAATCCGTTTCCGTCAACGTGCAGGGCGGCGCTGCGGGCGATGATGCGTCCGCGCGTGGATTGCGCGCGCATCTGTCGTCCATGTATGGCGCGCTCACAGGTCATTTCGTTTCGGTCCGCATCAAGGTCGTTGCGCTGATGACGCTGGTCGGTGCGGCGCTGGTGCTGATGAGCGCCGGATTTGTCATCTACAATTTCAACAGCAATCTCGAGCAGGCTGCCTATGCCCGCTCGGCCGGCGTTTCGGATGCGGTCGCCCATGCCGCGCTCGACATGGCGGGACCGGCAGACATCGAGCCGGTGATCGATGCTGTCGCGGGCGCTCCGGGCCTCAAGGGCGCGGCGGTCGCCTCGCTCGGCGGGCGTATCCTGCACTCTTCCGATGACAATTGGGCGGGCAAGCGCCTTCAGCTCGATGCCGGTCTCCTCGACGAAGCACGGCGGCTGCCGGCGGCGGAAGTGCCCACGCAGGATCAGCTCGAAGGCGCCGGTCACTACCCGGGCGATTTCGCAAGGATCCTTCGCTTTTCACAGTCCGGCGAAGAGGCCGTCCTCTTCGTGCGCGTCGATACGGACAAGGTCGCGTCGAAACTCGTCGTGGATGCGTGGAACCTGATGGCATGGCTCGTCATCGCCGTCGTCCTCGCGGTGCTCACCATGTCGCTCCTCATTCACCGCACCATTGTCGCGCCGATCGAGGCATTGCGCGACTATGCAGCGAGCGGCTCCAGATCCGTTCCGTATCGCGGTGGTCTGGAAGACGAGATTGGTGTCGTCGCCCGCGCATTGAGCGAAAGCATCGATGCACGCAATGCCGGCGAAGCGCGTCTGGCAAAACTTGCGGCAACGGATGGTCTGACAGGGCTCGGCAACCGGACATACTTCAAGGATCGCCTCGCGCAGGAAATTGCGGCTGGCGAACGAGGCGGACGCATGGTCGGGGTGATGATCCTCAACCTCGACAATTTCAAGGATGTAAACGACACGATAGGCCATGATGCCGGCGACATCGTGCTTCAGCGCACGGCCGATATTCTGAAGGGCTGCGCGCGCGACGGTGACACGGTTGCGCGTCTCGGCGGCGACGAGTTCGGCATAATCATGCCCGGCGTGAAAAATGCGGACGATGCGCTTCATCTCGCCGGCCGGCTTGTTCGTGCCGTGGGTGCGCCCTTCCGGCTCGGCGCCCAGGAGCTGCAACAGGGAGCCTGTGTCGGCCTCACGCTTTTCCCGCAGGACGGGCGCGACGCCGAGGTGCTTGTCAAAACGGCAGATCTTGCGCTCTCGCGTGCCAAGCAGGAAGGGGCGGGCGCCTGCGTCCTTTATCGCCACGAACTGCATCTTCGCGCGATCGAGCGCAACACGATCGAGCGCGACCTGCGCAGCGCGCTTGCGCAGAACCAGCTCATGCTCTTCTACCAGCCCAAGGTGGACATTGCGACGGGCCGTGTGACGGGTGCTGAAGCCCTGATCCGCTGGCGGCACGAGGAGCGCGGCTTCATTCCGCCCGCCACCTTCATCCCGGTTGCAGAGCGCAGCGGTCTCGTGGTGCCGCTGACGAAATGGGTTCTCGATGAAGCCTGCCGGCAGAACCGTGTCTGGCAGGACGATGGATTGATGAAGATCGGTGTCGCCGTGAACGTGTCGGCGATCGACCTTCGGCGTGCCGATCTGACCGATACGATTGCGAATACCTTGATCCGCCATGGATTGTCGCCCCAGTTTCTGGAGCTTGAAGTCACCGAAAGCATGGTGATGGAAGATGTGGACGTGGTGATCGGCACGTTGCGCCGTCTTCGCAGTCTTGGCGTCGGCATCGGTATAGATGATTTCGGCACGGGCTATTCGTCGCTTGCCTATCTGAAGCGCTTTCCGGTGAAGCGGCTCAAGATCGATCGCAGCTTCGTGCAGGATGTTGCCGATGGCCGCGACGGCGACGTGATCCCGAAGGTCATCATCGACCTCGCCCATGCGCTCGGCGTGAAGGTGATCGCGGAAGGCGTCGAGACGGCCGAACAATTCGAAACCCTGCGCGCGCTTGGTTGCGATGAGGTGCAGGGCTATTTCGTCGGGCGCCCGATGCCTGCGGCTGAGTTCGAGGTTTTCCTGCGCAATTCCCCGGCCGGAGGCTTGCACGGGACGGCCATCGACATGTCGAAGCCGGCCGGTGCGCGGCGTGGTTCCAAGCCCGATATGACAGGCTCGGCCGCCTGATCCTTGCTCATTCCTGTGCCGTTGACGCAGCGTGACCGCGATCCCGTCCGGCTTTACGAAATCGTTAGGGACGCTAAACTTCTCCCAGCCAGAACGGATAATGAGTGCCGCAGCGAGTGCGGCGCCACGGGAGACGAAGCATGGATCTCGCCTAC
>JAHBYK010000022.1 GCA_019635965.1 Parvibaculum sp. | reverse complement strand
TCTCCTTTTCGAGAAGCTCGAAAAGCGCGAGATAACGCTGAAATCCCGCATCACCATGACCCAGCGCGGCGCCAACCAGCCGCCCTCGAAGCTCGGCCTCGGCGTCGGCCAGACGATCAGCGTCGAGGACGCGATCCTCGCCCTCGTCACCCGCTCTGCCAATGACGTTGCCTCCGCCACGGGCGCCTTCATCGCCGGCTCGGAAGAAAAGTTTGCCGAGTTGATGACAAAAAAGGCCCGTGCGATCGGCATGTCGAAAACGACCTACAAGAACGCATCCGGCCTGCCGAACAAGGCCCAGCTTACGACGGCGCGCGATCAGGCCACGCTCGCCATGCGCATCCGCGAAGACTTCCCGCAATATTACCACTACTTCAGCGCCGAATATTTCACCTGGGGCAACGCGCGCATCCGCAACCACAACAGGCTGCTCGGCCGCTATCAGGGCGCCACGGGCCTCAAGACCGGCTACACCAATGCCTCCGGCTTCAATCTCACCACCACGGTCGAACGCGAGGACAAATATCTCGTTGGCGTCGTGATGGGCGGCGAAAAGGCGAAGAGCCGCGACGATCACATGATCGAAATTCTCGACCGCGCCTTCCCCCGTGCCGTCGCCATGAAGCGCAGCAACACGCAATACGCCTCCGCGCAGCGCCCCGCCGCTTCGGCCGCCGCGCTCGCGCCGACGCCGGTCAACCGCCCGGTCGGCATCGTGCCTGCGGAAGATCGTGATGCGCTCGTGCAGCTTGCTTCCTCGATCGAGGTTCAGGAAATCGCCGCCGCGCCGGCCCCTGTCGCTCCGGCGCCCGTCGCCGCGGCGCGTCCCGCCCCCGCGGTTGAAGTCGTCGCCTCTGCCGCGCCCGCGCCGGTGCCCTCTGCTACCCCCGCCGCGCCCGTCGACAGCGTGACGGCCTATGCCGTTGCCGCCATTCGCTCAGCGGAAGGCCCGGTCCGTCAGGCGGGCCGCGAGATCGGCAACTTCCTCGTCACGCCCGCCAATGCTGCGACGCCGCCGGCCAATACGCTGGATGCCCAGCTCCGCTCGGCGATGAACGACCCGGCGCGTATCGAGCCTGAAATTGCCCGCGATTGGCGCGATGGCGACCCGCTGATCCCCGAAGGCACCTGGGTCATCCAGATCGGCGCCTATGCCAGCGAAGCCGATGCGGTTGAAAGCATGCGCAAGGCCGTTCGCGCCGCGCCGGAAGAGCTTGCCAAGGCCGTCCCGGTCACCATCCCGGTGAATACCGCCGACAATCGCACCCTATACCGTTCGCGCTTTGGCGGCTTCGAGGGCGAGAAGCAGGCCCGCAATGCCTGCGGACGCCTCGCCCGGCAGTCGATCCAGTGCATCCCGATCCCGCCGGCAAACTGGGCGCTGCCCGTCAATCCGAACGCGAAGGATAGCCGTCGCGGCTAGGCCACGGCCTCTGACCTGATCCTTTCAAGCGGAAGATCCAGTGCCTCGATCAGCGCCCGCACCTCTGCGCGCGCCGCCACATGCGACATGGACATCTGCGTGTCCACGCCTTCCTCCCTGAGATCGAGCAGCGTCAGACCGGAGGGAAACATCTCGCGGAAGATCACGCGCTCGCCGAAGCCCGGCCCGATGCGAAAGCCGATACGCGCCGCAAGCGCCTCGAGCACGGCCTCAACGCGCCGCTTGTTCTTCGCATCGAGATGCGAAAGACGGTTGCGCACCACCACCCAGTCGATCTCGCCGCCGTCGCGCACGGCGCGGCGCTTGCGGCTCTCCCAGACCATTTCGCTGTAAACGCTCGGTCCCTTGATCCGGTAGGTCTGCGGATCGACGCGCCCCAGCAGATCGAAATCGACGAAACTGTCGTTCATCGGCGTAATCAGCGTGTCGGCACGCGCATGGCCGAGCCGCGAGAGATAGCTGTCGCTGCCGGGGCAATCGATAACGAGGAAGTCGTTGGCTGCGGCAAGCCGCGCCATGGTCGCCTCCAGTTCGGCCTCTTCGGCGGCATTTGCATCGGCAACCGTCGCCGCCGCCGACTTCATGATGACGGCATGGTCCGGCATCACGAGATTCACATTGGCCGCTTCCGCCCAGGCCTTGCGATTCTCGACATAGCGGGTGAGCGAACGCTGCCGCCCGTCGAGATCGATCGAACCCACGCGAAAGCCCTCGCGGAGCAGATAGGCAATGACATGCATCGCCGTGGTCGTCTTGCCCGACCCGCCCTTTTCATTGCCAAGAACGATCACATGGGCAGGCAAACGTGCCTGCTGTCCATCAGTCATGAAGCCCCGCCAATCCCGCCGGCCATCCCCCGGTCGAATCGCGGCGAGTCTGGGATCTGGCGCCGGGGGCGTCAACCGACCGGCGGAAAGAACGCAACGTCAGCCCCCTTGCGGCCTCCCCCGTCCCTCCGGCTACACTCCGGAGATCTTTCTGGCGGGGCGCCCATTCGTTGCCGCCTCACCTCTTGGCGACAACATCCGGGGAATATTGAGAATGAAGGGACTGCTCACGCTCGACCAGCTATCCGATCTCGTGACGAGCGGCGAAATCGACACTGTGGTCATGGCCATGCCCGACATGCAGGGACGGCTGGTCGGCAAGCGCATGGCGGCTCCCTATTTCCTCGACACCGCGGTCCATGAAACCCATGCCTGCAACTATCTGCTGACCGTCGACACCGACATGGAGCCCGTGCCGGGCTACAAGGCGGCAAGCTGGGCGCAGGGCTATGGCGACTTCGCGCTGAGACCGGACCTTGCGACGCTGCGCCGGATTCCCTGGCTGCCCGGTACGGCTCTCGTCATCTGCGATACGGTCGACCATCACGGCGAGGACGTTCCTCATGCGCCGCGCTCCATTCTGAAAAAGCAGTTGAAGCGCCTTGCGGCCATGAAGATGAAGGCTTTCACGGCCTCCGAACTGGAATTCTATCTCTTCGACGAAACCTATGAGAGCGCGCATGAAAAGCGCTATCGCGGTCTCAAGACGCCGAACTGGTACATCGAGGACTATCACGTCTTTGCGACCACCAAGGAAGAAGGCATCATGCGGGCGATCCGCAATGGCCTTGATGGCGCGGGCATCCCCGTCGAAAACTCCAAGGGCGAATGGGGCCCTGGACAGGAAGAAATCAACGTCCGCTATGCCGAAGCCCTCGAAATGGCCGACCGGCATACCATCCTGAAGAACGGCATCAAGGAAATCGCCTGGCTGCACGGCAAGGCCGTCACCTTCATGGCGAAATGGAACTACGATCAGGCCGGTTCCTCCTGCCACATTCACATGTCGCTCTGGGATGAGAAGGCGAAGTCCGCTCTCTTCTTCGACGAGAAATCGAAGCCCTATGGCATGTCGGAGCTCTGCCAGCAGTTCCTTGCCGGCCAGCTTCGCCATGCGCGCGAACTCACCTATTTCCTCGCGCCGCAGGTCAATTCCTACAAGCGTTTCGTGAACGGGTCCTTCGCGCCGACCAACATCGTCTGGTCGAACGACAATCGCACGGCGGGCTTCCGCATGTGCGGCACCGGCAAGAGCCTGCGCATCGAGTGCCGCGTCGGCGGTGCGGACCTCAATCCCTATCTGGCCTATGCGGCCCTGCTCGCCGCAGGCATTGATGGCGTCGAAAACAAGCTCAAGCTCGAACCGGAGTTTACCGGCGATGCCTATGGCACGGCGGGAATCCCCTCGCTCCCCAAGAGCCTACATGCCGCACTTACGGAACTTGAAAAATCGGATATTTTGCGCGCCGCGCTCGGCGATGACGTCGTCGAGCACTATCTGCACACCGGCCGCTGGGAACAGCACGAATATGAGCGCCGCGTCACCGACTGGGAACTTATGAGAGGATTTGAGCGAGGATGAGCGACGTATTGAAGGTCATTTCCCCGGTTGACGGGAGCGTCTATGCCGAGCGCCCGCTGGCAAGCTGGGCCGAAGTCGAAGGCGCCCTGAATGCCGCGAGAAGCGCGCAGGCGGCATGGAAATTCGTGCCGCTGGCCGAGCGCGCCGCGCTCTGCCTGCGTTTCGTCGAGGCATTCCTCGGCATGAAGGATGAGATCGTGCCGGAACTCGCCTGGCAGATGGGACGGCCCATCGCCTATGGGGCGGGCGAATTGCGCGGCTTCGAGGAGCGTGCCCGCTACATGATCTCGATTGCCGAAGAGGCGCTCGCCGATATCGACGCCGGTCCCAAGGAAGGTTTCCGCCGCTGGGTCCGCCGCGAGCCTCTCGGTGTCGTCCTCGCGGTCGCCGCCTGGAACTATCCCTATCTCATCGCGGTAAACTCGGTCGTTCCTGCCATCATGGCGGGCAATGCCGTGATCCTTAAACATTCCGGCCAGACCCCGCTCTGTGCCGAGCGTTTCGCCGCCGCCTTTGAAAAGGCAGGTGCGCCGGATGGGCTTTTCCAGTTCATCCATATGAGCCACGACATGACGGAACGCACGATTGGCGACAAGCGCGTCGATCACGTCGTCTTTACCGGCTCTGTCGCGGGCGGCCATGCCGTTGTCCGCGCCGCCGTCGACCGCTTCATCGACATCGGGCTCGAACTCGGCGGCAAGGATCCGGCCTATGTCCGCGCCGATGCGAACCTGCCCTTCGCCATCGAGAACCTTGTGGACGGCGCCTATTTCAATTCCGGCCAGTCCTGCTGCGGCAAGGAACGCCTCTATGTCCATGCCGATGTCTATGACGAATTCGTCGAAGGTTTCGTGGACCTCGCAAAGAAGTACAAGCTCGGCAGCCCGCTCGACCCCGGCACGACGATCGGCCCGATGGTGCGCACCTCGGCCGCCACTTTCGTGCGCGGCCAGATCGAGCAGGCAAAGCGTGCCGGCGCCAGGGCGCTGATCGGCGAGGCGCATTTCCCCGCCTCGAAGCCGGGCACGCCCTATCTCGGCCCGGAAGTGCTCGTGGACGTCAACCACCAGATGGACGTCATGCGCGAGGAAACCTTTGGTCCCGTCATCGGCATCATGAAGGTTTCGTCGGACGAGGAAGCCATCGGCCTGATGAACGACAGCACGCTCGGCCTCACTGCCTCCGTCTGGACGGAGGATGTCGAGGCTGGCGAGAAGATCGGCGAACGGGTCGAAACCGGCACTTTCTTCCTCAACCGCTGCGACTATCTCGACCCCGCCCTTGCCTGGACCGGCGTCAAGGATACCGGCCGCGGCGCGACGCTCTCGCGCGTCGGCTATGAACACCTCACCCGCCCGAAAAGCTATCACCTGAGAACAAAGACAAAATGATCGACAATTATCCGAGCGTCACCGGCAACTGGAACTTCCCGACCAAGATCCGCTTCGGTGCGGGCCGTATCAAGGAACTCGCCGCGGCCTGCGGCGCGGCCGGGATCGAGCGTCCGCTCCTCGTCACCGATCCGGGGCTGAAGCCTCTCCCGATGATCGCGGATGCGCTGGCGCTGCTCGAAAAGAACGGCCTCGCCGCGGCGCTTTTCGCCGATGTTCACCCGAACCCCGTCGGCGCCGATGTGGAAGCGGGTCTCAAGGCCTATGCGCGCGGCAAGCATGATGGCGTCATCGTCTTCGGCGGCGGCAGCGCCATGGATGCGGGCAAGGCCATCGCCTTCATGTCCGGCCAGACGCGCCCCATGTGGGACTATGAGGACCGCGAGGACTGGTGGACGCGCGCCGACCCGAAGGGTATCGCGCCCGTCATCGCCGTGCCGACCACGGCCGGCACCGGCTCCGAAGTCGGCCGCGCCGCCGTCATCACCGATGAAAGCGACCACACCAAGAAGATCATCTTCCACCCGAAGATGATGCCGGTCGATGTCATCGCCGATCCCGAGCTCACCATCGGCCTGCCGCCGCATATCACGGCGGCAACGGGCATGGATGCGCTCTCCCACAGCCTCGAGGCCTATTGCTCGCCCTTCTGGCATCCGCTCGCCCAGGGCGTCGCGCTGGAAGGCATGCGGCTCTGCAAGGAGTGGCTGCCGGAGGCGACGAAGCGCGGCAGCAATGTCGAGGCCCGCGCCTTCATGATGGCCGCCTCCTCCATGGGCGCCACCGCCTTCCAGAAGGGGCTTGGCGCGATGCATGCGATGAGCCATCCCTGCTCGTCGCTGCGCGGCACGCATCACGGCCTCACCAATGCCGTGGTGATGCCCTATGTGCTCGTCCACAACCAGAAGGCGATCGACGAAAAGCTCACCGCCGCCGCGCGCTATCTCGGCCTCAGGAACCAGAGCTTCGCGGGCTTCGTCGACTGGGTGCTGGCGCTGCGCGAGGAAGTCGGCATCCCGAACACGCTGAAGGACATCGGCGTCGATACGGATGTCATCGCGGAAGCCGCGCCGATGGCGCTCGAGGATCCCTCCACCGGCGGCAACCCGCTGCCCATGACGGCCGGCGATTACGAGACGCTCTACGCCAAGGCGATCGAAGGCAGGCTTGCCTGACGCTGCGGAGGGCCGGTTCCCCCGGCCCTCCCCGCCCGCCATTTGAGTTCATCCCCCTCTGCCGCTATCTTCCCGCCGGTTTTCCGGAGAGCGGCCATGACACTCGACACGACAAGCTATGCCATCCCCGTCGCCCGCAGCGCCGCCGCGCTGCGCGAGGCCGTTGCCCGCTGGCGCCGCGAGGGGCTCACCGTCGCGCTCGTGCCCACCATGGGCGCGCTCCATGACGGCCATCTCTCGCTCGCCGATCTCGGCCGCCAGCGCGCGGACCGCGTCATCGTCTCGATCTTCGTGAACCCGACGCAATTTGCGCCGCATGAGGATTTCTCCTCCTATCCCCGCACCGAGGCGGCCGATGCGGCGCGGCTCGAAGGCAAGGCACATCTCATCTATGCGCCCGACGCGGCCGACATGTATCCGCAAGGCTTCTCCACCACCATCTCGCTCACTGGCGTCACCGAGCCCCTCGAAGGCACCTTCCGCCCTACGCATTTCGCGGGCGTCGCCACCGTCGTTGCGAAGCTCATCCTCCGTGCCATGCCGGACATTGCGATTTTCGGCGAAAAGGACTGGCAGCAGCTCATGGTGATCCGCCGCATGGTGGCCGATCTCGACATCCCGGTCGAAATCCTCGGCGGTGCCATCATGCGCGAGGCGGACGGCCTCGCCATGTCGTCGCGCAATGTCTATCTCTCGCCTGAAGAACGTAAGGCTGCAGGCCAGCTCAACCTGATCCTGCGCGATACGGCGGCAAGCGTTGCCAAAGGCGCCAGGATCTCCGACGCGACGGCGGAAGGCGCAAGGCGCATACTCGCCCTCGGCTTCGACAAGCTCGACTATCTCGAAATCCGCGATGCCGCCTCGCTCGCCGCCTTCCCGGACGACAGGCCCACCGCCCCCGCGCGCATCCTCGTCGCCGCGAAGATCGGCAAGACCCGCCTCATCGACAATATGCCGGTCTGAAGGCGCAAAAGGCCTAGAGCAGCCCCAGCTCTTCCAGCTCGCGGCGCATCGCTTCGGGCATGTCGTCTTCCGCCTCGCCCTTTTTCACATCGGCGGGCGCGTCCTTCGCCTCCAGATAGCGCCAGCCCTGAAACGGCCTGCGCTCCTGCCGCCGTGTCGCCACGATCTCCTTGTCGAGCAAAAGCCGGCAGCGGCCAATGCCCTCCCCATCCGTGAATGGTTCGATACCGATGAGCTTCTGGCGGCAGCGGATGACACCTTTCATCACCCAGTAGAGCGAACCGCCGGCAAGCAGTTCGTCCGCCCGCTTCGGCACCATGCGCGTCACATGGGCAAGCACCTGCGGCTGTTTCAGCCGCTTTTTCTCGGCAAGGCGCTCCGCCTGCCAGTTCGCCAGATCGGCAATGTCGTCCGCACCGACACAGAGCTTTACGAGATGGAGCGTCAACCTTCCGCCTCTTCGAAGGAAACAAGCACGGCGCCCGCCTCCACCTGGTCGCCGGTGCCAACATGGACCGAGGCAACCACCGTGTCCATGCCCGCCGCCAGCGTCTGCTCCATCTTCATCGCTTCCATCACGATGAGCGGCGCGCCCTTGCGCACCTTCGCGCCCTTCTCCGCCAGCACCTGCACGATCTTGCCGGGCATCGGCGCCTTCAGCGCCCCTGCATCGGCGTCGGACGCCACATCGACATCGAGCGGATCGGCAATGGCGAATTCCACCGCAATGCCCTCATGGACGAGAACGAACCCCGCCTCCTTCCGCACGCAGGCCCCGGCAAGCCGCACCCCGTCCACCGTCGCCGTAAGCGCACCATCCCCGCCCAGCGCGGCGGAAACGGAGACCGTTCCCTCTCCCGCCCCGGCAATCCGCCAGCCCTCGCCATCGGGTGTCGCGGTCAGCGTCACGTCTTCGCCGGAAACGGTGAACTTCAATGTTTCGCTCCGCCGTCCGCCCGGCACCCAGCCATCATTCGCTGCCCAGGGGGAATTGGGCTCCGCGCTTGCCGCTTGCAGCGCCTGCCGCTCCGCCCCCCGCATCAGCAGATGCGCTGCCGCGCCCAGCGCCAGCACGCGCGGCGAAGCACCGCCAGCAGGCACCAGCTCGGAAAGATGCCGGTCGATGAAACCCGTATCTATATCGCCCTTCAGAAAGGCCTCATGCCCCACCGCATTGATGAGAAAACCGAGATTGGTCCGCGGTCCCGCTACCTCCATGCCGGTCAGAAACTGTTTGAGCGTTCTGAGCGCCTGAAGCCGCGTCTCGCCATGCGCGATGATCTTGCCGATCATCGGGTCATAGAACATCGTCACTTCGTCGCCCTCGCGCACACCCATATCGGTGCGCACATGCGGCATGGTCAGCGGCACGCGTAGCCGCGACAGCCGCCCCGTCGAGGGAAAGAAATTCTTGGCCGGGTCCTCGGCATAGAGCCGCACCTCGACCGCATGGCCCTTCAGCGGCACCTTGTCCTGCGTCAGCGGCAGATGTTCGCCCGCCGCCACGCGCAACTGCCATTCCACGAGATCCTGTCCCGTGATCGCCTCCGTCACCGGATGCTCGACCTGAAGGCGCGTGTTCATTTCCATGAACCAGAAGCCGTCCGGCTTCAGGCCATCCGACGCATCGGCGATGAACTCGACCGTGCCCGCGCCGCGATAGCCGATGGCCTTGGCCGCCGCCACTGCCGCCTCGCCCATCCTCTTGCGCATCTCGGGCGGCATACCGGGTGCAGGCGCCTCCTCCACCACCTTCTGGTGGCGCCGCTGCAACGAGCAATCGCGCTCGTAAAGCGACACGGCCTGCCCATGTCCATCCGCAAATACCTGAATTTCGATATGCCGCGGCCGCGACACATATTTCTCCACCAGCACCCGCTCGTCGCCGAAGGCGGCGCCCGCCTCGCGCTGCGCGCTTTTCAATTCCTTCTCGAAATCCTCAGCCGCGTTCACGCGGCGCATCCCCTTGCCGCCGCCGCCCGCTACCGCCTTGATGAGAACGGGATAGCCGATCTCCTTTGCCCGTTCGGCAAGGAAGCCTGCATCCTGATTGTCGCCATGATAGCCGGGCACCACAGGCACACCCGCCTTCTCCATCAGCGCCTTGGCGGCGTCCTTCAGCCCCATGGCGCGAATGGCATTGGCAGGCGGCCCGACGAAGATCAGCCCCGCCTTCTCGCAGGCTTCTGCAAAGCCGGCATTTTCAGAGAGAAAACCATAGCCTGGATGCACGGCATCGGCGCCCGCGCGTTTGCAGGCATCGAGAATGGCATCGGCGCGCAGATAGCTCTCGGCCGCCGCCGCCCCGCCGATGCAATAGGCCTCGTCCGCTTCCGCGGCGTGATAGGCATTGGCATCGGCTTCGGAATAGACCGCGATGGTCCGAAGCCCCATCCGCCGCGCCGTGCGGATGATGCGAACGGCGATTTCGCCGCGATTGGCAATGAGAAGGGATTTGAACATATGGCTTCCCCTCACATCCTGAAGACGCCGAACTGCGTCTCCGGTATTTCGGCGTTGAGCGTGGCGGAAAAGGCGAGCGCGAGGACGCGGCGGGTTTCGGACGGCGCGATGATGCCGTCGTCCCAGAGCCGCGCGGTGGCGAAATAGGGATGCCCCTCCTCCTCATACTGCGCGCGGATCGGCGCCTTGAAGGCGTCCGCTTCTTCCGGCGTCCATTTGTCTGCGTCGCGGTGGACCGTTGCCAGCACGCTTGCCGCCTGCTCGCCGCCCATCACCGAGATGCGCGCATTGGGCCAGGTGAAAAGGAACCGGGGGCTGTAGGCCCGCCCGCACATGCCGTAATTCCCCGCGCCATAGGAACCGCCGATGATGAGCGTCACCTTCGGCACATTGGCGGACGCGACCGCCGTCACGAGCTTTGCCCCGTCCTTCGCAATGCCGCCTGTCTCATATTCGCGGCCCACCATGAAGCCCGCGATGTTCTGAAGGAACAGCAGCGGCACCTTGCGCTGGCAGCACAGCTCGATGAAATGCGCGCCCTTGAGCGCCGACTCCGAAAAGAGGATGCCATTATTGGCGATGATGCCAACCGGCATCCCGTGAATATGCGCAAAGCCGCAAACGAGCGTGGTACCATAGAGCTTCTTGAACTCGTCGAACGCCGAACCATCGACAAGCCGCGCAATCACCTCGCGCACATCGTACTGGATCGACAGCGCATGGGGCACCACCCCATCAAGCTCGGCCATGTCGTAAAGCGGCGCGCGGGGCTCGGCGAGCGGAATGGAAATCTGCTTCTTGCGATTGAGCGTCCCCGCGATCTGCCGGGCAATCGCAAGCGCATGATTGTCGTCCATCGCGTAATGGTCGGTGACGCCGGACTTGCGCGAATGGACATCCGCCCCGCCGAGATCCTCCGCTGAGACGATCTCGCCCGTCGCCGCCTTCACGAGCGGCGGTCCGCCGAGAAAGATCGTGCCCTGCTTGCGCACGATCACCGTCTCGTCCGACATGGCCGGCACATAGGCCCCGCCCGCCGTGCAGGAGCCCATCACCACCGCAACCTGCGGAATCCCCTTCGCCGACATCCGCGCCTGATTGTAGAAGATACGGCCGAAATGCTCCCGGTCGGGAAAAATCTCCGCCTGGTTCGGCAGGTTCGCGCCGCCCGAATCCACGAGATAGAAACAGGGCAGATTGTTTTCGAGCGCGATTTCCTGCGCCCGCAGATGCTTCTTCACCGTGACCGGATAATAGGTACCGCCCTTGATCGTCGCATCGTTGCAGACAATCACACATTCCTGTCCCGCGATGCGGCCAATGCCGGTAATGATGCCCGCCCCGTTGATCGCTTCGCCATACATGCCATGCGCGGCCATCGGCGACAGTTCGAGGAAGGGCGTTCCGGGGTCGATCAGCCCATAGACGCGCTCTCGCGGCAGGAGCTTGCCGCGCGAAACATGCCGCTCGCGCGAGCGTTCGTCGCCGCCGAGCGCGGCCTTTGCCCGCTCTTCGTTGAGCTGGGCTGTGAGCCGCGCCATAGCCTCGGCATTCTCCTTGTAGCGGGCATCGCGCGGATTGATATTGGTCTTGAGAACGGCCACGGCCTTCACCCCGGACTGGACACTTTATAAAAACGATCATACGTTCGTAAAAAGGCTTGAGCAATAGCGTGACCGGGAGATCGCCCCTTGGCGCGAACGGCAGGTTCATCCGGCGAAAAGACCCTTGCCGCCATCCGCGAGGCGGGGCTCGACCTCATTCATGCGCATGGCTATGAGACAATGAGCCTGCGCCAGCTTGCCGCCCGCATCGGCCTTCAGCCCGGCTCCCTCTACAACCATATCGAAACGAAGCAGGACCTCCTCTTCGACCTCATCCACAATCACATGGTGACGCTGCTTGCGAGCATCGACAAGGCACTCGCCGGTATCGAGGATCCACTTGAGGCGCTGGAAGCCTTCATTGCCTTCCACCTCACCTATCATATCGAAAGGAAACGCGAAGTTTTCATAGGCTCGTCCGAGCTTCGTAGCCTCGAACCGAAAAACCGCCGGAAGATCGTCGCCCTGCGCCGCTCCTATGAGGACCGGCTCTGCACCATTCTCAAGCAGGGTGCCGCCCGCGGCCTGTTCAAAATTGAGGATGTGCGTGTCAGCGCCTATGCCATCCTCGCCATGCTGACCGGCATCTGCACATGGTACGATGCCAAAGGCCGCATCGGGCAAAGGAAGCTCATCGCCATCCACACCCGCCTCGTGCTTCAGGGCGTGATGAAATGACACCGGGAGGAAATCATGGCTGATGCCGCACGCAAGTTTCTCGACCGCTGGTATGCCTATGTCGAGAACCACGATCCCGCGCTGCTTGAGGCGCTCGTCGCCGAAGACGCAATGATCTCATCCCCCGCCTTCTACAAGCCGAAATCGTCGAAACCCTATGTGCTGGCGATCCTCAATGCCGTCATCGAAGGCTTCGAGGATTTTACCTACACCAAGGAATGGGTGGACGGGAACGAGATCATCCTTGAGTTCAATTCGCGCATCGGCGAGACGAAGCTGAAAGGCATCGACCGCATCACGGTGAACGAGGCGGGCCAGATCGCCCATATCGAAGTGCTGATCCGCCCGCTCAACGGCCTCATCGCCCTTGCCGAGCATGTGAAGAACACGCTGGCAAAGGACGCCGCCGCTTAAGTCAGCCTTTCGATTGCAATCGCCGTCGCCTCGCCGCCGCCAATGCAGAGCGAGGCGACGCCGCGCTTGCCTCCCGTCTGCTTCAGCGCATTGAGCAGCGTCACCATGATCCGCGCCCCCGATGCGCCGATCGGATGGCCGAGCGCGCAGGCGCCGCCATAGATGTTCATGTTGTCGTGGCTGAGGCCGAGATCGCGGATCGCCGCCATGGCGACCACGGCGAAGGCTTCGTTCACCTCCCAGAGATCGACCTGGTTTTTCGTCCAGCCGGTCTTGTCGAGCAGCTTGTTGATCGCGCCGATCGGTGCCGTCGAGAACCAGGCCGGCTCCTGCGCATGCATCGTGTGGCCGCGAATGGCGGCAAGCGGCGTGAGGCCGCGCCGCTCCGCTTCCGACAGCCGCATCAGCACCAGCGCCGCCGCCCCGTCCGAAATCGAGCTTGAATTCGCCGCCGTCACCGAGCCGTCCCGCGCGAAAGCGGGCTTCAGCAGCGGAATCTTCGCTGCGTCCGCCTTCAGCGGCTGCTCGTCATGCACGACTTCCGTAACACCCTTCTTGCCCGCAACCTCCACCGGCACGATCTCATGCGAGAAGGTGCCGCCCTCGACCGCCCGCTTCGCACGGGCGAGCGACTCCAGTGCATAGGCGTCCTGCTGCTCGCGCGTGAACTGGTAATGCCTTGCCGTCTCCTCGGCATAGGTCCCCATCAACCGGCCTTCATAGGCATCTTCCAGCCCGTCGAGGAACATGTGGTCCTTCACCTCGCCATGGCCGAGCCGCATCCCGCCCCGCGCCTTGGGCAGCAGATAGGGCGCGTTGGTCATGCTCTCGAGCCCGCCCGCCACCGCGACTTCCGCATTGCCGGCCACGATCGCGTCATGCGCCATCATCACCGCCTTCATGCCCGAGCCGCACATCTTGTTGATCGTCGTGGCCGGCGTCCCATCGTCGAGTCCCGCGCCCCGCGCCGCCTGCCGTGCCGCCGCCTGTCCGAGCCCTGCCGAGAGCACACAGCCCATCAGCACCTCATCCACAGCCGTCGGCGTGAGCCCTGCCCGCTCCACGGCTCCCTTGACGGCGATGGCCCCGAGTTCGGGCGCCGTCTTGCCTGCGAGCGAGCCCTGGAGGCCGCCCATCGGCGTGCGCGCGGCGCTGGCGATGATGACAGGATCGTGACGTTCGTGTGACATGGGGCGTTTTCCACGGTTAGACTGGTGGCACGGGGCCGGGATTCGGGCAAAACCCTATCCCAGAAAAACAGGCTGCCAAAGGCATGGGGGAATAAAGCCTTGGAAGATTTTCTGCACAATATGGATTGGGTGCTGCCGCTGCGAAGCGAGACCGCCACTCATATCTTCAACGCCTTCACCTTCCTGGGCTACACGCCTTTCTTCCTGATTTTCCTGCCCATCGGTTATTGGCTCTGGAATCGCAATCTTTTCACGCGCTTGGCCGTTCTGATCGCCATCACGGCTATCCTCAATGGCTGGCTCAAGGATTTCTGGCAGGACGCGCGTCCCGACCCCGCCTTCCAGCTCGATGCGGATCGCGTCGGAGAATCCTACGGCCTGCCCTCCGGTCATGCGCAGGTCGCCGTCGCCATGTGGTTCTGGCTCGCATATGAACTGCGCCGCGCATGGGCCTGGGCCGCGGCCTTCTTCATTGCGTCTGGCGTTTGCTTCAGCCGCCTCTATCTCGGTGTCCATGACGTCGAGGATGTGCTTGCCGGCATCGCACTCGGTCTTGTCAGCCTCGCGATCTTCGCCGTGCTGGTACATGAGCATGTCGTGTCCCGCTGGCGGCGCCTTCCCGCATGGATGGACTTCGCGGTGATCGTGGTCGCCATTCCCCTGCTCTGGGTCATCTGGCCAAACAATGAAGATCCAAGCGGCATTGCAGCCGTCTTGTTCCTCCTTCTCGGCTGGCTCGGCGGTGCGGCGCTCGACCGGCGGGCAGCGCCGGAAAAACCGGTCCTGCCCGCATGGTGGCTGCAAGTCATCATGGCCGTTGTGGGGACGGCCGGCGTATTCGCCGTGCAGATCGGCCTCACGCGCGGCGGACAGGCACTTGGCCTTCCCGGCGCCATCGCTACCTATATCGCCGTCGCCGCTATCGGCGTCTATGCCACTTGGGCGGCACCTGCCCTGTTCCGCAAGCTCGGCCTGATGAAGCAGCCCTGATGGCTCACGCCGTCTCGTTGAAAAGTTCGCGGCCGATCAGCATACGGCGGATTTCGCTTGTGCCAGCGCCGATCTCATAGAGCTTCGCGTCGCGGAGCAGACGGCCCGTGGCATAGTCGTTGATATAGCCGTTGCCGCCCAGCGTCTGGATCGCTTCGAGCGCCATCCATGTCGCCTTCTCGGCTGCATAGAGGATAGCGCCAGCCGCGTCTTTCCGCGTCGTCTGCCCGCGGTCGCAGGCCTTCGCCACCGCATAAACGTAAGCCCGGCAGGCATTCATCGTCGAATACATGTCGGCGAGCTTGCCCTGCATGAGCTGGAACGTACCGATCGGTTCGCCGAACTGCTTGCGCTCGTGAACATAGGGAATCACAGCATCCATGCAGGCATGCATGATACCGAGCGGCCCGGCGGCAAGTACCGCGCGCTCATAGTCGAGACCGGACATGAGAACGCGCACGCCCTCATTCACCTTGCCGAGCACGTTTTCTTCCGGCACTTCGCAATCCTCGAACACAAGCTCCGCCGTGTTCGATCCGCGCATGCCGAGCTTGTCGAGCTTCTGTGCAGGACGAAATCCCTTCATGCCCTTTTCGATCAGGAACGGCGTGATGCCCTTCGGCCCTGCATTGATGTCGGTCTTTGCATAGACGATCAGCGTGTCCGCATCGGGACCATTGGTGATCCACATCTTGTTGCCGTTGAGCACATAGCGGTCGCCCTTCTTCTCCGCTTTGAGCCGCATCGAAACGACGTCGGAACCCGCCCCCGGCTCGGACATGGCAAGCGCGCCGACATGTTCGCCGGAAATAAGTTTCGGCAGATATTTGCGCTTCTGCGCATCGGTCCCCCAGCGGCGAAGCTGGTTCACGCAGAGATTGGAATGTGCTCCATAGGAGAGGCCGACGCTGGCCGACCCCCTGCTTATCTCCTCCATGGCAACGACATGCTCGAGATAGCCAAGCCCCGCCCCTCCGAACTCTTCTTCGACCGTAATGCCCAGAAGACCGAGTTCTCCAAGCTGCGGCCACAGATCGCGCGGAAACTCGTTCGTACGATCGATCTCGGCTGCACGCGGCGTGATCTTGTCCGCTGTAAATGCGCGCACCGTGTCGCGGATCATGTCGGCAGTTTCGCCCAGATCGAAATCGAGAGAAGGATAGTCGTTCGCACGCATGCCTGTTTCCCTGTTCTTTGCCGGGCGACTTTGCCGCGCCCTTCACAATTCGTGTTTACCCCCGGACAGCTTGGGTGGGGATTATTCTTCCGGATAAATTTCGACGACGTCCGACTCCGTGAAAACGGTATAGACGCCCGCCCCAGGGCTGCCACCGGCCACAACCATCTTGCCGTCTGCAACCGCTGCGACAGCGCCATGGCGCGGCGTAGGCATGGCAGCGAGGGACCGCCAGGAAGAGCCGCCACGATCCAGCACGAAATGATCGCCATATGTACGCGGCGGCTTCCTCTGCTCGCCACCTGTCACATGAATGCGGCCGTCCATGTTTACCGCGACATGGCCCGCCCGCGGCGAAGGAAGCGCGGGACCGCTCTGCCATCGTCCGGTCGCCGGATCGAAAATATCGACACGCGCAGTCGCATTGCCGTCGATAAGCCCGCCCGTTGCATAGATGCGGCCATTCGCAACCACATAGGCCGCTGCTACGCGCGGCGCGGGCATGGGGTCGCCCACAGGCTGCCAGCGATTGGCTGCCGGGTCATAGGCCCACACGCGCGATGCCTCATCGCCGCGTCCTCCAAGAGCGTAGATCCTGTCACCGGACACGACGAAACCATGGCCGGCGCGGGCGGACGGCATGGAAGCAATGCCGATCCATGTGCCAACTTGCGGATCATAGGTCCAGGCCTTGGCCGTATCGCCTTCGGCAACGGCTGATGCACCCTCCTGCCTGTTCAGAACGCCGAACTGCGGCCGCTCGGCTGGCGGCGCTTCGTAACCGCCCGCGACATAGATCCGGCCGCCGAAAGCGGCCATGCCGAATTGCTGGAGCCCTGCGGGCAGCGCCGGCGCAGCGCGCCATATATCACCGCTGATGTCGTAGATTTCCGCATCGGTACGCGGCCCCGAAGTGCTGTCCCCGCCAACGACATAAAGGTCGGAACCGATCAATGCGCCCCCGGCGAAGGCACGTCCCGTCGTCATCGGCGTTCCCTCGCGCCAGCCCTGTGCCGCAGCCAGTTCAGGCAGGGCAATGACGATGGCCGGTGCAAGCGACGCCAGGGCGAGAAATGAACGGACAGCGCCCCTGATTACCGACATCCTTGAACTCCTCCCGCGCCTTCCAGCGCTCAGTAGAACAACACGACAGCCGCCAGACCAAGGAAGGCGAAAAAACCCACAACATCGGTCGTCGTCGTTACAAAAACGGCGGATGACACGGCCGGGTCCGCGCCAAGTTTTTCCAGCCCAAGAGGCACCAGAATACCGGTCAGGCTCGCCACGACGAGATTGATCATCATGGCGCTGCCGAAAACGATGCCGAGCCATTCGTTTCCAAAGACAAGTCCGACCAGCACACCAAGAAGTGCGGCAAAGAACAATCCATTGAGAATGCCGACCCAGAACTCTCGAATGATGGTTCTGCTGACATTGAAATTGACGAGATCGCGCGTTGCGAGCGCGCGCACCGTCACCGTCATGGTCTGCGTTCCGGCATTGCCGCCCATCGAGGCGACAATGGGCATCAGCACGGCAAGCGCGACCATCTGCTCGATCGTCGCGTCGAACAGCGCGATCACCGAAGCAGCGACGATTGCCGTCACCAGATTCACGAGAAGCCAGGGAATTCGGCTCCTCGATGTTTGCATGACGGTATCGGAAATCGACTCCTCGCCGACACCTGCAAGCAGGCGAATATCCTCGGCCGCTTCCTCGCTGATAACCTCGACGATATCGTCCACCGTGATGACGCCGACGAGGCGGCCGGATTCGTCCACCACCGCCGCCGAGATCAGGTCGTATTTGCTGAACTGCAACGCCACGTCTTCCTGGTCCATCGTGACCGGGATGAGTGTCTGCTCTCCTTCCATGATCTCGGAGATCTTCACGGGCCTTTTCGTCCGCATGACGCGGGAAAGCGGCACCGTGCCGATCGGTTTGTAGGCCGCGTCGACCACGAAGATTTCGTAGAAATCCTCGGGAAGATCGTCTGCCTCGCGCAGATGGTCGATGGTCTGGCCGACATCCCAGAATGGCGGCACCGCGACCAGCTCGCGTTGCATCAGACGGCCAGCCGAATATTCCGGATAGTCGAGTGATTGTTCGAGCGCCGCGCGCTCGCTCGCCGGCAGCTGATCGAGAATCAGCCGCTGCTCGTCCTCGTCCATGTCCTCGAGCAGGTAGACGGCGTCATCCGAATCCATCTCGGTGAGCGCCGCCGCAATGTCCTTCGGATCGAGCATTTCGATCAGATGGTCGCGGACGCTCTCATCCAGCTCGCTCAGCACTTCGGGATTGAGATCATCCCCGAGAATGACCACAAGATGCTGACGTTCGTCCGGCCGCAGCAGTTCGAGAAGCTCGGCCAGATCCGCCGGGCGCAACGGCAAGACAAGCTCGCGCGCCGCCTTGGCATCGGCCCGGTCCACGGCATCGACAACGGAGCGCACGAATCCAGGCGAAAGCGTCTCTTCCGCCACCTCGTCGCCGGTTTCTGCATGAGCCGGATCGGCCAAGGGCGCCACTCCCGTTGAATCGCGTTTCCGAACGCGGCGAGTGTGCTTCATTTGGCAGGGAGCCGCCAGCCGGGGCAGGCTAAAAAGCGCGCCAGACCGGGCAAAAACGGCGGTTCATTGCGATGAAGGATGAACCCTGCCCCCTAACCGGGGGAGAGATGGTGCGGTCGAGAAGACTCGAACTTCCACGGGAGTTACCCCACAGCGACCTCAACGCTGCGCGTCTACCAATTCCGCCACGACCGCATGTCTCGTGAGCCGGGCGGATGTAACAAATCCGCGTCGGTTGCTCAAGCGGCAAATGGCGGATTTCCCGACCTAAATGCCATCACCATCAATATTGTTGGGCAGGTGGATACCGCACTCGTCCTTGTCGCGGCCAACCCAGCGCCCGTCGCGATAGGAACCGCCCTCCGGCACACGTTCCGTGCAGGGCATGCAGCCGATCGACAGATAGTTGTCCTTTACCAGCGGATGCCGGGGCAGCTTGTGCTCGTCGAGATAGGCCTCAAGGTCCTCCTGGGTCCAGTCGGCCAGCGGATTGACCTTGAAGCGGGTTCCGGTGGCTGTGCCCGGCTCGCCGGTACCACGCACCCTTTCTTCCTCGATTGTCTCCATGGCGGCCCGCGCATTGGTCTGGAAGCGCTTGCGGCCGGTTATGGAGGCATCGAAGCCCTTGAGCGCCCGCTCGAGCGGCAGCACCTTGCGAACATGGCAGCAGGCATCCGGGTCGGCATTCCACAGCCCGCCATGAGGGTCCCTTGCCGCCAGATCGGCGGGATGCGGCCCGATCGCGCGAATATCCGTCAGGCCGAGCTTTTCCTGCAGCCGGTCCCGATAACGCAATGTCTCTCCGAAGAGCTTGCCGGTATTGAGAAAGATGACGGGCGTGGCGGGATCAACCTGAGCCACCATGTGAAGCAGCACCGCAGACTCCGCCCCGAATGACGAGACGACGGCAATCTTGCCGGGAAACTCGGTCTTGATCGTGGCCCTGAGGAGATCGACGCCCCCGAGCCCCTTGTGCGCCGCGCGCAGACGCTGCAGCGCAGGTGAGACCACAGTGGCCGAGTCCATCACAGCCGCGCGATCCTCGCCCATGGACGCCTTTCCGGGGCGCTTTCTCAGGTCGATTGCGGTCATGAAAGCCAGCCTTTCTCTTCGATATACGCATCGACCCTGCGGCCGATTTCCGCCAGTTCCAGTCCTTCGGCGCGCCAGACACGCCGCTGGCGCCCAACTTCATCCAGGCGGCCTGCCCATTCGGGGCCGAACTGGCCTTCAAGATGCCGCCTCAACCGCCGCGCAAGGCCCGGCGACTTGCCGCCGGTCGAAACAGAGATGACAAGATCTCCGCGCCGCACAATGGAAGGGACATGAAAGTCGCAAAGCGGCTTCACGTCCTCCGTATTCACGAGCCGCCCTGCCTCCCGCACCTTGCCGGCAAGCTCGATGCTTTCACGGTCGCCAAGCCCGGCGAGAAAGACGATATGGGCGCCCGTCAACGCCTCATCGGAAGGCCGCGCCCCCTTGAGCCGCTTTCCCGCCCGCCTCGAAAACGCCTCCGACGGAGCAGAAGAATAGACATCGAGACGCGCCGCGCCTGCCTCGTCGAGCAACCCGAGCCGCTTTTCAGCTGCCTCCCCCTCGCCAACCAGAACGACGTCAAGCGAGGAAAGATCGAGCAGGATCGGCAACATGGGCGCCTCCTCAGCTGGCCCTTGAAATGGCGGTGCCACAGCGCAGCCGCTCAATTCCCGTTAGACATAGCAACTATGCCCTATAATTCAACTCTCGTCCGTATATTATTATAAATTACAAATCATATGTGGAATATACAAAAAAGGGGCCCAAGGGGCCCCTCCAAATCGCGCCAAAATCTGTTGCTCAGATATTTGCCGCGGCGGCTTCCGATGCTGAGAGAGTGGATGTAATCGACACCGCAACCTTCTCGCCCTGAACAATAATTTCGCCTCGCGCGATTGGCACATTATTGGCCAGCACCCAGATCTCCTCATCCTGCTTCGTGCCAAGCTCGATCACGGCACCGCGGCCCATCTTCAAAAGCTGATGGATCGGCAGCGAGGTCTTGCCAAGCACGACCGACAGTTCGACAAAGACATTGTTGACGGAATTCAAGATCGACCCCACTTGCCCGAAGCACTGATACGGCTTCTAAGGTCGCATGGTAGAGTTACCCCATGGTTAAGCCCCTTTCCCTTCCTGCGGCGGATGCTGAAGCACCCGAATGGCGCATTTCGGATGCGCCGGTGCCCTATGAAGCGGCCGTGCGGGAAATGGAGGAGCGCGTGGCCGCCATTGCCGAGGGACGCGCGCCGGAGCTGGTGTGGCTGCTGGAGCACCCGCCGCTCTATACGGCAGGCACCAGCGCCGCGGAAAGGGACCTCGTGGACCCCGGCCGCTTTCCCGTGTTCCAGACCGGGCGCGGCGGGCAATACACCTATCACGGACCCGGCCAGCGCGTCGCCTATGTCATGCTCGACCTGAAGCGCCGCACACCGGACGTGCGTGCCTTCGTGGGCGACCTGGAACGGTGGCTGATCGCGACGCTTGCGGAATTCAATGTGACCGGAGAGCTGCGTGAGGGCCGTGTCGGCGTATGGGTAAAGCGGCCGGAGAAGGGCCTGACGGCGGAGGACAAGATTGCCGCCATCGGCGTGCGCATCCGCAAATGGGTGACATTCCACGGCGTCAGCCTGAATGTCGATCCCGACCTCGATCACTTCAGCGGCATCGTGCCCTGCGGCATCAGCCAGCACGGCGTGACAAGTCTCGCCGATCTGGGCATTACCGCCACGATGGCCGATGTGGACATCGCGCTGAAGCGCAACTTCGCCCGAATCTTTGGCCCCTCCGGCAGTTAGCCTGCCGGCCAACTGTCAGAGCGGCGTCTGGCGGAGGCCGAGATAAAGAAGCCCGATACCGCCGGCCACCGCGAAGAGCCAGACCAGCGCGCCGAGGAACGGCACGGATATCCCGATCCATATGATCGCGGCGGCAAGGACGATGCCTGCGACGCGGCCGAGAGCACCTTTCCCCGCCTCTCCGATCCTGCCCGCGAGAAATTCACCAAAGGCGGCCAGCGTGCCGGCAAGCCCCAGGATCATGCCAAGAGGCCAGAGCAGAAGAAGCAGGAAAGCAAATGGCAGGCCGACAATCGTGATCGCGATAAGAACGGCAGCGACAGGCAAGCCGACAAGCCAGATCAAGCCGAGCCCGAGGGCAGGTATGGGCTGCGCAACAAGCGCATCGCGCATCCGGGTGGTCGTGACCGGCATGGCGAAGGCAATCACGAGAGCGATGACGCCGAAGAACAAAGCGCCACTTGCCGACATGTGATAGCCCGGCGCCGAGATGCGCGGCCCGTCCCAATACTCATTCATATGACGATCGCGCCAGCGATCGCGCATGTCGGCGCGCGGCGCCGCGGGCGGGCTCTGTTCGCGCGCTGCTGCAATGTCATGACCGTTGATCTCTCCCTTCACCCTTGCATTGCGGTCCACCCGCGCTGTGGAGGGGGAGTAATAGGTGACATTGCCGCCAATATCCGCGTCCGGCCCGAGCGTGAGGTCGAGCCCGTAAAAGGCCACGTCGCCCTTCACCTTGCCATTGATGAGCGCCTCTTGCGCACGGATGGATAGATCCCCATGGAGATCCCCTTCGACCGCGGCCCGGCGCGCGGCGATCCAGGTATCCCCTTTCACTTCCGCATCCCGGGTCAGGATCACGACTTCGCCGGCGGCGGAGAGCGTACCGTCCACCTTGCGGTCGATTGTGAGGTCGCGCGCGACAGAGAATACATCGCCGCCGCTCGCCCATTCGAGGGCCTGGCCCGCAATGTCGCCAGATGACTGCGCCTGCGCGGCTGTGCCGCTCGTAACGAGTATCAGAATGGCAAATAGCCGGAAGATCGCGCCGCGCATTACAGTTCTCCTTCCTGAGCCCCGGCAAAGACTATAGCGCGATAAGGCAGCGGGAGACAGGCTGGCGCGCCCATGAGGGATTCAGCACCTTCCGCCCTCCCCCTCCCCGATGGGGAGAAGGAGGGACCGGATGCAAGCCGGCGAAAGGGGAGAGCCGTGGCTAACCGCAGAGTGCTCAGGCAAACTCCATGATCACCGCATCGACCGCAAGGCTGTCGCCAGGTGCCGCGTTGATCTTCTCGACGACGCAGTCGTTTTCGGCCCTGAGGATATTTTCCATCTTCATGGCCTCGACGACGGCAAGCGCCTCGCCTGCCTTCACTTCCTGGCCAACGGTGACGTGAATGGCCTTCACGAGACCCGGCATGGGGCAGAGCAGCATCTTGGACGTATCGGGCGCAACCTTTTCCGGCATCAGCAGGTTGAGCCGGTGGCCAAGCGGTGTGCGGACCACAACATGCGCCGAGGCACCGCGATAGCGCAGGATGTAACCCTGCTTCGCGCGCACGAGTTCGACCACCATGGGACGGCCATCGATCTCGCCACGGAATACGGCTTCGCCCGGCACCCATTCGGAGCGGACATTATGCGCTTCCGTTCGGTTGCCATCCTCATCGAGGAATACGACCCGAACCGAACCGCCCATGTCATCCGCTGTAACGCGGCGCGCCCAGTCATCGACAGCGACGACCCACTCCTTCGGCAGCTTGCGCGGCCGGTTGGCAAGCTGGCCGGAGATCTGCACCGCCCGCTCGGCATGAATCTTGTTCATGTAGACGGCGATCGCCGCAAGCTTCATGGCACGCTCGTCCGACAGCGGCACCCCGCTGAAGCCGTCCGGATATTCTTCGGCGATGAACCCGGTCGTCAGACGGCCCTCGCGGAAGCGCGGATGCTCCATGATCGCATTGACGAAGGGGATATTGTGCTGGATGCCCTCTATATGGAATTGATCGAGCGCATAGGCCATATGGTCGATCGCCGACAGACGATCAGGCCCATGCGTACAAAGCTTGGCGATCATCGGATCGTAGAACATCGAGATTTCGCCGCCTTCATAGACGCCGGTGTCGTTACGGATGGTGAGGCCATCCACAACGCTTTCCTCCGGCGGCTGATAGCGCACAAGGCGTCCGGTTGACGGCAGGAAATTGCGGTAAGGGTCTTCCGCATAGACGCGGGATTCGATTGCCCAGCCGTTGATCTTGATGTCCGACTGCTTGAGCGACAGTTTCTCGCCCGCCGCAACCCGGATCATCTGCTCCACGAGGTCGATGCCGGTGATGAGCTCCGTCACCGGATGCTCCACCTGCAAACGCGTATTCATTTCGAGAAAATAGAAATTGCGGTCCTTGTCGACGATGAATTCGACCGTGCCTGCGCTTTCATAGTCCACAGCCTTGGCAAGCGCTACTGCCTGCTCGCCCATGGCCTTGCGCGTTGCTTCATCAAGGAAGGGCGACGGCGCCTCTTCAATGACTTTCTGGTTGCGGCGCTGAATGGAGCACTCGCGCTCATGTACATAGACGACATTGCCATGCTTGTCGCCAAGCACCTGAATTTCGATGTGGCGCGGCTGCGTCACGAATTTCTCAATGAAGACACGATCGTCGCCAAAGGATGACTTCGCTTCCGACATGGAAGAAGTGAAGCCATCGGCTACTTCTTTTTCCGACCAGGCGATGCGCATACCCTTGCCGCCGCCGCCGGCCGACGCCTTGATCATGACCGGGTAGCCAATCTCGTTGGCGATCTTGACCGCCTCCTCCGCATCCTTGATGACGCCGAGGTACCCCGGCACCGTGTTCACCTTCGCGGCATTGGCGAATTTCTTGGACTCAATCTTGTCGCCCATCACTTCAACGGCCTTGATATTCGGGCCGATAAAGGCAATGCCGTTGTCCTTCAGCGCCTGCGCGAACTTCGCATTCTCCGACAGGAAGCCGTAGCCGGGATGCACGGCCTCGGCGCCAGTCTGCTTGCAGGCATCGATGATCTTGTCGATGAGGAGATAGGACTGGGCGGCAGGGGGCGGACCGATATGAACCGCCTCGTCCGCCATCTCCACATGGAGTGCGTCCTTGTCCGCGTCCGAATAGACGGCGACGGTCTTGATGCCCATCTTCTTCGCCGTCTTCATGACGCGGCAGGCAATTTCGCCCCGGTTGGCGATCAGGATTTTCTTGAACATTGGAGCGCGCCTCAGAGCGGAATGTTGTCGTGCTTCTTCCACGGATTCTCGAGCTCCTTGTGACGGAGGAGCGCAAGCGCCCGCGCAATGCGGACTCGCGTGGAATGCGGCATGATGACTTCGTCGATATAGCCGCGCTCGGCCGCGACGAAGGGGTTGAGGAAGCGGTCTTCATAGGCCTTGGTATGAGCCGCAATCTTTTCCGGATCGTTGATATCGGCACGGTGGATGATTTCGACCGCACCTTTCGCGCCCATCACCGCGATTTCGGCGGTCGGCCAGGCATAATTGATATCGCCGCGAATATGCTTCGAGGACATCACGTCATAGGCACCGCCATAAGCCTTGCGCGTGATGACCGTTACTTTCGGCACCGTTGCTTCCGTGTAGGCGAAGAGCAGTTTGGCGCCGTGCTTGATGAGGCCGCCATATTCCTGCGCCGTGCCCGGCAGGAAGCCCGGCACGTCCACGAAGGTGACGATCGGAATATTGAAGCAGTCGCAGAAGCGCACGAAGCGAGCGGCCTTGCGGCTCGCATCAGAGTCGAGCACACCGGCCAGCACCATCGGCTGGTTCGCTACGATGCCGACGGTCCGGCCTTCCATGCGTGCAAAACCGGTGATGATGTTCTTCGCAAAGCTTTCCTGCATCTCGAAGAAGTCGCCCTCGTCAACGACCTTCAGGATCAGCTCCTTCATGTCGTAGGGCATGTTCGGATTTGCGGGAATGAGCGTGTCGAGCGAGCTCTCGATGCGATGAGCATCGTCGAAGAAGGGTCGCTCCGGCACCTCATCGCGGTTCGACGACGGCAGGAAGTCGATCAGACGCCGGATCTGCGTCATCGCGATCACGTCATTGTCGAAGGCGCCGTCTGCAACCGAGGACTTGGTGGTGTGGATCGACGCGCCGCCGAGCTGTTCGGAAGTCACCGTTTCATTCGTCACGGTTTTCACGACGTCCGGACCGGTCACGAACATGTAGGACGTGTCGCGCACCATGAAGATGAAATCGGTCATGGCGGGCGAATAGACGTCGCCGCCAGCACAAGGCCCCATGATGACGGAAATCTGCGGGATCACGCCCGAGGCGAGCACATTGCGCGTAAACACCTCGCCATAGCCGCCAAGTGCGTCGACACCCTCCTGAATGCGCGCGCCGCCGGCATCGAAGAGACCGATGATCGGGGCGCCTGTCTTCAGCGCCATGTCCTGCACCTTGGTCATCTTCTTCGCATGGCTGCGCGAAAGCGAACCGCCGAATACCGTGAAGTCCTTCACGAAAACAAAGACCGGGCGGCCATTCACCGTCCCCCACCCCGTAACGACACCATCGCCGGGGACTTTCTGCTTCTCCATGCCGAAGTCCTGGCAGTCGTGCTCGACGAACATGTCGAACTCCTCGAAGGAGCCCTCGTCGAGCAGAAGCTCTATGCGCTCGCGCGCGGTGAGCTTGCCCTTCGCATGCTGCGCATCGATGCGCTTCTGGCCGCCGCCGGCCCGCGCCTCCTGCCGCCGCTCTTCAAGCCGACGAAGAATGTCCTTCATGCCGCCCCCTCGATATACCGGACGGGCCACCCTTCCCGGCCATCGGGAGGCGGCCTCTCTGAACTGTGTCTGGACGCCTGAGCGCGGGCTGGAAATGAGCGGCCCGCTGGCGCTGTCGCATCGCGCGAAGGCGACCTGAATAGCACCGAAATCCCGTTTTTGCCAATGGCTTGGCCGCCATTCCCATGGGCAGGAAGCAACCCGGCCCGAGCGCTGCGGCAACGCTGCGTTAGCCCGGCGCCGAGCGGCCGGAATCAGCCAAGAAGGGCAATGAAACGAGCCGTTTCAGCGAGTTCGGAGCGCCTGATTTCGAGTCTCGCCCTTTCCTCTTCGTCCTCGCCCGAGAGCTCCAGCTGCCAATGTTCGTCGACATGGGCCGTATCGAAGGCTTCTTCTGCTGTGAGCCGTCCGAGCGTCATGGCGAGGCCGATCACCGCCGAACCCGTCAGCGTAACGGCATTGTGGAGCGCGGCAATCCGGAAGGAATCGAGCCTGTCCACAGCCAGGCCATAGGCGTCCAGAGAGTCGGCAGGTTGCGCGATGTGAAGAATACCGGTGGTCGGCAGCAGCGAAATGCCCCGTTCGGCCGCCCATCCAAGCAGCGGATCCCATAGAGCCGACTGCCTAGAGACCAGAGCTGCCGGATGCTCGGCGCGGTAACAGAGGAGATCGGTAGCGGAATATTTGACGAGCTCGGCAATTACATCGCCCCGGCGCGGCGCCACGAGGTCAATCGCGGTATTGGCAAGTTTGGTTAGCCACATCGTCCGCGGATCGATCAGCTCGCGCTGGGCTTCCCATTCCGCCGCCATCGCCTCGGCAAGCGCAAGCGACGGCACGGCGAGAACACTCTTCGATGGCGTCTTCACCGCGCGTCCATCGAGAAGCACCGTATGCCCACTTTCATGCGTACCCGCTTCGGCCTTCCGGTAGAAACGTCTCGGCAGTTTGGGCTTTTCGCGGCCTGGATGCGATACCTGCTGATCGAGCGAGCGGTTCCGCGCAAGATCGAAGATCGCCGATTTGGTTTTGTCCTTTTCGTTCATCAGATTATCTGAACCATCACCGCCCGAAAATATTGCCGATGCCGCGGCCAATGCCCTCAAGCACATCGCCCGCGCCCTTGGCCGCACCTTCCGCCGCCCCACCGATCGTGCCGACGACGCCACGGGACTCTTCGCTGGCCGCGGCAGCAGCGGCGCCGCACTCGCCGCCCGCAGCGACGGAGCCTGATCCCGTGCTCATCAAAGGCAGAAGGGCGCCGACACCCCCCGTCAATGCGACACCGCCAACCGCCGTTGCAACACCCGTCGCAACACCCGTCCGGTCAAGCCCCGCCGAAGGCGATGTAAGCGGGCCTGACAGCCGGACCGGGAAGGCAAGGCTCACAAGGCTCGCCTTTTTTGGCTTGGGCTTGAAAAGAAGATCGATCCTCTCCTTGCCGAGATCGACCGAACCCGTTCCTGTGGTGATCAGCGTATCGGTCTCAAGCGCAAGTGCCGATGCCTTGCCGACGCCGCCCGCAAAGTCGAAACGGGAAATCGCACAAACGAGCTTCGCTGTGTCTCCGCTTTCACCGGATGGAATAAGTACGCGCGCCAGGTCGTCCGAGACGATGGCAAAGGCCCGCGAGTTGATCGTCCCCTGCCCGATAAGCAGATTGGTCTGGCCGTTGAGCGATGAGGCGATTGCATTGAGCGACTTGCCCTGGCCCTTCAAACGCGCGCCGAAGTCGGCATTCGCCGTCAGCATTGTCGTCAGGTCGAGATCCGTCAAAAGACGGCCAAGATCGAAATTCACCGCATCCGCATCAAGCGCAATATTGCCACGCGCGTCGGCATTCAGCGCCAGCTTGATGGGCCGCCCTCGATAGGTCGCACTCAAAGGTGCAGCAAGCCGGCCGTCTTGGATCTTGAGCGGCAATTTCATCGACGTAAGAACGAGCTTGCCGTAGCGGAGTTCCTCAAGCGCCAATGACAGGTCGGCGTTGACAGCGGAAAGCCCATCAAGCGGCAGAGGTTCCTTGCTGAAAAGAGGACCGCCGCCACCCCTGCCCCCTTTCAGAAAGGGCGTCACGTCGAAGGCCGGGCTTGTCAAGGCTCCGGTGAGCTTCGGCTTCGCCGTGAGATCGAGCGAAAGATCACCACCGATACTCGTCCCCGAAACGCTGAGCGACGCATTGTTGAGGGCGATGTTCGCGGCATCGCCGGAAATGTCTGACGCAAACGAAACAGCCGAGCCATTCACCTTGCCCTCAATGATTGCATGGTGACCGGCGCCCTTGCCGACCAGCGTGACCTCATCGAAAGCGGCTTCGCTCAACTGTCCCGTCGTGCCGTCACGATAGGCAAAGCGGAAATCGGTTATGTTGAGTTCAGGTATGCCGGCGAGCGCCATCGCACCGCCTTGCGAAGGCGTCGAGGGCTGGGCCTCGTTTGCGGCCAAAACCCAGTTGCCGCGCCCCTGCCTGTCCGTCTCGAGAAATATATCCGCATCGGCAATTTCGACGCGGCGCACATCGACATTGCCGGACAGGAGCGGCAGCAACGCGATCTCGATCTCCAGGCGGGACGCCGAAATCATGTTGGGCTTGGTGCCCCATTCAGCGTTCGAGAAACTCACCTTTTCCGCCACGACAGTCGGCACCAACGAGAAACCGATATGGAGCGGGCCTTCTATCTTCAGTGTGCGGCCGGTTGCGTCCTTGGCGGCGGCCTCGATCTGCGGTGCAAACCGGCCGAGATCGACAAGCGTTAGCGCATAGAGACCGCCCGCCAGAAGCAGCGCCACGACGAGTATGAATCCAAGAAGTTTCTTCATGTCCTCATGCCCCTCCGGTAGAGATTTCCGCGACCCGCGCCCAGATTTCATCAAGCGCCGGCGCAAGTCCTCCAAAATCATCAAGCACAGCCCGCGCGCCGCTCTGCGTCAAAAGATGGGGTTCATGATAGCCCCAATCGACACCGAGCGCATGTGCGCGCGCTGCACGGGCCATCTGCATGTCAAAGGTTGTATCGCCAACGAGAACCGTATCGGCAGGATCTATGCCCGTTTCGCGCATGGCGCGGCGCAGCATTTCGGGGTGAGGCTTCGAAGGCGCATCGTCCGCAGTCTGCAGCGTCACGAAATAATCACGGAGCCCGTGGCTCTCCAGCGCATGGCGGAGTCCCTTCTGCGACTTGCCCGTGGCAATACCGAGAAGCACATCGTCCCGTTTGCTCAGGGCATCGAGAGCCTCTCTTACACCGGGGAAAAGAGGCTCGGCGAGGTCCTTCCGGCTCCGCAATTCGAAGAAGGCGCCCTTGTAGCTTTCCGTCAGCTTCCGCCGCAGCGGCAAATCGACATGCGGCACCAGCGCCTCTATCGCCTCGTCCAGCGACAGACCGACAATGGACAGCACCTTTTCTCGCGGCAGATTTTCAAGCCCATGCGCATCGAAGGCATGGTTCATCGCCGCAACGATCATGTGCTGGCTGTCGATCAGCGTGCCGTCGCAATCGAATACGACGAGACGAAGCGGCGCGCTCATTCATCAAGTCCTTCAAAAGCGTTCTCCGCATCGCGCTCATCAAAGCCAAGCAGCTTCCAGCTTGCCTTCATATGAGGCGGCAATTCGGCTTCGATAAAGAAGCGCCCGCCATCGGGATGCGCAATGTCGATGGATCGGGCGTGAAGGTGGAGACGGCGCGCGATTTCGCCGCCCGGATGCGCATTGACGCCGCCATATTTTCCATCGCCTACAATCGGTGTGCCGATGGCTGCGGCATGAGCACGGATCTGATGCGTTCGTCCCGTCAGCGGCATCAGGGCGAGCCAGGCCAGCTTGTAGGAGGCAGTGGCAACCGTCGAGAAATGTGTGACAGCATTGCGCGCATCCTCGTCATCCTTGTCCGCCGCGAATACGCGCTCCGCACGCGGCGCGCCTTGTTTTGTCAGCGCAAGGTCGATCGTACCCTGACGCGGCGTGGGAACGCCAACGACAAGGGCCCAATAGATCTTTCGCGCATCCTTCTGCTTGAAGGCACGGGCAAGTGCTGCGGCTGCCTTGGCCGTACGCGCCAGAACAAGCACACCCGAAGTATCGCGGTCGAGCCGGTGCACGAGGCGCGGGCGCTCCGCCGCATCGAATGTGAGCGCATCAAGCATACCGTCAAGGTGACGTTCGGTTTTGGTGCCACCCTGCACGGCAAGACCCGACGGCTTGTTGAGGACAATGATGGACTTGTCCTTGTGTATGACGAGCGATCGCACAAAGGCCGCATCCTTGTCGGAGATCGCACGCTCCGCCCTGGGCGCCGGCTTTTCGGCGCCCTCGCCAAGTGGCGGCACACGCACAATCTGCCCCTGATCGAGCCGTGCATTCGCTTTCGCCCGTGCCCCATCGACCCGCACCTGCCCTGTGCGCAGCAGCTTTTCCAGCCGCCCATGCGTCAGCATGGGAAAATGCCGCTTGAACCAGCGGTCGAGCCGGATGCCATCTTCATCCGCACTGACGGCGATCTGCGAGACTTCCTTCATGCCTGAAAGATCATTCTCATGATGAATAGGCCGAGCGCGAGTGCAGCCACACTGAGAACGACCGAACCGCCCATATAGGCGAACGCAAGCTCAATATCACCTCGCTCCAGCATGTTCACGGCGTCGAGTGAAAAGGCCGAGAAGGTGGTAAATCCACCGAGTATTCCAGTGGTAAGAAAACTGCGAGCTTCCGAGGATAGGTCGAGCTTTAGCGCGAAGAGGCCCACCAGCAACCCCATCAGCAGCGAACCCAGAATATTCACGCCGAATGTTCCCCAGGGAAAACTTGGCCCGAAGAGGCGAAGCATTTGCACGTTGAACAGGTGCCGCGCTCCGGCGCCGATGGCGCCGCCCGCCGCGACCGCAAGAAGTGTATTCATGCGTTCTTCTCCTCTCTCAGCTTTCGCCAGTAAGCCAGCCGCTTGGAAATCTCTCGTTCGAAACCACGTTCGACAGGGTGGTAGAACTCCTGCCTGCCGATTTCCACCGGGAAATAGTCCTGCCCGGAGAATGCGTGCGGAGCATCATGATCGTATTCGTATCCCGCGCCGTAACCGAGCTCCTTCATGAGATTCGTCGGCGCATTGAGAATATGCGCAGGCGGCGAAACGGACCCCGTATCGCGCGCTACACGCTTGGCCGCGCCGAAAGCCGCATATGAGGCGTTCGATTTCGGCGCTGTCGCAAGATAGATGGTCGCCTGAGCCAGCGCGAGTTCGCCCTCCGGCGCGCCGAGGAAGTCGAATACATCCTTTGCCGCCAGCGCCTGATGCACGGCTTCAGGATCGGCAAGGCCAATATCCTCAATTGCAGCGCGCACGAGACGCCGCGCGATATAGAGCGGGTCTTCCCCGCCCGCCAGCATACGCGCAAGATAATAAAGCGAGGCATCGCAGTCCGAACCGCGGATCGACTTGTGCAGGGCGCTGATGAGGTTGTAGTGCCCTTCCCGTCCCTTGTCGTAAAGCGGGGCGCGGCGCTGCACAGCGGCAATCAGCCCGGCCGTATCGAAAGGTTCCGCCGGGGCGAGCATGTGGACTTCTTCGGCGAGATTGAGAGCATAGCGCCCATCGCCATCGGCCATGGCGCGCAGCGATGCACGCGCATCATCATCCAGCGGAAGCGGCGCGCCGTAAAACACCTCTGCGCGCTGCAACAGTTCCTCAAGGGCCGCATCGTCCAGACGGTTCAGAACCATGACCTGCGCGCGCGAGAGGAGCGCCGCATTCAATTCAAAAGACGGGTTCTCCGTCGTCGCGCCGACCAGCGTCACGGTGCCGTCTTCCATGACGGGCAGGAAACTGTCCTGCTGTGTGCGATTGAATCGGTGGATCTCATCGACGAAAAGCAGCGTCCCCTTGCCCGTCTGCCGCCGTGCCCGCGCCGCCTCAAACACTTTCTTGAGATCGGCAACGCCGGAGAAGATCGCCGACATGGGCTCGAAATGAAGCCCCACCCTGTCAGCGAGAAGCCGCGCGATGGTCGTCTTGCCCGTTCCGGGCGGTCCCCAGAGGATGATCGAGGAAAGGTGCCCAGCGGCAAGCATCCGCCCGAGCGGCCCCTTCGGACCCAGCAGGTGATCTTGCCCCACCACTTCCTGGAGCGCCTTCGGGCGCAGCCGGTCGGCCAGCGGGCGCGGGGCGCCCTCGTCCATGCCGGCGGCTTCAAAAAGTGTGCTCATGGCGGCTGTTTAGCACGGATTCCCGGCCGCGCTGAGCGGCCTTTCGCGGGTGCCCGGGAGGGTGCGACGTTTTTGCAAGCGATTGTCAGTTTCAACGCTATTGCAAACCATTCGCAAGAGTGCCAATCTTCGCGCGGCCATCATTTGAGCCGGCTGGAAGAGGCTTGGCGCAGGGCAGGAACAGGAAGTCAGATGATCGTTTGCGTGTGCAATGCGAAGAATTGCCGGACTGTCCGCGAGGTGCTCTCGCAGGGCGCGCACATCGACACGCCGGCAGCCGCCCATCGCGCAATGGGAACGACCCCGCAATGCGGCCGCTGCCTTCCGACCATCGCAGACATGATTTCCGAAGTTCGCAACGAGAATGCGGTCGCAACGGCGCTGGCTGCTGCCGACTAACCGGCCTGTTCGAGAAATATTCTCAAAATCATTATCAAACTATTGTTTTCGCTGCATATTTTAGAATTGCAGCTTTGCCCGCCGTGCGGCTTGGGCCTATTCTTCCGCAACGAGTCGAAGAGCAGAGAGGTCTGAAATGCGCGGCGACGCCAAGGTCATCGAATATCTGAACAAGGCCCTCCGGGCCGAGCTTACGGCCATCAACCAGTATTTCCTGCATGCCCGCATGTTCAAGAACTGGGGTCTGAAGAAGCTTGGCGAGGTCGAGTATCACGAGTCGATCGACGAGATGAAACACGCCGACAAGCTCATCGAGCGCATCCTCTTCCTCGAGGGCCTGCCGAACCTTCAGGACCTCGACAAACTGCTGATTGGCGAAACGCCCGTCGAATGTCTGGAATGCGACCTGAAGCTCGAATATTCGGGCCATGCCTTCTACAAGGAAGCCATCGCCTATTGCGAGCAGGTGCGCGACTACGTTACCCGCGAGATCTTCGAGGACATTCTGGAAGACGAGGAAGAGCATATCGACTTCCTCGAAACCCAGCTTGAGCTCGTAAAGACTGTCGGACTCGAGAACTACCTCCAGTCGCAGATGGGCGACCACGAAGCGTCCTGAGCCCTCGCCTATCCGCCGACCGTTGCCGTGAAGACGCGCTCGCCGCGCTTCACGGTGAAGGTCCATTGCGGCTTGGCTGCCGACGTCGCCTTTACGAGATCGGATACCTTGCCGATCTTCTGGCCGCCTACATCGACGATGATGTCGCCGCGCTGGAACTGGATACGGTTTGCCGCGGAGCCCGGTTCGATATTCACGATGACGACGCCTCTCTCCGTCAAGGAATCGAAACCAAGGCGATCGGCAACGGCCGGCGAAAGATTTGCGATGGTAGCCCCCGCAAACGGATTGCGCCCGGCAATCACCGTTTCCTCGGCAGGCGGGTCTTCCGGCGGAGCGACAAGCGCGACTTCGGTTTCGCGCCACTTGCCTTCGCGCAGATATGAGACCTTCGCCTTGCCGCCAAGCCCCTTCGTCGCAAAGCGATAGCGAAGCGCCTGCGGCTCATCGACCTCAAACCCGTCAACCGCACGAATGACATCGCCGACGCGGAGTCCCGCCTTGTCGGCCGGGCTGCCTGCGGCGAGCTCGCGGATGAGGCTCCCGCCCGGCCGGTCGAGACCGAGCGATTGCGCGAGTTCCGCATCAACCGCCTGCAGTGCCGCACCGAACCAGGGCCGCATCACATGGCCGCCATTGCGCGCCGATGCGACGACACTTTCCACCATGTTGGAAGGAATGGCAAAGCCGATGCCGATGCTGCCGCCTGTCTGAGAGTAGATGGCGGTGTTGATGCCGATAAGCTGGCCATCCATCGTGACGAGCGCACCGCCGGAATTGCCAGGATTGATGGCGGCATCCGTCTGGATGAAGAACTGGTAGTCGGATACGCCGACATGGGTGCGCGCAAGCGCAGAAACAATGCCGGAAGTGACCGTCTGTCCAACGCCGAATGGATTGCCGATGGCGAGGACGAGATCGCCTACCTCCACCGAGTCGGAATTCTTGAACGTCAGGTGCGGCAGCTTCTCACGCCCGTTTCCGATCCGCAGGACAGCAAGATCGGTGCGCTCATCCGAGAGCACCAGCTCGGCCTCGAATTCACGCCGGTCGGCAAGCGCTACGGTAAATTCCTGCCCGTCCTTGATGACATGATAATTCGTAACGACGAGCCCCGAGGGATCGACGATCACGCCGGAGCCGAGCGACTGCTGCACGCGTTCGCGCGGCACACCAAAACTGAATCTGTTGCCGAAGAACTGCTGGAAAAAGGGATCGTTGGCAAAGGGCGAGCGCATCTGCTCGCGCACCACACGCTTGGTATAGACATTGACGACGGCCGGCGCGACGCGCTTCACCACCGGCGCATAGGAAAGCTGCACCTCGCCCCGGCTGCCCGGAACCCGGCGTTCCGTATCTGCCTTCGCGCTCCACGGTATGGCAACAAGCGCCACAACGAGAAGAACCGCAGCGAGCGCCATTGCAAGTGCGCCTGTCCAATTGGACTCCGACAACATTTCCACCACCATTCAGCACGCCCTCGAACAAGGACGGGAAACGGCCCCTGAAACCCCGGCAACCTCAGCCGCACGGGAATTTTGCGGGCCGTGCATTGCCATGACAAGGCGGAAATGGCGTGAACCGGGTTACCGGATTGTCATGAACGGCCAAAGAAAAAGGCGGCATCCGCAGATGCCGCCTCGAAACTCGCCGGAGCGAGGAAAATCAATCCTCGTCGCCCTCGTCATCCGAGAACACCGGGCCGGAGTCCTGACCCTTGGCGCTTTCGTCACGATCGACGAACTCGATCACGGCCATCGGCGCGCTGTCACCATGACGGAAGCCCGCCTTGAGCACACGGATGTAACCGCCCTGACGTTCCTGATACCGCGGACCAAGCACGTCGAAGAGCTTGGCAGCCCAGAACTTGTCCGGCAGTGCGGCATAGGCCTGGCGGCGCGCATGAAGATCTCCGCGCTTGCCGAGCGTCACGAGCTTCTCGACATAAGGACGAAGCTCCTTCGCCTTCGGCAGCGTGGTA
>JAHBYK010000021.1 GCA_019635965.1 Parvibaculum sp. | reverse complement strand
GGGCCGCGTGGACGATGTGCTGAATGTCTCCGGTCACCGCATGGGCACGGCCGAAGTCGAAAGCGCGCTCGTCGCGCATCCGAAGGTCGCCGAAGCCGCGGTCGTCGGCTATCCGCACGACATCAAGGGCCAGGGCATCTATGCCTATGTCACGCTGAATGCCGGCGAGCCCTCATCGGAAGAGCTGCGCAAGGAACTGGTCCAATGGGTGCGCAAGGAAATCGGCCCCATCGCCTCGCCCGACCTCATCCAGTTCGCGCCCGGCCTGCCGAAGACCCGCTCCGGCAAGATCATGCGCCGCATCCTGCGCAAGATCGCCGAAGACGATTTCTCGAACCTCGGCGACACCTCGACGCTCGCCGACCCCTCTGTGGTCGACGATCTCGTGAACAACCGGCAGAACAAGGCTGGATAAAGCCAGTGCATCCATCCGTCTAATGATGAAAGGCCGTCCCGAAGCATAAAGGGGCGGCCTTTTTTCGTGACAGTGGGCAGGCAGAGTGAAATCATCCTTCTGGGGAACAGGGGGATTGTCATGACACTCAGAACACTCGCGCTCGCCGCAATATTCATCCTTGCGGCATCGGCATCCCGCGCAGAGACCATAGAATTTGAAGCACCGGATTCGACAGAGCGATTCATTGTCGAGCTACCCAAGGGCTGGGGGGAAGTCCATCACAAGAAATCGGGGTCCGGGGACGCCGTTCAGGAGATGTGGGAATTCCTCGCGAAAGGCCAGACAACCACAAACTGGGATGAGATGATTACGGTCATCATTGCGCGCAGCGGCAATCCGGGCCCTCAGGCACATGAAGATATTGCCCGGCTCACAATCGAGATGTTTGGCCAACTCTTTTGCAAAAATCTTTTTGGCGACGCTTCGATTCACTCGGGAGTGAGAAACGGATTTCCCGTTGCCATATATAATGTGTCCTGCTTCACCAATCCCGACGCGCCGTCGATTCCCGGCGTGTATTCCAGAGAATTTGAGATGCTTAGTGGACTGGTGATCATCGGCGAGAACAGCATCTATCAGCTGCAGCGCGCATGGCACACCGACGAATTCGAGATTGATCCCAAAACCGGCATGGCGATGGACGGCTACAACGCTTTGAAGAAGATCGCAGAATTTTCTCAATTGACCACGTCCTACGTGGGCTCAAGTACATGGCCGTGCAATCCGGCGCGATCTGACCGGCCCTGTACCGCTCCTCCACTCGTAGGGCAATAAGTGATCCTGCCCCAATGATGGAACCCTCCCGCCCTTCCGCTCGTTCTATTCCCAACTCATACGGGAGAACGAGGAGAGAAACATGCGCGGCATCCTGCTCTGGGCCATCGGCGTCCCCATTCCGATCATCATCCTGATCTATCTGCTGTTCTGATCCTGCCCGCCGCAGGTTCTTTCCTGCAAAGAAGCAGGTATTTTTACGACGCACCCCCGGCGCACGCCGTGCGCCTGAAGTTGCATGAATGCAAATTCGGCTAGGCCGAAAAGCACGCAGTTCAGCCAAAAATCGCTGCCCGAAGTTGCACACCATGCAACTTTCTGTTGCGCGAGCGCGCTTGGATCGGTCAATAATGACCAACCGAACATGCTTAAACGCTCATTCGAGCATGCTTAAAAGCATTCCGAATCATGCATTCCGGCACGTTCTTGGTCGCACGAAGTGGCGGCCGCCGCCCCGGTCAGTGTCCTACCGGTCTAGGAAAACGAGAAGGACATCTGATTAGGCCAACGACGGGTGTGGGCACTAACGTGCTCACACCTGCCGAGGCGGAAACGCGTATACGCGCGTACGAATACACGCATAACCGTCACCTCCTTTCATCTCTCGGATGGGTTCAGCCCATCAACTCCGAATTGCACAATGCAACCCGCCGCTAGAGGCGCATTGCTTTTCGGGAAAGACTCAGGCGGCGACCGCCGATTCGTATTGTCCAATCACTCCGGGTGGGTATGCAAGGCACGGGTCTATAAAACCTGTGGATCAAACCTCACCGGCAAATCCCCCAGCGGGACATTTCGAAATGGAAATGGTCGGCATGGAGCGCGTTGTAGTCGGGGCCGAGCACCATCGGGAATAGCCCGCAGGCGCCGTCCCGCACTTCGGCGAGAAAGCGGCCCTTGTCCGTGTCCTTGCCCCAGTCGGCAAGGAGCGTGATGCGCCGCCCGTCGGCAAGGTCGAAGCCGGCAATGTCGATCGCATTGGCCGCCGCATGGCCGCTGCGCCGCCCGCTCGCGGAATGGTTCACATTGCGGCAGGCATAGGTGCCCGCATGCCGGATGCGCGTGACCTCCGTGCCGAGATGCTCGCGCGCGGCAGGCTCCACCACATGCCGCTCCCACATGAGAAGCGCCGCCGTGGCCGGGCAGGTGAGATCGAAACTCCCCCCATAGGAAATCCGCGACTGCTCGAGCCGGAGCCCCCGCTCCATGCCGCAGCCTTCGGCGCGCGAGGCAATGCTGCTCTGCCGCGTCTTCGCGCCCGCCGCCTTCACCACCGATGTGCAGATTGCATATTCGTTTGCGAGCCCGCGGAGCTTCAGGCTCGTGAGGAGATTGGGCGGCTCGCGAAGATCGGGCGGCGTAAAGGGGTTATAGGCATCCGGAAAATGGAAGAAGGCGAACCAGAGCGCGCCGCCAAGTCCCAGGATGGGAAGCAGGAAACGGAAGGCAAGCCCGGCGATGGCGCGAAGACGGCGAATGCGGGGCGACAATCTTTCGTTCAACTGGCGTCCTCTGTCGCGCCCCCGCTGCGCCCCGCCCCGGAATATCGCTGAGAGAAATCAGAAATCGCTGACGATGCCCTTCGCTTCCCAGTCGCCATAGCGCGTGGGCTCCTTGCCGCCGCGCCCGTTGATCTCTCGAGGGGGAGCGGGCGCATCGTCGGCCTTGCGGCGGCGCTCCGCCGCCTCGGCCAGGGCGCGTTCTGCCGCAGGCGTGAGCGGTTTGCGCGGGGCTTCCGCCACGCTTTCGCCGCTTTCCTGCGTCTTTCTCTCATCCGTCATCGTTCGGCGCTTTCTTGAACAGGGACTTCTTCGACTACATATAGATTGCGAAGCCCGCCGCATCCAGCCCGGCGGGCACCACAACGCCCGAGAGGACCGGCAGAGAAAAATGAACACGCTCAAGACCTTCATGTTGCTCGCGGCCATGACCGCGCTTTTCATGGGGCTCGGCTATCTGATCGGCGGCGCAGGCGGCGCGATGATCGCCTTCCTTGTCGCCGCGGCGATGAATTTCTTTGCCTACTGGAATTCCGACAAGATCGTGCTGCGCATGTATAACGCGAAGCGCGTCGACGAGACGACGGCGCCGAACTATGTCGGCATCGTGCGGGAGCTCGCGAACCGCGCCAACATGCCGGTGCCCGCGATCTACATCATCGACAATCCCCAGCCCAATGCCTTCGCTACCGGCCGCAACGAGGACAATGCTGCCGTCGCCGCGACGACGGGCCTCATCCGCATGCTCTCGCCGGAAGAACTCGCCGGCGTCATGGCGCATGAACTCTCCCATATCAAGAACCGCGACACGCTGACCATGACCGTGACGGCGACCATTGCCGGTGCGATTTCCATGCTCGCGAATTTCGCGCTCTTCTTCGGCGGCAACCGCAATGCCGGCGGCTTTGCCGGCGCGCTGGCGCTCGCCATTCTCGCGCCCATGGCGGCGGGTCTCGTGCAGATGGCGATCAGCCGCACGCGCGAATATTCCGCCGATCGCGGCGGCGCCGAAATCTGCGGCAATCCGATGTGGCTTGCTTCGGCTCTCGAGCGGATCGACGAGGCCGCGCGCCGCGGCGCGCCGAACGAGGCGGCGGAAGCAAACCCCGCGACCGCCCATATGTTCATCATCAATCCGCTGAACGGACAGGGCCGCGACAACCTCTTTTCGACGCACCCCGCGACGGCAAACCGGATTGCCGAACTGCGGAAACTCGCCGAGGCGGCGGGCGCAGCGCAGCGCCGCCCCTGGAGCTGAGCCCGCAGGCCAGCAGCCGGGGAACTGAGGCTTTGCGCGAGGGCGGGCCCTGTGCTCTAACCCTCTCCCCATGAACAACCGATCTTCCGACATGGCGGGCCTCGGCGCGCGCCAGGCCGCCGCCGCCCTCATCGGCGATGTGCTGACAAGCCGCCGGCCGCTCGACGAGGCCTTTGCCGCGGAAGCGGCAGGCGGCGCGCTGGCCCGCGTCGCCCCGCGCGACCGTGCCTTTGCCCGCGCTATTGCCGCGACCGTCATGCGCCGCCTCGGCACCATCGACCACCTGATCGACGCCATGCTCGACAAGGAACTGCCGAAGCGCGCCGGGCCGGTGCGGGACATCCTGCGGGCGGGCGCGGCCGAACTCCTGTTCCTGCGGGTTCCGGCCCATGCCGCCGTCGCCATGAATGTCGAGACGGCGGACAAGGATACCACCGCAAAGCACTACAAGGCGCTCGTCAATGCCGTGCTGCGCCGCCTCGCGCGGGAAGGCGATGCGATGCTCGCCACGCTCGATACTGAACGCCTCGACACGCCGGACTGGCTCTGGGAAAGCTGGACCGGCGCCTATGGCGAGGAAACCACCCGCCGCATCATCCGCGCGCAATATGAAAACCCGCCGCTCGATCTGTCCCTGAAGGATGAAGCATCAGCAGCTGTTTGGGCCGAAACGCTCGGCGCCGCCATCCTGCCGACCGGAACGCTGCGTCTTGAGGATGCGGGCCGCGTGGAGGAGCTGCCGGGCTTCGAGGAAGGCGCATGGTGGGTGCAGGATGCAGCCGCCGCGCTGCCGGCAAAGCTGCTTGGCGATGTGAAGGGCCGTGAGGTTCTCGACCTCTGCGCCGCACCGGGCGGCAAGACGGCGGCACTCGCCGCCGCCGGTGCCGATGTGACGGCGCTCGACCGCTCCAAGCCGCGCCTCGAACGGCTGAACGAGAATCTCGCCCGTCTCGGCTTGCCGGTCAGGACCGTGGCCGCGGATGCCGCAAGCTGGTCGCCCGGCCGTCAATGGGAATTCATCCTTCTCGATGCACCCTGCAGCGCAACCGGAACGGCGCGGCGCCACCCGGATGTGCTCCGCCTGAAATCGCCCGCCGACCGCGACAAGCTCGCCGCCCTTCAGGCGCGCCTGCTCGACAATGCGGCAAGCCTCCTCGCGCCGGGCGGCACGCTCGTCTATTGCACCTGTTCGCTGGAGCCCGAAGAAGGCGAACGCCAGATCGAGGCCTTTCTCGCCCGCCAAGCAGCGTTCGCGCGCAAGCCCATCACGCCCGCCGAAGCCGGTGGCCTTGAAGAAATCATCACCGGCGAAGGCGATCTGCGAAGCCTGCCCTGCCACATGGGCATCGAAGGCGGCATGGACGGATTCTTCGCCGCGCGGCTGACACGCCGCTGACACTCCCATTCCCTTGTTGACGCGGGGCAGGCCCGGCGTCAGTCTGGCGCGAGCTTTTCGGACGGCATCAAGTGACGCAGACAGAAACACGATCGAACGAAGCGGCCGTGGAGCCGGAAGCCTGCATCATCTGCGGCGGCACCACTTTCCGCCCGGCCGGCATTTCCTCCGGCTACCGCATTTTCCGCTGCATGGAGTGCGGATTTCACTTCGTTCATCCAACGCCGCCGCTGTCCGAGATTGCGGCGATCTACGAAAAATATTCCTCGAACAAACTTTACGCGGCAAAGGCGGAGCGCAAGGTTCTGCGCGCCATGAAACAGATCCGCCGTTACCGGCAGCTTGCGCCGGGAAACCGCTTCATCGATTTCGGTTGCAATATCGGCACCGCTGTCGAAGCCGCAATACGGCTCGGCCTCGATGCGCATGGCGTCGATATCGACGAGGAAAGCGTCGGCATCGCCCGCAAGGAATATCCGCGCGGAAAATTTCATGCGGGGGCCCTTGAGAGCCTGCCCGCCGACTGGGCCGATTTCGACTTCGCCTTCATGATCGAGGTGATCGAGCATCTTCCCGATCCCCATGCCTATTTCGAGGCGATGCGCAAACGCCTCAAGCCCGGCGCGCTTCTCTATCTGTCGACGCCGGATGCAGGGCACTGGTTCGTGCCGCGCGACTTCACCGCCTGGCGGGAAGTCTTTCCGCCGCAGCATCTGCATTATTTCACGAAGAAGGCGATGCGCCGCTTCCTCACCGATCATGGCTTCGAGGTGATCCGTTTCATCTGGAGCCCGAAACCGCGCCTCAAGGTTCTGGCGCGCAAGAAGTGACCGGAAGGCAGGCGAGATGAAACTGACATTCCGGCAGCGGGCAACCTGGATCGCGCATCTTTTCAAGGCGGTCGCCTATCAGTATCACCGCGATCTCGGCATCCGCCTCGCACCGCTTCATCACCGCGATCTCGGCATCCGCCTCGCACCGCTTCTGCCGGAAGACGGCGTCGCCATCGATGTCGGCGCCCATGCCGGACAACACGCCAAGCTCTTCGCCAGGGCCATGCCGCGCGGCACCGTCTATGCGTTCGAGCCGGGCTCCTATGCGCTGTCCATCCTGCGCAAGACCGTCTTCCTGCACCGGCTTTCAAATGTCGTCGTGGTGCCGCGCGGCCTCTCCGACGCGCCGGCCGTGATGACCCTGTCGATTCCGGTGAAGAAGCGCGGCAGCCTCGGCTTCGGCCTTTCGCATCTCGGTGCGGAACGTCCTGACCGCGAGGCCGTCCAAGAGGAGGTCCACCTCACCACGCTGGACAGCTTCGTCGCGGAAAACGGCATCGGAAGGATCGACTTCATCAAGGCCGACATCGAGGGCTGGGAACCTCATTTCCTGCGCGGGGCGCTCACCTCGATCGGCCGGTTCCGCCCCGCCATCATGCTGGAAGTGAACGAACGGGCAGAGGCCGGGACACCGGACGGCAAGGGCGTTTTTGAAATTCTCGAGCCTTTCGGTTACGCGATTTTCAAGACCTTCGAGCATGACGCCTATCGCATGACCCGGGTGGACCGCTATGACGGCCCGGCCGATTATGTCTTCGTGCCGGAGGCAAGGGCCCAGCTCCTCGCCGAATGAGGGCCCGCCCAGGGCTTGCGATTCTTGCGCCTTGTGAGGCTTGCTGTTAATCACTGAAAGAACAGGCCCGCGCCGCAAAATGCAGTATGCTCGGGCGGTCATTACCACAAGAGCTTTGAGCGATGAGCGGCAAATCGAGCGTAAAGATTGCACCTTCCATTCTCGCCTCCGACTTCGCCCGGCTGGGCGAGGAGGTCCGCGCGATCACGGAAGCGGGCGCCGACTATATCCATGTCGATGTGATGGATGGCCATTTCGTGCCGAACATCACCATCGGCCCGGATGTGCTGAAGGCGATCAAGCCATATTCGGACAAGGTGTTCGACGTTCACCTGATGATCTCGCCGGTCGACTTCTATATCGAGAGTTTTGCGAAGGCGGGTGCCGGTATCATCACCTTCCACCCGGAAGCGGGGCCGCACCCGCACCGCACCATCCAGTCGATCAAGGCGGCGGGCTGCAAGGCCGGACTCTCGCTCAATCCCGGCACGCCGCTCGAATTTCTCTGGCCGCTGCTTCATGACATCGATCTCGTGCTTGTCATGTCGGTGAACCCGGGCTTCGGCGGCCAGAGCTTCATCGAAAGCCAGCTTGCGCGCATCGAAACCATCCGCAAGCGGATCGACGCCGAGGGACTTCCGGTCGAACTCGAAGTCGATGGCGGCATCAATTTCGAAACGGCGCCGCGCGCGATTGCGGCAGGCGCCAATGTGCTCGTCGCGGGCACGGCAACCTTCAAGGGCGGTCCCGCCGCCTATGCGAAGAACATCGCAACATTGCGCGGTGGCGCCTGATCGGGCACGCACGAAGAAAGGGCCTTCCGAATGGCCGAGGCGCGGGCGACAACGGAACGAAAGGGAGCAACCGCTTCCGGCCGCGCCGCGTCCGGCAACCGGCTGATCGATCTTGCCGGTGCCGCACTCACGCGCACGCGCGATGCAGCCCTTGCCCGCATCTTCAACACCTGGATCTATGGCCAGACGCTGCGCGGCCCGATGCCCGATCACATGGTGCTCTATCCGCCCGAGCTGAGACCCGGCAGGGCGAGCGCCGCCGATGCGCTGTTTCAGGGGCGATGGTTCCTGCCGGGCGGACAGGTGCGCGCGCCGGGCGGCTCCTCGCCCTTCGCCGCCGATCCGCCGAGCGAACGCTGGGCGGAAGAGCTGCATGGCTTTTCATGGCTGCGCCATTTCACCACCGCGCATGACGCCAATGACGGCGACACGGCGCGCCGCTATGCACAGGAGCTGGTGGCAAGCTGGATCGCCACCGAAGGCCGCTGGCACGACATTGCCTGGCGCCCGCAGGTGATCGGCCGGCGCCTCATGTCCTGGGTCGCCAACGGCGCCCTCATCATCGACGGCACCGATCTCGTCTACCGCTCGACGCTGTTGCGCAACATGGCGCGGCAGGCGCGCCACCTCGCGCGCGTTGCCGCCATCGCACCGGCAGGCGAGCCGCGCATCACCGCCGCACTCGGCCTTGCCTTCTCCGGCCTTTGCCTTTCCGAAGGCCACAAGCGGCTGAAAAAGGGCGTCGCACTTCTCTGCCGCGAGCTGGACCGGCAGATCCTTGCCGATGGCGGCCATGTGAGCCGCAATCCCTCGGCACAGCTTTCGATCCTGCTCGATCTCCTCTCGCTGCGCGACGCGCTTACGGCACGCCGCATCGAAGTACCGAAGCCGGTGCGCGACGCGATCGACCGCATGACGCCGATGCTGCGATTCTTCCGCCACGGCGACGGCCGCCTCGCGCTTTTCAACGGCTCGACAGAAGGCCCGGACGGCGCGATCGACGCCGTGCTCGAGCGCGACGACACGAAGGGCAAGCCTTTCGGCCTTGCACCGCATTCAGGCTATCAGCGCCTTGCCGCAGGGCCTGCAAGCCTCGTCATGGATACTGGCGCGCCGCCCCCCGGCCCTTTCAGCCATGAAGCCCATGCCGGCTGCCTCGCCTTCGAGATGAGCACGGGCCGCGCCCGCATGATCGTGAATTGCGGCGCGACGAAAGTTCTCGGCCCCGACTGGGAGGCGGCAAGCCGCGCCACAGCGGCGCACTCGACCCTGGTGCTCGCCGACACGTCCTCGGCGCGGATGCTGAAGGGAAAAATCTCGCGCGCGCTGCTCGGCGCCCGCATCATGGAGGGGCCCGTCAACGTCGAGAGCAGCCGCAACGAGAACGAGGCGGGTATCTGGCTCGAGGCCACCCATGACGGCTATGTGGGCCTGTTCGGTCTGCTGCATTGCCGCCGCCTGTTTCTCTCGGCAACCGGCGAGGATCTGCGCGGCGAAGACCGGCTGGAGACGGTGAGCCGGCGCCCGGCTTATTTCTGGCAGCGCCGCTACTGGACCAAGCCGGTCGTGGACCCGGACTTCACCATCCGTTTTCACATCCACCCCGAGGCGCGCATCTCGCTCGCGCATGACCGGACCAATGTGCTGGTGATGCTGCCGAATGGCGACGGCTGGCAGTTCCGCGCCCGCTCGGGCGGCGGCGAATGCGAGATCGCAATCGAGGAAAGCGTCTATCTCGGCACCGGCGACACGACGCGCCGCGCCGAACAGATCGTCGTCGCAGGCCGCGTCTTCCGCGGCGAGGCGCGGATAAACTGGGCCTGGCGGCGCCTATCGACGCGCAATGCCGGCCATCCCAAACGCGAAGACGAATTGCTGCCGGAGCTTCCCGATCTCGGCCTGCCGCCGGGCGAGTGAGCTATCCCTTCTTCGGCTCCAGCACCATCTGGCTTTGCGTGACGACGGCGCAGAGCCGCCCGTCGCCGCGCGTGATCCGCGTCTGCCAGACCATCAGCCGCCCGCCCCGGTGAAAGGGCTCGCAGACCGCGATCGCCGTATCGCCGATGGGCACGGGCGCGAGGAAATTCGTCTTGCTCTCGACCGTCGTGGTAACAGCCCCGTCCTTCAGGTTGAGCACGGTCGCAACCGCTCCCACCGTATCGGCGAAGGACATGATCGCCCCGCCATGCAGGATGTCCGGCACGGTGCAGAGTTCCTTCCGCACGCCCATCGCCGCTACCACGCGGTCTGGCGTGGCTTCCCGAATTTCGATGCCGAGCAGGCCGGCAAAGGGCAGACCGGAAATATCGGGCATGGGGTTCATGGGATTCTCCTCGCATTTTCAGGACCTTGGCGGGGAGCCTAGCGGCCCGGCGCCGGGCTTTCGATTACCCGCGGGGTAAGGCGGATGGGGCCGGTCGCCATGCAGCGCCCTGCCGCCTTGGCCCCCTCGCCGCTTCATGCTATTGCCCCGGCCATTCTTCCGCCCCACCGGAGTCCCGAAATGCCCACCGCCAAAGCCCATCCCCAGGCCGCCGACATCCAGCGCGTCCGCCGTGCCCTTCTCTCCGTCTCCGACAAGACGGGCCTTGCCGAATTCGCCCGCGCATTGCACGAGGCGGGCGTCGAACTCATCTCGACCGGCGGCACGGCAAAGGCGATCAAGGATGCCGCGCTGCCGGTGAAGGATGTGTCGGACCTGACGGGCTTTCCCGAAATGATGGATGGCCGCGTGAAGACGCTGCATCCGAAAGTGCATGGCGGGCTGCTGGCGATCCGCGACGATGCCGCACACGCCGCCGCGATGAAGGAACACGGGATCGGCGGCATCGACCTTCTCGTCGTCAATCTCTACCCCTTCGAGGAAACGGTGGCGAAGGGCGGCACCTATGATGATTGCATCGAGAATATCGACATTGGCGGCCCGGCCATGATCCGCGCCGCGGCGAAGAACCATGCCTATGTCGCTGTCGTCGTCGATGCGGCGGATTACGATGCGGTGCTTTCCGAAATCCGCGGCAAGTCCGGCACTTCGCTCGCGCTGCGCACGCGGCTCGCCCAGAAGGCCTATGCGCGCACGGCTGCCTATGACGCGGCCATTTCGAACTGGATGGCGGATGCGATCGGCGAGACGGCGCCCACCTACCGCGCCTTTGGCGGCACGCTGAAGCAGACGCTGCGCTATGGCGAGAACCCGCACCAGATCGCGAGCTTCTATGTTTCGGGCGAGAACCGCCCCGGCGTCGCCAATGCCGTACAGCTTCAGGGCAAGGAACTTTCCTACAACAACATCAACGACACGGACGCGGCCTTCGAACTCGTCGGCGAATTCGATCCGAAGATCGCGCCCGCCATCGCCATCATCAAACATGCGAACCCCTGCGGTGTGGCAACCGGCGCAACGCTTGCCGATGCCTACAGGAAGGCGCTCGCCTGCGATCCCGTTTCGGCCTTTGGCGGCATCATCGCCGCGAACATGACGCTCGACGGTGAGACGGCGGAGGAGATCGCCCGCATCTTCACCGAAGTCATCATCGCGCCCGATGCCGATGAAGACGCACGCCGCATCATCGGCGCGAAGAAGAACCTCCGCCTCCTCGTCACAGGCGGCCTGCCGGATGCGGGCGCGCCGGGCCTCAACTTCAAGGCGGTGGCGGGCGGCATGCTCGTCCAGTCGCGCGACAATGGCCGCATCGACGATCTCGACCTGAAGGTGGTGACGAAACGCGCGCCCACCGCACAGGAAATGGCCGATCTCAAATTCGCCTTCCGCGTCTGCAAACATGTGAAGTCGAACGCGATCATCTATGTGAAGAACGGCGCGACGGTCGGTATCGGCGCCGGCCAGATGAGCCGCGTTGATTCGGCCCGCATCGCCGCCCGCAAGGCAGAGGATGCGGCGCAGGCGGCGGGCGAAAGGACGCCCGCAACCGTCGGCTCGGTCGTCGCATCGGATGCCTTCTTCCCCTTTGCCGACGGCCTTCTCTCGGCGGCGGAAGCGGGCGCAACCGCCGTCATCCAGCCCGGCGGCTCCGTGCGCGACGACGAAGTGATCGCGGCGGCGGATGAAAAGGGTCTTGCGATGGTGATGACGGGGATGCGCCACTTCCGCCACTGAGGCGGAAGACCGGCGCCGTCAATGCACGACGGCGCTGGCGCGCTCTTCCTTCACGAAGAGAAGGCCGATCAGCCCGGCAAGGATGAGCGGCACCACGACCATCAGCCCGTAACGCTGGTTCTGCGTCATCGTGGTCACGATGCCGATGAAGAGCGGCGCGACCCAGGCCGTCGCCTTGCCGACCAGCGCGAAGAGGCCGAAGAACTCCGTCATCATTTCGCGCGGGCTGATGCGCGCCATCATGGTGCGGCTTGAGGCGATAACGGGTCCCACCGCAAGGCCGAACAGCCCGACCGTCAGAAGGAAAAGCTGCTGCGGCAGGGTCGTGAAGGCACCGGCATCCGCTGCAACCGGCACATTGATGACGTAGAAAATACGGTCGCGGTCGAAGGAAAGCAGCAGCAGGAACGTCGCGATCACGCCGATGAGCGACCAGACCAGCGTCCGCTTCGAGCCGATTTTCAGATCGACCCAGCCGCCCACAAAAGCGCCGAAGGCGGCAAACAGCGTCACCCAGATGCCGTAGACCGCCATCTCCATCGCGCCCCAGCCGAAAATGCCGGCCGCGAGAATCCCCCCGAACACGAAGATCGCCGTCATGCCGTCATAGAACAGCATGCGCGAAAAGAGATAGAGCCCGACATTGCGGAAATGGCGGACAGAGCGCAGCGTTGCGGCGAGGCGATGCAGGCCCTGCCGCGCGGCCTCCGAACGGCTGATACCGCGGCTCTTCTGGTCGGGCACGAGGATGAGCAAGGGCAGCATGAAAACGAGGAACCAGAGGCCCGAGATTGGCCCGATGATGCGGTCGGTTTCATGCGCTTCTTTCGACAATCCGAAGATCGGCTCGGACGGAATGAACGGTGCCTCCACCTCGCCCGGCAGTTGCAGCAGGATCAGGACGAGCACGAGCGCAACGATGGCGGCGAGCTGACCGACACCGATGCCGATGCCGGACAGAAGCCCGATCCGCCGGTCGGACGCGATGGTCGGCAGCATGGCATTGGCGAAGATGATCGTGAATTCCATGCCGATGGCGGCAACGACAAGCGCGATCATCACGGGCAGCAGCGGCGAGCCCGGCACCGCAAACCAGAGCGCGAAGCAGCCCGCCGCGCAGATGAGCGTGGTGACGACGATCCAGGGCTTTCGCGGCCCCGCCGCATCCGCCATCGCGCCGAGAAGCGGGCTCAGAAGCGCGATGGAAATGCCGGCGGCTGCCTGCACATAGCCCCATTGCGCCTGCCCCTCGACCGGATTGGCGGCCAGCACCTGCGTGAAGAAGGGTGGAAAGAGAAAAATGGTGATGAGCGAGAAATAGGTCTGGTTCGCCCATTCATAGAGAACCCATGCGCCCTGCGCGATGTTGGAAGCAGGCTCCTTGCCGCCCGTATCATGCGGCGGCGCAAGCTCCGGCACCGCACCCTCGATCACTGCGTTCAATCGACCGCCTCCGCCCTTTCCTCGCGCACGAACAACATGCCCGCAAGACCGATCCCGAGAAGGATGAGGATCGAGGCGAAGCCGATGCGCTGGCTCTGGAAGAAATGCGTCATCGCGCCGACGAGAAGCGGCCCGAGAAAGGCGGTCGCCGTGCCGGACAGGGCATAGATGCCGAAAAATTCCGACATCTTGGAAACGGGCGCGATGCGCGCGAGCATGGTACGGCTATTTGCGTATGCCGCCGTGATGCAGATCGCGACGATAATGACGACGATCAGATACATGAGTTCGGGCAGCGTTGCGAAGAAGGGCAGATCCCAGATCGGCCCTGCCGCCGCCGCGTCATATGGCAGGAAGAAAAGCTCGTTCGGCGTGATCGAAATGGCAAGGACGAGCCCGACGCAGGTGCCGCCGATCGAGACGAGGATCGCGCGCTTCGAGCCGAACCTGTCGTCGAGCCAGCCGCCGAAAAAGCCGCCCGCCACCGCAAAGATCGAGAGCACGATGCCATAGATCGTGAGCGTGAGCGGCCCCCAGCCGAAAACGCCCACGGCGTAGACGCCGCCAAAGACGAGCACCGCCGTCTTGCCGTCATTGTAGAACATGCGCGCGCCGAGATAGATCGCGATGTTCTTGTAGTGGCGGAGCTTGCGTACCGTGCCGATGACATTGCCGATACCGCGCGCGATCGCTTTCCTGACCGGCACATTGGTGCCCTTCACGTCCGGCGTCCACAAAAGGAGCGGCAGCGAAAAGAGAAGCAGCCAGACGGCGACGATGGGACCGGAGATGCGGCTGTTCTCATGCGCCGATGCGTCGATGCCGAACAGGGGCTCAGCGGGGACGAAACTCCAGTCCACATTGCCCGGCAGCATGAAGGCCCAGAGCATGAAGCAGAGAATGAGAAGCGCGCCGGCATTGCCGAGCGCGAGCCCGAGGCCCGACAGAAAGCCGATCCGTTCATGCGGCGCGACGGCGGGCAGCATCGAATTGTGGAACACGGCGGAGAATTCGAAGGCAACCGCGATCAGCACGATGAGCGCCGCGATGGAGAGAATGGAAAGCCCCGCCTCGCCCGGCATCGCCCACCAGAGCGCATACATGGCAGGCACCATGATGGCGATGAAGAAAACGATCCAGGGTTTGCGCTTGCCGCCCGTATCGGCGATCGCGCCGAGGATCGGTCCGAGCGCGGCAATGAAGAAACCGGCAATGCCGTTGATGTTTCCCCAGATCGCCTGACCGCGAACCGGATCGCCCACCACCGTGCTCGAGAAATAGGGCGAGAAGATATAGATGGTGATGAGGATGACATAGGGATTGCGCGCCCATTCGAACAGCGCCCAGCTCCACTGGCCCTTGCCGTCTGCGGCCTCGCCACCCGAAGCGGAAATCAGTTGCGCACTTGCCTGTCCCGGCACCTGAACGCGGACAGGCTCGTCGCCCGGCCCCTTGTCGACGGCATCCACTCCGATCGTCCTCCTGCTACGCGCCGCTACCCTGACGCAACGGCGGCGCGAAGTGGAGCATGAAAGGGCCGTTCAGGGAAAGACCCGAAAGCGCGTCACGCGGCAGCGCCGCAGCACTTCTTGTATTTCTTTCCCGAGCCGCAGGAGCAGGGATCGTTGCGGCCGATCTTTTCCGCGCGGCGCGGCCGCACACCCATGATGCCGTCCACATACCACCAGCGCCCGTCCTGCCGCCTGAAGGTCGAGGTCTCGTGATGGACGCGCTCGTCGCCCGCCTGGCGGTAATGCGCAACGAACTCGACGACGCCCTCATTGTCGGCCGGCCCGCCGCCCTCCGTGTGACGGATTTCAAGCCCGGTCCATTCGCTGGCCGCCGCCCAGTCGGCCGCGCCCTTGGCGTCGAAATCGTCGCGCGTGCCCGGCAGCAGCGTTTCCTCGAGATAGGGAATGTTGCCGGTCGCGAAGGCCGAATAGCGCGAGCGCATCAGGGCTTCCGGCGTCGGCGGCAGCTTGTCGCCCTTGAGATAGGGCTCGCAGCATTGGCCGAATTCGAGACCCGAGCGGCAGGGACAGGCGGCGGAACCGGAAAGCATCGGAAACCTCGCTCAAGAAAACCGGCGAAAAAGAAAAAGCCGCCCATAAGGCGGCTTTGCAAATTGGAGCGGGCGATGAGATTCGAACTCACGACCCCAACCTTGGCAAGGTTGTGCTCTACCCCTGAGCTACGCCCGCATCCAGGTCAGCCGCTGGAAACCCCGAAAGGCGCCAACCGGCTGTGAGGGCGGTGTTATGACCCATCGTTTGAGCCTTTGCAAGAGCGGAATTGCAAGGATTTGCGTGCCCTTGCGGGCGGCCCCGGGCCATGCCAATCAAGGGGCATGAGCGCAGCGAAACTGACGACCAGGGCCCAGTTCCTTGCCTGGCTTGAGGAAAAGGGCATCCCCCATGAAACCCGCGAGCACCCGCCCCTCCATACCGTGGAGGAAGCGCAGGCCCACCGCGCCTCCTGGACGGCCCGCGAGCGCGAAGGCGCCTTTTGCAAAAACCTTTTTCTCAAGGACAAGAAGGGCCGCCTATTCCTGATCGTTACGGAGGAACATCGCGGCCTGAAGCTCAACAGCCTCTCAAAGCCCATCGGCTCGGCGAGGCTTTCCTTCGGCAATGCGGAACTGATGTGGGAAGTGCTGGGCGTCCGCCCCGGCTCGGTGACGCCGTTCGCGCTCGTCAATGACCGCGAGCATCGCGTGACGGCGGTACTCGATGCGCCCATGCTCGGCCATGAGCGGCTCAACTACCACCCGCTCGAAAACACAGCGACGACGGCGCTCTCCCGCGCGGATTTCCTGAGATTCCTGAAGGAAACCGGCCATGACCCGCTGATCCTCGACCTTGAGGCGGCGGCAGCGGCGGCCTGACGCGCTTCCTTGCACCCTTACGAGCCGCCCGCTAAACCATTGTTTCGCAAGCGCGCCACTCCATCTTTATTGAGGGCGAGGCGGCAGCAAGACCGGCCAGCACCGGCAAGGCAGAATGGAACGGCAGATGGAACCGATGATCGGACAGGGCGCCGCAGCAGGCGCGGACAATCTCATTGTCGATACGACGACGCGCAATTTCGGCAAGGACGTGATCGAAGCCTCGCGCCATGTTCCCGTGCTGGTCGATTTCTGGGCGCCCTGGTGCGGGCCCTGCAAGCAGCTCACCCCGGTTCTCGAAAATGCGGTCCGGGCCGCGCGCGGCGCCGTGAAGCTCGTGAAGATGAATATCGACGAGGAGCCCGAGGTCGCCCAGCAGCTTCGCATCCAGTCGATCCCTGCCGTCTATGCCTTCCGCAATGGCCAGCCGGTGGATGGCTTCATGGGGGCGATCCCGGAAAGCCAGGTCAAGGCCTTCATCGCCCGGCTTGCCGGCGAGACAGGCCCCTCGCCCGCCGAGGAGCTGATCGAGATCGGGCGCGAGGCCTTCGAGGCGGGCGACCTGTCGCGCGCGGCGCAGGCTTTTGCGCAGGCCGCTCAGGAAGAACCCGGCAACCCCGCCGCGGTCGCGGGACTTGCGCGCTGCTACATCGCCGCGGGCGATTTCGACCGCGCGCGGCAGACGCTGGCGCTGGTGCGCCCGGATGCGCGGGGCGATGCGGAAATTTCCGCCGCGCAGGCGGCCCTCTCGCTTGCCGAAAAGGCGGAAAGCCTCGGCGACATCGCGGAGCTCCGGGCAAAGGTGGAAGCAAATCCGAAGGATCATCAGGCGCGCTTCGACCTTGCGCTCGCGCTCAATGCGCGCGGCGACCGCGAGGGCGCCGTCGACCAGCTTCTCACCAGCATCGAATATGACCGCAACTGGAACGACCAGGCCGCCCGCAAGCAGCTTGTCGAGTTCTTCGACGCCTATGGCCCGAAGGACGAGATCACGCTGAGCGGCCGGCGGCGCCTCTCCTCAATCCTTTTCAGCTAGGCCGGAATATGGGGCTCACGGATCAATATCGCAGCACGGGCGACCTGCCGGGGGTGATCCCCGTGTTTCCGCTTGCCGGCGCGATATTGCTGCCGCGCGGGCAGTTGCCGCTCAACATCTTCGAGCCGCGTTACCTGAAAATGGTGGACGACGCGATGCGCGGCGACCGCATCATCGGCATGGTGCAGCCCGATGGCGAGGCCGCCATTCTCGCCTCGCAGATGCCGGGCGAGAAGCCGCCGCTCTGCGCCGTTGGCTGCGCAGGCCGCATCACCTCATGGGCGGAGACGGGCGATGGCCGCCTCGTCATCACGCTCACCGGCATCATGCGCTTCCGCATCAGGAGCGAGCTTGCCGCTCTCACGCCCTACCGGCAGGTCAATGCGGACTGGGACGAATTTGCCGGCGATCTCGTCCCCGGGGAAGGACAGGCAGAGGTGAGCCGCGAGCGGCTTCTCGAAATCCTGAAGGAATACCTCGATACGCATGGGCTTCAGGCCGACTGGCGCGCGATCCGCCTCTCTTCGAACGAAACGCTGGTGAACTCGCTCTGCACGATCAGCCCCTATGGGCCGCGCGAAAAGCAGGCGCTGCTCGAGGCGAAGACGCTCGAGGACCGCAACCAGATGCTGATCGCCCTCACCGAAAAGGCGCTGCGCGAAATTTCGCCCGGCGACGCGACGGTTCAATAGAACGGAAGAAACGAATGACTGAGGCGAATACACAGGAAGGCGCGGCTGCGCCGAAAATGGAAGTGGACCCGAAGCTTCTCGAAATTCTCGTCTGCCCGGTGACGAAGTCGGTGCTGCGCTATGACCGCGAGAGACAGGAGCTGATTTCCGACAAGGCCCGCCTTGCCTTTCCGATCCGCGACGGCATTCCGATCATGCTGACGGATGAGGCACGCTCGCTCGACGATGAGTGACGCGGAATGACCGAAAGCGGGCCCTGGCCAACGGGCCTCAAGCTGAAGAAGTCCGAACGCATCCTCGAAGTCACCTTCGAGGACGGCGCGCATTTCCGCCTGCCCGCCGAATTGCTGCGCGTCGAAAGCCCGTCGGCCGAAGTTCAGGGACACGGGCCCTCGCAGAAGAAGACGGTTCCCGGCAAGGCCAATGTCGCCATCGCCGCGCTCGAACCCGTCGGCAATTACGCGGTCCGCATCGTCTTCGACGACGGCCACGATACCGGCCTTTATACCTGGGACACGCTTTACCGCCTCGGCCGCGACAGCGACAAGCTCTGGACGGATTATCTCACCGCGCTTGAGCGCCAGGGCCTGAGCCGAGAGTGAGGCTCACACCGCCTCGCCGCGCAGAAGCCGCGGCAGATCGCCGACCACGCCGCCGGCATGGCGCATGAAGAAGCGGCGCGCCGGGCCGATCTGATTGACGAGCCCGAGGCCCAGATCGCGCGCGAGGCGCACAGGGGCGATATCGTTCGAGAACAGGCGGTTGAGCCCGTCCATGAGCAGCGACAGCGCCACATTGTCGAAGCGCCGCCAGCGCTGATACCGCTCCAGCACATCGAGCGCGCCGATATCGAGACCGAGACGCGCCGCATCCACCACGACTTCGGCCGCCGCCGCGACATCGCGCAATCCGAGATTGAGCCCCTGCCCCGCGATCGGATGAATGCCATGCGCCGCATCGCCGATCAGCGCGAGGCGAGGCCGAACATAGTCGCGCGCAAGTTGCAGCGTCAGCGGATAGGACCAGCGCGGGCCCACAGGCGCGCAAGCCCCGAGATAATCGCCGAAGCGCGCGCGCATCTCCTCCGCGAAGGCGTCGTCGCCGAGCGAGAGGATCGCCTTTGCATCCGCCGTCTTTTCGGTCCAGACGAGCGAGGAACGATTGCCGACCATCGGCAGGATGGCGAAAGGCCCGCCTGGCAGGAAATATTCCTGCGCCACGCCTTCATGTGGAATTTCATGCTCGACCGTGCAGACGATGCCGGTCTGCCCGTAATCCCAGCCGACCGTCTTGATGCCTGCCGCCTCGCGCACGGGCGAACCGCGCCCGTCGGCGGCGAAACAGAGCCGCGCCGAAACCGTCTCGCCATTGCCGAGCGTCGCGACCGCCTGCGCGCCATAATCGACGCGCTTCACGCTTTGCGGTGCGATGAGGCGGATCAGAGGCGCCGCCGCCACCGCCTTTTGCAGCGCGATCCGCATATGCCGGTTCTCGATCAGATGCCCAAGCGGCTCATTGCCGATTTCCTTGTGATCGAAATGAAGGAAAAAGGGTGATGCGCCTTCGCGGACACGCCCATCCGACACCATGATGTCGTTGATCGGCTGCATCTGGCCTTCGAGATGCTGCGTCACGCCGAGCTGCGCGAGCATCCGGCAGGAGGCAAAGGCGATGGCCGACACGCGGCCGTCGAATTTCGCATCCGTCGCGGTCGCGGGATCGAGCGCATCGGCGACCGTGACGCTGAGGCCCCCTTGCGCGCAGGCAAGCGCAAGCGGCAGGCCCGAAAGCCCGCCGCCGACGATCAGAATGTCGCTATCCGGTTTCATGGCATGGAAGATCGGCCGGGAGGGCCCGAAAGGCAAGCGGCGGATGGACGCAAGGCCCGATTGGACTTGAGGCGGCGCCAGCGTCTAATCTTGCCGGAACAAGAAGAAAAGGGAGGCCCATATGGCCGGACAGAAGGCAGAAGCGGGCGGCGGACAGGGCCGGACGGGCATCGGCCTGACCGCGCTTGACGAGGAATACCGCGAGGATCTCTACCGCGTCCTTGACGAGATGCGCGCCGCCGATCCCGTGCACCGGGACCGCGAACTGGGACGCGTGTTTCTTACCCGGCATGACGATGTGCGCGCCGTGCTGCGCGACAAGGGGCTTCATGTCGATCCGCGCCATGCCCTGCCGGATTCCTATGTCCGCCTCATCACCGGCGTACCCGCGGGCAGCGAGGACCAGTTTTCGCCGTCGATGATCTTCGCCGACGAACCGGACCACAAGCGCCTGAGAGGACTTGTCAGCCAGGCGTTCAATCCGCGCGCCGTCGAGACCATGCGGCCCCGCATTGAAGCTATTGCGGCCGAGCTTCTCGACGCGATGGAAGGCAGGGATGAAACCGATCTGATCGCCGCATTTGCTGCCCCCCTGCCAACCATGGTGATCGCCGAAATGCTTGGCGTGCCGCTCGACAGACGCGACGATTTCAAGCGCTGGTCGGACGACGTTGTGCTCGGTTTCGATCCGGTGGCGAGCGCGGAAACAAAATCGCGCATTCAGGCCTCGGGTGAGGCAATGCGTCAGTTCTTCCGCGACATGATTGCGGCGCGCCGCAAGGCGCTCGGCACCGACCTCATATCCGACCTGATCCGCGCGGAAGAAGAAGGCAAGGGCCTCGACAATGAGGAAATCGTCAGCATGTGCACATTGCTGCTGACGGCAGGCAATGTGACGACAACCGACCTGATCGGCAATGGCGTGAACGCGCTGATCGAACATCCGGCAGAACTTGCAAAGCTCGCCGCCAACCCGGCGCTTATCGGCAATGCGATCGAGGAGATGCTGCGCTATGACAGCCCGGTCACCGATTCCGGCCGCCTGCCGCACCAGGAAATCGTGATCGGCGGTTGCCCGGTCGAGGCCGGCCGCTCCATCTCGACCTCGCTTGCCGCGGCCAATCACGATCCGGCGGTCTATCCCGATCCGCATAAATTCGACATCGAGCGGGCGGATACGCATCATCAATCATTCGGCGGCGGCACGCGCATGTGTCTCGGCGCGCCGCTCGCGCGGCTCGAGGCGCAGATCGCCATTGCACAACTCGTAGCGCGCTTCCCCGGCATCGGCCGCGGCAGCAAGCCCGGCAAGCGGCGCCACCTTCCCTCCTTCCGCGGCTTCGAAACGCTCCCCGTGCGGCTCCGGCAATAAGGAATTGACCTTGACCTCGAACAGCACCGCCCCGGCCGGCCACCACGGCGAATTGTTCCGCCTGACCGCGCTCGAACTTGGCCGCGCCATCGAAGCCGGACATGCCGATCCGCGCGAGGTGACGGAGGAGTTTCTCGAACGTGCGGGCCTCATGGACCCGGACAATCGCGTCTATGTGCGGCTTCTGGAGCGCCGCGCCCGCGCCGAGGCGGAAGCCGCAAGCGGCCGGGCGCAGCGCGGCCTTCGCCGCCATGCGCTGGATGGCGTGCCGCTTTCCTGGAAGGATCTGTTCGATGTCGCGGGCGAGGCGACGGCGGCGGGCTCGCTCGCGCTCAAGTCCCGTATTCCGGCGCAGGATGCCGAAGTGCTTGCGCGCGCAACGCGCATGGGAAGTATCGCGCTCGGCAAGACGGCGATGACCGAGCTTGCCTTTTCTGGCCTCGGCATCAATCCGAAATTCGGCACGCCCGCGAATCCGCATGACGCGCGGATCGAGCGTGTGCCGGGCGGCTCCTCCGCAGGCGCCGGCGTCTCGGTTGCCATGGGCCTCGCACCCGCCGCCATCGGCACGGATACAGGCGGTTCGGTGCGCATCCCCGCCGCCTGGAACGGGCTTGTCGGCCTGAAGACGACGGCAGGGCGTCTTCCGCTCACGGGCACGGTGCCGCTTTCGCCGACCTTCGATACGGTGGGGCCGATTGCACGAGATGTGGAGGATGCAAGCGCATTGCTGGCGCTCCTCGAAGGACGCGAGGCGCGCGCGCTTCATCCCGCCGATCTGTCGCGCGCGACCTTCTGGCTGCCGCAGGGCGGCGTGGTCTGGGAAAGCGTCGAGCCGCCCATCCGCTCGGCGCTCGACAATGCGATCCGCCGTCTCATCCGCGCGGGCGCACGGATCGTCGAACATCCGCTGCCGGCGCTCGACGAGATTCACGCCCTCGCCTGGGATCCGAAGGCAAGCCGCCTCGTCGCCGAGGCCTATGCGCAATGGGGCGGTATGCTTGCCGCGAATGAAAGCCTCATCTATCGCCCGGTCTTTGAACGCGTGATGGCGGGCGAGAAACTCATGGCGGGCGATCTCGTTCGCGCCGACCTGAAGCGGAAGGAGATCGCCGCACGTTATCTCGCGGCAACAGCGGGCGCAGATGCAGTGATCCTGCCTGCCGTCGCAATCGCGCCGCCGCCCATCGCGGAACTCCAGGACGGCGGCGAGGCCTATGGCCGTGCAAACCGGCTTGCGCTGCGCAACACGACGATCGGCAATCAGCTCGGCCTCTGCGCCATTTCGCTGCCTTGCGGACAGGACGACAGGGGGCTTCCCATCGGCCTCATGTTGCAAGGCGCTCCCTGGACGGAAGAAAGGCTGCTCTCTCTCGCCCTCGCGGTCGAGCGGCTGCTCAAATGAAAAGGCCCCGGCATTTCTGCTGGGGCCCTTCCTTGCGATCCGAACTTGTCAGTTCGTGACTTCCTGCCGCGCGCGGTCTTCAAGGGCGCGCTTCTGGATGTAGGACTTGATCGCCTTCACATCCTCTTCCGAAAGATGGTCGGCAAAGCTCGCCATGCCATTTGCAGAAAGCGCGCCGCCGCGAACGATGTCGTCGAACATCGCCCGCACATTCTCGTTCATGCGGCGAAGATCGGGCGTGACGCCGGGGCTGATCGCCAGCGCGCCATGGCAGAGCATGCAATAGGTCGCATAGCCGATCTCACCATGCCGGATCTCTTCTTCCGACGCGGTGAGCGCCGGCCATTCCGGGATCGACTGATCGCGCAGCGCGAGTTTCGGCAGTTCCCCGCCGCCGCCGATCTTGAAGGCGATGAGGCGGCCCTCATTGCCATACTTCGCTGCGGCCGATGTGCGCGCATCGCCCGAGACGATATTGACGCCGCCCCAGCCCGCCAGCACAGCAACATATTGCTCGCCATCGACCGTATAGGTGACGGGCGCGGCGACGATGCCGGTCTGGATATATTGCGACCAGACGCGCTCGCCCGTGTCCGCCTTGTAGGCATGGAAATAGCCATCCGCCGTGCCCTGGAAGACGAGGTTGCCCGCGGTCGCAAGCACGCCGCCATTCAGCGGTGCAGGATATTCCACCTGCCAGCGCGGCTCGCCCTTCACCGGATCCCACGCTTTCAGATAGCCCTTCTCGGTCGGAATTTCCGGCAGGGCATTGATCGCGTCGATATAGGCGGTCCAGTCGATGCCGGTGTTCCACCAGTTCTTCTTCACTTCATATTCGCCGTCGCGCTTCCACTGTTCGGAGAGCGAGTAGATGCCGGCGATATCCTGCGTGGGAATGTAGACGAGGCCGGTGCCCGGATGGAAAGCCATCGGATGCCAGTTATGCGCACCATTGGCGGATGGCAGCACGAAGGCCGTACGGTCGCGGTATTCGCCCTCGCCCGTTTCGACGGGACGGCCTGTCTTGAGATCGACATGGCTCGCCCATGTGACGGTCGAGAAGGGATTTGCCGAGATGAGTTCGCCGGTATGGCGGTCGAGCACATAGAAGAAGCCGTTCTTCGGCGCCTGCATGATGACGTTGCGCAGCTTTCCGTCGATCTCGATATCGGCGAGCATCAGCGGCTGTGTGGCGGTGTAGTCCCAGTTGTCGCCGGGCGTCGTCTGGTAATACCACTTCATGCGGCCCGTATCCGCGTCGAGCGCAAGAATCGACGAGAGATAGAGATTGTCGCCGCCGCCGGGCGAACGGATTTCGCGCGTCCAGGGCGAGCCGTTGCCCGTGCCGACAAAGAGCGTATTGGTCTCGGGCTCGAACACCATCGAGTCCCAGGCCGTGCCGCCGCCGCCGACTTTCCACCATTCGCCGCCCTTCCAGGTCGGCACGGCAGCTTCGAGTTCGGGATGCTCGAGCGGCAGGCTCGGATCGCCCGGCACCGTAAAGAAGCGCCAGACCTGTTCGCCCGTTTCGGTGTCATAGGCGGTGATGTAGCCGCGCACGCCATATTCGCCGCCGCCATTGCCGATCACGACCTTGTCGTTGAAGACGCGCGGCGCGCCGGTGATCGTATAGGGCGGTCCGGGAATCGTGTTCACTTCCCAGACGACCGAACCGTCCTTCGCGTCGAGCGCGAAAAGACGTCCATCGAAACTCGCCGTATAGACGCGGCCCTTCCAGACCGCGACGCCGCGATTGACGACGTCGCAGCAGCCATAGCGGCCCCATTCGCCCGGCACTTCCGGGTCGAAGCGCCAGAGCTCCTCGCCGGTCTTGGCATCGACCGCGATGGTGATGCCCCAGTTGAGCGACAGATACATGGTGCCGTCGACCACGATCGGCGTCGCCTCAAGGCCGCGCGTCGTATAGGTGTCGGTCGACCAGGCCAGCGAGAGCTGGCCGATATTATCCGCCGTGATCTGGTCGAGCGGCGAGAAGCGCTGCTCGTCAAAAGTGCGGCCATGCGCGAGCCAGTTGCCGGGCTCGCTGTCCGCATTGACGATACGTTCGAGATCGACGCCAACCGCGCCTTCAACGCGCGGCGCCTCGACAGCCGCAGGAACCTCGGCGACGGCCTCCGGCCCCGGCTCGGCCCCGCCCGAAATGAATTGCCAGCCGATGAACCCGGCCAGCACCAGCCCCGCCGCGGCATTCACCGCCACGGGCCAATTCTTTGCTAAATCCGCCATGGACCTCCCCGTCCTTGCTATGCGCGCCCCGCGCGGCGTGCCTCGGATGCGGAGCTTTCCTCCGCCTTTTTGTTGGAAAACTCTAGCTCAAGGCCGAAGACCCGAAAACCCACCCATGAGGCAATTCGCGCGGCATCCTGAGGCGATGCCGCCTGACTCCCTGAGGGCAAACCGCACAATTTTTGAGCAGTTTTTGAATTTCGCCTGATTTTTAGTCAGAAAACGCAGGGTTTGCTTTCACGATTGGCAGATGCGGCAGAAAATATCTCGATATTTCAGGGGGATAGTGAAAATTTGGGCAACGGCACACTTCTTGAGATGAAATGAATGTCAGGACCTGCCGCCGGGAGACGGCGGGCCCTGCCGGCAAGCCGGCGCCCGAGCCGGCCTTCATGGAGAGAGATATGCCCAACCTCGACACAGGGAGCCTGATCCGCAAGGTCGCCATTGGCGCGGCGGTGGTTCCATTCGCCTGGGCGGCGACGGCAGGCGCCGCCTTTGCACAGGAAGAAGCCCCTACCCTCAGCGCAGGCGATACCGCCTGGATGATCGTGGCCACAGCCCTCGTGCTGATGATGACCATCCCCGGCCTCGCCCTTTTCTACGGCGGCATGGTCCGCAAGAAAAACGTCGTCGCCATGACGGCGCAGAATTTCGTACTCGCCGCCCTCATGAGCATTGTCTGGGTGGCGGTCGGTTACTCGCTCGCCTTTGGCGATGGCGGCTCGATGAATGCCTGGATCGGCAATCTCGACAATTTCTTCCTCGCCAATCTCTCGGTCGATGCGCTCTCCGGCACCATTCCGGAAAGTGTGTTCATGACCTTCCAGATGACCTTCGCGATCATCACGCCCGCGCTCATCACCGGCGCCTATGCCGACCGCATGAAATTCTCGAGCATGCTCGTCTTCATGGTGCTCTGGTCGATCTTCATCTATGCGCCGGTCTGCCACTGGGTCTGGGGCGGCGGCTTCCTCGGTTCTGATGGCGTGCTCGATTTCGCGGGCGGCACCGTGGTGCATATCAATGCGGGCATCGCCGGTCTCGTCGCGGTTCTGGTGCTCGGCCCGCGCAAGGGCTTCGGCACCGAGAACATGGCGCCGCACAACGTCGTGCTCACCATGATCGGCGCTGCCATGCTCTGGGTCGGCTGGTTCGGCTTCAATGCAGGCTCGCAGCTCGCCGCCGATGGCCGCGCCGGCATGGCGATGGCTGTGACGCAGGTTGCCGCCGCCGCTGCGGCGCTCGCCTGGATGGCCATCGAATGGTTCGTCCACAAGAAGCCGACCTTGCTCGGCCTTGCGACCGGCGCTGTCGCGGGCCTCGTTGCGATCACGCCCGCCGCCGGTTTCGTCAATCCGCTCGGTGCATTCTGGATCGGCATTGCCTCGGGTCTCATCTGCTTCATCGCTTCGACGAGCATGAAGAAGGCGCTTGGTTATGACGACGCGCTCGACGTCTTCGGCGTGCATGCGGTCGGCGGCATCGTCGGCGCGATCCTGACGGGCGTTTTCGCCACCGCCGCGATCACCGGCGCCGATGCGCCGCTTGGCGCCATCGACGGCAACTGGGCCCAGGTCTGGCTGCAGGTGAAGGGCGTTCTCGTGACGATCGTCTATTGCGGCATCGGCACCTTCATTCTGCTCATGCTGACGCGCCTGATCATGGGGCTGCGCGTCGAGCCGCAGGAGGAAGTCGAGGGTCTCGACATCAGCCTGCACGGCGAAACGGTGCACTGACGCGCACTCACACATGTTGCACGCGGGAAAGGGCGCTCCTCCGGGAGCGCCCTTTTCATATGCGGATCGCGAGGCGCATTTTCCGTGCGCTGACCTTTCGGGCTCTTGCACAGAATTTGTGCATCGCCGCGCTTCTCATCGGGCAGCGCATCCGCGCGCGCCGTCGCAGCAGCACAAGATATGCGCGAAACGCGCGGGATTCGGCAGTTTTCTCGCGCTCCCTCGGCATCGCTGCACGCGGCACGGTTCTTGATAGTGGAATGGCGCTTGCTTCCGTCCGGTCATGGCTTGCTTGGCGATTTCCGGAGAGGGGCGATGAGACGCCGGTGCCGAGAGGGGCCCCCGGCGCCATACAAAAGAGGAAACTCATATGAAGCTCGTCATGGCGATCATCAAGCCATTCAAGCTGGACGAAGTGCGCGAAGCACTGACCACGATCGGCGTCCAGGGTCTGACGGTGACCGAAGTCAAGGGCTACGGCCGCCAGAAAGGTCAAACCGAAATCTACCGCGGCGCGGAATACGCGGTGAATTTCCTGCCGAAGCTCAAGATCGAAGTCGTCGTTGCAACCGATCAGGTCGACAGCGTCGTCTCCGCGATCAGCGGCGCGGCCAAGACCGGCCAGATCGGCGACGGCAAGATTTTTGTGATGTCGGTGGAACAGGTACTGCGTATCCGCACCGGCGAAACGGACGCGGAAGCTCTTTGATCCCTGCACGGATCGAATTCTTCCGGTAACGGGGAAGGCAACCCTCGAACGAGAGAGGAACTATGACCAAGATCGGACGATACTCAAGGCTGGCAGGACTGGCGGGCATGAGCCTGCTGGCCATGGCCGCGCCTGCATTCGCGCAGGAAATTGAAGAGGTGGCCGAAGAGGCCTTTACTCTGAGCGCGCCGGAAACGGCTTATATCTTCAACACCCTGCTCTTCCTTATTGGCGGCTTCCTCGTCATGTGGATGGCGGCCGGTTTCGCGATGCTCGAGGCGGGCCTCGTCCGCTCCAAGAACGTCGCCATGCAATGCACGAAGAACATCGCGCTCTTCTCCATTGCCGGCATCATGTACTACCTCGTCGGCTACAACCTGATGTATGACGGCGTCGATGGCGGCTATTTCGGCTCGCTCTCGCTTTGGGGCGTCGATGACTCGGGTGGCGTCGCCGAAGACGGCACCGGCTATGCGGCCGCATCCGACTGGTTCTTCCAGATGGTGTTCGTGGCGACCGCAGCTTCGATCGTGTCCGGCACCCTTGCCGAGCGCATCAAGCTCTGGCCCTTCCTCGTCTTCACGGTTTTCCTGACCGGCTTCATCTATCCGATTCAGGGTGCCTGGCAGTGGGGCGGCGGCTGGCTCAGCGAAATGGGCTTCTCCGATTTCGCCGGTTCGACCATCGTTCACTCGACGGGCGGCTGGGCCGCGCTCATGGGCGCCATCATTCTCGGCCCCCGCATCGGCAAGTATGTGAAGGGTGGCGGTGTGAACCCGCTCCCCGGCTCGTCCATGCCGCTTGCAACGCTCGGCACCTTCATCCTCTGGCTCGGCTGGTTCGGCTTCAACGGCGCCTCCCAGCTCGCGCTCGGAACCGTGGCCGATGCCCAGGCCGTGTCGACGATCTTCATCAACACGTCGATCGCCGCCGCCGGTGGCGTGGTCGCCGCGATGATCCTGACGCAGCTCCTCTACAAGAAGGTCGACATCACCATGGCGCTCAACGGTGCCCTGGCCGGTCTCGTCTCCATCACCGCCGAACCGCTCACGCCGACGCTTGGCTGGGCACTCGGCATCGGCGCCGTTGGCGGCATCATTGTCGTCCTGACGGTTCCGCTGCTCGACAAGCTCCGCATCGACGACGTGGTGGGCGCAATCCCCGTCCATCTCTTTGCCGGCATCTGGGGCACCATGGCGGTGCCGCTGACCAACGCGGAAACGAGCTTCGCGGTTCAGGCGACGGGCGTGATCTCCATCGGCATCTTCGTCGCCGTGACGAGCCTCGTGCTCTGGCTGGCGCTCCGCTTCACGATCGGCATCCGCTGCTCGGAAGAGGAAGAGATGATCGGTCTCGACAAGGCGGAAATCGGCGTCGAAGCCTATCCCGAGTTCACCAACTGACGGCTCTCTCCGGATGGGGCCCCCTCCCTCGGGGCCCCGTTCCCTCCCACGGCCGGGCGGTCCACGCCACCACTTCCGGGACCGGCCGGCATCACTTGAGCCCGCGGAACCCCCTCCGCGGGCTCTTTTTTGTCCTGTGACCGGCGCCCATAAAGGCGGCAGGACGTTGTTTTGCACAATAAATAGACCGGTTGCCTCAAAATGCCGGTCAATCCCTGTGCAGTCCGCGACATGGCGCACGAGCCTTGAACGGCTAACGCACTCTAAGCCCATGATCCAAAAGCACTCCCCGCTGCCCGCCGGAATGGCATGCATATTGATTATGCAAAACGCTGAAAAATCAGGCCGCATGCCCATCGGGGGAACAACAGGCGGCCAAAATCCGCACCGTCAGCCAATGACGGGCGGATCGGTGGCAAAAAAGGGAGATCCTTCATGGAAGAGATTGAGACTGCGGCCGTTGGCCTCGGCGCCGGCGGCGATGTGTTTTTCATCCTCATGGGCGCCATCCTCGTCTTTGCGATGCATTCGGGCTTCGCCTTTCTCGAGGTCGGCACGGTGCGCCACAAGAACCAGGTCAATGCGCTGGTGAAGATCCTTGCCGACTTCGCCGTCTCGACGGTCGCCTATTTCCTGATCGGCTACATGGTCGCCTATGGCGTGACCTTCTTCGTCAATGCCGCCGTTCTGAGCGGGTCAGAAACCGTTGAGGGTCTCGAGTTCGGTCCGCAGGGCCTCGATCTTGTGAAGTTCTTCTTCCTCCTCACCTTTGCCGCCGCCATCCCCGCGATCATTTCGGGCGGTATCGCCGAGCGCGCCCGCTTCTGGCCGCAAGCCGCCGCGACGGCCATCATTGTCGGCCTCGTCTATCCCTTCTTCGAGGGTCTCGTCTGGAACGGCAATTTCGGCTTCCAGGACTGGCTCGAAGCCACATTCGGCGCACCCTTCAACGATTTCGCAGGCTCGATCGTTGTTCACGGCGTCGGCGGCTGGCTGGCCCTTTCGGCCGTCATCCTGCTTGGCCAGCGTCAGGGCCGCTACACCAGGGACGGCAAGCTGATCGGCTTCCCGCCCTCCTCGATCCCCTGGCTCGCCCTCGGCTCCTGGCTGCTCTGCATCGGCTGGTTCGGCTTCAACGTCGTCTCGGCCCAGTCGCTCGAAGGCATTTCAGGCCTTGTCGCCATGAATTCGCTGCTTGCCATGGCGGGTGGCATCCTGGCCTCGCTCATCGCCGGCCGGAACGACCCGGGCTTCATTCACAACGGCGCGCTGGCCGGCCTCGTCGCCGTCTGCGCCGGCTCGAACATCATGCATCCCGCCGGCTCCTTCGTGGTCGGCGCGGTGGCGGGCGCCCTTTTCGTCGTCATGTTCGACCTCTGCCAGCGCCGCTTCAAGATCGACGACGTGCTGGGCGTCTGGCCGCTGCACGGGCTTTGCGGCCTGTGGGGCGGCATCGCAGCCGGCATTTTCGGCCTGACCGAACTCGGCGGCCTTGGCGGCGTCACCTTCATGAGCCAGCTCGTCGGCTCGCTGGCGGGCGTCACCTATGCGGCAATCGCGGGCTTCGCGGTCTATGGGCTTCTCAAGCTGGTGACGGGCATCCGCCTCTCGCCGGAGGAGGAACATCGCGGTGCCGACCTCTCGATCCACCGCATCGGCGCCAACCCGGAATCCGAGATTCCGCAACGCTGAACGGAACCCGCGCCACACGGCGGAAGCACCACATAACGGATTTGTTAACACACCGTTAAATATTTGCTTCCAATTTTGTGGATAAGGCGCGGGAATTCCACAGTTTTTTCCACTGGGCGAAGCGGTCCTCACCACTGGACCGCTTCGCCGCCCATGGTTAAGATCGCGCCGATCTCCTTGCCGGGCTCGCGCATATCTTGTGGTGCGCGCGGCCGGCGCCACAGGGCCTTGCGCAATCTCAATGACAGCGAGCGACACCTCACGCTTTGAAGGGCTGCCGGACAGTCCGTTTCCGCGCCTCAATGCGCTGATCGAGGGGATCGCGCCCGGCAAGCCGCCGCTCATCATGTCGCTTGGCGAGCCGCAACACCCCTTTCCGGCCTTCGTGACAGAGGAAATCGCGCGCAACGCCGCCTCTTTCGGCAAATATCCGCCGATCATCGGCACCGAGAGCTTCCGCAATGCCGCCGCTGGCTGGCTCGGCCGGCGCTATGGCATCGCCGACCATATCGGCAAGGGCCGCGCCCTTGACCCGGAACAGCAGATCCTCCCGGTGAACGGCACACGCGAGGCATTGTTCCTGATCGCACAGGTCGCAACCCCGCCCGCCAAGGCTGGCAAGCGCCCCGCGATCCTGATGCCAAATCCCTTCTACCAATGCTATGCGGCGGCCGCGCTCGCCGCCGGCGCTGAACCCATCTATATCGCCGCGACGCGCGACAACGGCTTCATGCCCGATTTCGAGGCGCTGCCGGAAGAACTGCTCGCACGCACGGCGATGATCTATTTCTGCAGCCCCGCAAACCCGCAGGGCTCGGTTGCAAGCCTCGACTATCTGAAGGGGCTCATCGCACTCGCACGGCGCCATGGCATCACGCTCGCGATCGATGAATGCTATGCCGACATCTATGACCGCGAGCCGCCGGCAGGTGCGCTTCAGGCCGCGCTCGCCATGGCGGAAGGTTCCGGCGGAGCGAAGACCGGAGATCCTTTCGCCAACATCATCGTCTTTCATTCGCTCTCGAAACGCTCGAGCCTGCCCGGCCTGCGTTCCGGCTTCTGCGCGGGCGAAAAGGCGCTGATGCTGCGCTTCCGCAATTTCCGCAACATCGCGGGTCCGCAGGTGCCGCTGCCGCTGATGGCTGCTTCCGCCGCCTGCTGGACAGACGATGCCCATGCGGCGGCAAACCGCGAACTCTATCGCGCGAAAATCACCGCCGCCGAACGCGCGCTTGGCAATCGCTTCGGCTTCTACCGTCCTGCGGGCGGCTTCTTCCTCTGGCTCGATGTTGGCGATGGCGAACAGGCCGCACGCGAACTTTGGGCGAAAGCGGGCGTGAAAGTATTGCCGGGAGCCTATCTCTCGCGCGAAGATTCGCCTTACGGACCGGGCGGCAATCCGGGCCGGGCCTATATCCGCGTCGCGCTTGTCGGCAGCGAGGCGGAAACCGAAGAAGCGCTGTCGCGCATGGCGGAGGCGCTGTGATCGGCGCATCGGCGAAGGAAAGCCGCAGCGCAAGAACCGGAAAGGCGCGAAAGACCGGCGGCAAGAAGCCGGGCCCCGCGCCCCGGAAGCAGACGGCGAGAGCCGATCGGAGGACGGATCGCGTGAGGAGGTGGGTCGTCAATCCGCTGACCTGGCTGCCACCGGCAGTGAGCGACTTCGTGACGCGCCGCCTCGTCGAGGGCGCCGGTGCCGCGCTGATGGGTGTTGCACTGTTCGGGCTTCTCGCGGCGATGAGCTGGTCGATCGACGATCCAAGTCTCAACAATGCAACGACGCGCCCACCCTCGAACTGGATGGGCCTGCCCGGCGCCTATACCGCCGACATCCTGTTGCAGACGCTCGGGCTTGCCTTTCTCTTCCTGCTTCTGCCGGTTTTCATCTGGGGGCTGCGCACCTTCGCGCATCGCCGCACGAGCCATGTCGTTTTCCGCGTTGCCGCCTGGCTTGCCGGCACACTCGCCGCGGCCGCCTTTTTCGGCGCCCTGCCGCATTTCACCTTCTGGCCCTTGCCGCTCGGCCTTGGCGGCGTTCTGGGGCAGGCGCTTGCCGCGCTCGGCCTGAGCATTTTTGCGCCGCTCGCAGGCGCCGGCGCCGCCTATACATTCACGGCGCTGATTGCCGCGCCCGCCGCGATTTTCCTGATCCTTTTCGCCACCGACACATCGCTCGCCGACATTCGCCATGCCGTGCATTGGATCAATGCGAAACTCGGCCGCGAAGACGACGAGGAAGAGGAAATCGAACGGCGCTATCCGGGCGGCACACGGGCGCGCCGCCGCGGCGCTGCGGCGCCAGCGCCGCGCCCCTACCGCCCCGATGTCGAACCGAGCCGGCTGCGCGTGATCGCCTGGACGCTGGGCGACACGCTTGGCGACTGGCGCGACCGGCTGCTGAAGCGCGGCGAATATGCGCCGCTCGACCCCGACGAAATCGAAGCCGCGCGCCAGGGCCTGCTTGGCAGCTTCGGCCGCCGCGGCGCGGAAGAGGAGGACGACGCGCCAAGGCGCCGCCGCCGCGAAAGGCGCGAACCGGAAGAGCGCGTCGAGCCCACCTGGTCGGACCGTCCCGCGCCGCGCGTCAACCGCTCCGTGACAAAGCCGGTGAAGCCCTCGAAACGCGCCGCGCGCGAGGCGCAGCCGAAGCTGCCGCTTGAACCTTCTGGCGACTATCAGCTTCCGCCGCTCAGCCTTCTCACCAAACCGAAGCCTTCGACCGCGGGCGCGACGCAGCTCAGCGATGAGGCGCTGCAGCAGAACGCACGGCTTCTCGAATCCGTGCTCGACGATTTCGGCATTCGCGGCGAGATCATCTCGGTTCGCCCCGGCCCCGTCGTCACGCTTTACGAACTCGAGCCCGCCCCCGGCATCAAATCTTCCCGCGTGATCTCGCTGGCCGACGACATCGCCCGCTCGATGAGCGCGGTCTCGGCGCGCGTCGCCGTTGTGCCGGGCCGCAATGCGATCGGCATCGAACTGCCGAATGCGCGCCGCGAAACGGTCTATCTCCGCGAGCTGCTCGAGACGCAGGAGTACGAGAATTCAAGCTCAAAGCTGACGCTGGCGCTCGGCAAGAATATCGGCGGCGAGCCGGTACTCTCCGATCTCGCGCGCATGCCGCATCTCCTGATCGCGGGCACGACGGGCTCGGGCAAGTCCGTCGGCATCAACACGATGATCCTGTCGCTTCTCTACCGGCTGTCGCCGGAACAGTGCAAGCTCATCATGATCGACCCGAAGATGCTCGAACTTTCCGTCTATGACGGTATCCCGCATCTTCTCGCACCCGTCGTCACCGAACCCAAGAAGGCTGTCGTCGCCTTGAAATGGGTGGTGAAGGAGATGGAAGACCGCTACCGCAAGATGTCGAAAGTCGGTGTACGGAACATCGACGGCTACAACACGCGCGTGACGGAAGCGAACGAGCGCGGCGAAGTGCTGGTGCGGACCGTGCAGACGGGCTTCGACAAGGAAACCGGCGAGGCGATCTACGAAGAAGAGGAAATGGATCTCTCGCCCATGCCCTTCATCGTCGTCATCGTGGACGAGATGGCGGACTTGATGATGGTTGCGGGCAAGGAGATCGAGGCCGCTGTGCAGCGCCTCGCGCAGATGGCGCGCGCGGCCGGCATCCATATCGTGACGGCAACGCAGCGCCCCTCCGTCGACGTCATTACCGGCACGATCAAGGCGAATTTCCCGACCCGCATCTCCTTCCAGGTAACATCGAAGATCGACAGCCGCACGATTCTCGGCGAACAGGGCGCCGAACAACTGCTCGGCCAGGGCGACATGCTCTATATGGCGGGCGGCGGCCGCATCCGCCGCGTTCACGGGCCCTTCGTGTCGGACGAGGAAGTGGAAAAGGTCGTCACCTTCCTCAAGAAGCAGGGTGTGCCGGAATATCTCGAAGCCATTACCGCCGAGGAAGAAAGCGGCGATGACCCCTTCGCCTTCGATGGCGGCGGCGGCACGGGCGACGATCTCTACGACAAGGCGGTCGCCATCGTCGCGCGCGACAAACGTGCCTCGACAAGCTACATCCAGCGGCGCCTGCAGATCGGCTATAATCGCGCCGCGCGGCTGATCGAGCTTATGGAAGAACAGGGCGTGGTGAGCCCGCCGAACCATCAGGGCAAACGGGAAGTGCTCGTTGGCGATCATTGAATCTTCAATGATTCCGGCGCGTTTACCGGGCGCTAACCAGTGCCGCCAAATCGCCCGCCGGGGCTCCTTATTTTGCCACAAAGAGGCCCCATGCTTCTTGCCATGAAAGACTTCGACCAGAACCATCGCCTGCGCCAGCGCATGCTCTATGCGGCCGCCATTGTCGGCCTCGGCCTCCTTTTCGTGACCGTCATCACGGCAGGCGGGCGCGCACAGGCCGAGACCGGCGCTCAGGCCGGGGCGGCGCTGACCTCCAGCGATGCGAGCGATGCACAGGCAGTGGCCGATGCCAGTGCCTATCTTTCGGCGCTCGACAGCATGCAGGGCGATTTTCTGCAGGTCGGCCCCGACGGTTCCGTGACCGAAGGAAAATTCTATCTGCGCCGGCCGGGCCGTCTGCGCTTTGAGTACAACCCGCCGGAAAATCTGCTGGTCGTTGCCGACGGCACCTGGGTCGCCGTCAAGGACAGCGCCGCCCCCGCCCAGCGCTATCCCATAGCCTCGACGCCGCTTGGCCTCATCCTTGCCCAGAATGTCGATCTGACGAAAAGCGCCCGCGTATTGAAGGTGGAAAACCAGCCCGGCGCGCTGCTCATCACCATTGCCGACCGGACCGGCGAGGCCCCCGGCCAGATCACGCTGATTTTCGATCAGCCCCGCATGCAGCTGCGCCAATGGGTGGTGACGGATGCGCAAGGGCTCCAGACCACGGTCGCGCTGCGCAATGTCCAGACCGGCATCCGGGCCGACAATTCGCTTTTCGTGCTGCGCGACGAACAGCGCCCCTCGATCGGCGGCCCCCGCTAGAGGCCGCCTCTCGCTGGCGCGCCAGCCCGCCGTCTATTATCCTCAACACTTGGAGCCTCTTGCGGCGGCCGCTGCCTTGACCCGCGTCCGCGCGCGCGGATACTTGTGACCTGCATGACCCGAAAATCTCAACGACGGCCTATCATCGGCATACCCTGCGACGTGAAGATGCTGGGGGCGCATCCCTTTCACGCCGTGGGCGAGAAATACATCGCGGCCGTGGAAGGCGGCGCCGGCGGCCAGCCGGTGCTTCTCCCCGTGCCGCGGGCGACGCCGGGCGAGCCCTTCGACAGCAGCGCGAAGCTCGATGAAATCTTCGCGCTGTGCGACGGCATTTTCCTCACCGGCTCGCATTCGAACGTGCACCCGGAAAACTACGGCGGCACACCGCCCCGCGAGGGCGTCCTGCTCGACCGCCAGCGCGATGCCCTGACGCTTGCGCTGATCCGCGAATGTGCCGCCCGCGCCGTACCGATCTTTGCCGTCTGCCGCGGTTTTCAGGAAATGAACGTCGCCTTCGGCGGCACGCTGCATCAGCATATCGAGGAGACGCCGGGCGAACCGGGCTTTGCCCCCCGCTTCGACCACCGCGAAAGGAAGGACGATCCGCTCGACGTCCAATATGGACCGGCCCATGAGGTCACGCTCGAGCCGGGAGGCACCTTCGAGAAAATCCTTGGTACACGGTCGATCCGCGTGAATTCGCTGCACGGTCAGGGCATCGCCCGGCTGGCAGACGGCCTTGTGGCGGAGGGGCGCGCGCCCGACGGCACGATCGAGGCGGTTCGCGTGAAGGATGCGAAGGCCTTTGCGCTCGGTGTGCAATGGCACCCGGAATGGAAATATTGGGAAAACCCCGTATCGCTGAAACTGCTCGGCGCTTTCGGGGAGGCGGTCAGGCAGGCAGCCTCCGTCACGGCCTGAACAGGGCCCGGCTTGAAACAGGAAAGAATGGTGTCCCATGGAAATGGGAAACGAGAAGGACGAACCGGTAAGAAACGCTGAAGAACTGGTGAAGTGGCTGAAGGACCGCCGCATCACCGAGGTTGAATGCATGGTGTCGGACATGGCCGGCATCGCACGCGGCAAGATCATTCCGACACGGAAATTCATCGCCGGTCTCAATGACCGCTCGCTGAAGCTGCCGGAATCGATCTTCGGCCAGACCGTGACCGGCGATTATGTCGATAGCGATTTCCTGGGCGACATCGAGCCCGACATCGTTCTCGATCCCGATCCCGCCACCGTTCGCGTTGTGCCCTGGTATGACGAGCCGACGGCGCAGATCATCTGCGATGCGAATTACCGCGACGGCAGCCCCGTGCCCATCGCGCCGCGCAACGTGCTGAAGCGCGTCATTGCGCTGTTCGAGGAGAAGGGCTGGCAGCCCGTTGTCGCGCCCGAAATCGAATTCTATCTCGCGGCAAAGAACATCGACCCCGACTATCCGCTGGAGCCGCCTGTCGGCGCCAATGGCCGTCAGGAAACCGCGCGCCAGTCCTATGGCATCGACGCC
>JAHBYK010000020.1 GCA_019635965.1 Parvibaculum sp. | reverse complement strand
CCGCACGAAGAAGAAGAAATTCATCTCGCGCATCCGCGGCTATCACGGCGTCACCGTCGCATCCGCGTCGCTCACGGGCCTTCCCGCCAATCACCGCGATTTCGACCTGCCGATGGCGGGCGTCATCCATACCGACTGCCCGCATTACTACCGCTATGCGGAGCCCGGCGAAACGGAGGACGAGTTCACCACGCGGCTTGCGAAGAACCTCGAAGAGACGATCATCCGCGAAGACCCCGAGACGGTCGCGGCCTTCATCGCCGAGCCGATCATGGGTGCTGGCGGTGTCGTCGTGCCGCCGGCCGGCTATTTCGAGAAGATCCAGGCGGTCTTGAAGAAATACGACATCTATTTCATCGCCGATGAAGTGATCTGCGGCTTCGGGCGCACCGGCAGCATGTTCGGGTCGCAGACCTTCAACATGAAGCCGGATTCGATCTCGGTCGCCAAGGCCCTCTCATCCGCTTACTTTCCCATCGCCGCCGTGACGGTCGGCGAGGAGATGTATCAGGCGATGATCGACGAGAGCAAAAAGATCGGCACATTCGGTCACGGCTTCACCTATACGGCGCATCCGGTCGGCGCCGCCATTGCCGCGAAGACACTCGAAATCTACGAGAAGCGCAATATCGTCGGCCATGTCCGCTCGGTGCAGCCCGCTTTCGAGGCGCGCGTCGCCCGCCTCGCCGATCATCCGCTGGTGGGACATGCCCGCGCCTGCGGCCTCATCGGCGCGGTCGAACTCGTGGCGGACAAATCCGGCAAGCGCGGCTTCGATCCCGCCGCCGCCATCGGCGCCGCGGTTGTCGCCGCCGCGCAGCGCCACGGGCTCATCCTCCGCGCGCTGGCGGGCGACATCGTCGCCTTCTGCCCGCCGCTCATCATCACCACGGAACAGGTGAACGCGATGTTCGACGCGGTGGAAAAGGCGCTCGACGAGGTGGAAGCCCATGTGACGAAGCAAGGTCTGCGGTCCGCCTGATGCCCGAACTTCGCTATCAGCTCACCTTCGAGGGCACGGTCGCGCCGGAAGACGAGATGGGCGAGCGGATGACGATTTCATCCGTCGCCGCCATTCCGGCCGCCTCCAACCCCGTGCTCGCGCAAAACGGCCACAGCGCCTATCTCAATGCCGTGGTCGAGACGAACGAATATGGCGGCTTCACCGAGACCGGCGAAATCAGCTTCGGTGCAGGCACCATTCAGTATGAGACGCGCGGCGAAGGCTTCATCGAGGACACGGAAGAAGACGATATCCAGCAAGGCTGCGTCATCCGCGAGGTACAGGGCGGCAGCGGCATTTTCGAGAATGCGACGGGCTATATCGTCTCGACCTTCACGGTGAGCACCAGTGCCGTGATCCGCGACAGCCAGAGCGCGGTGATTTTCACGATGTGAGGCGTGCCGGGGGCGGTGTTGCCCCCTCTCTGTCACCCCGGCGTAAGCCGGGGTCCATGGGCCCGTCCGCAAATTCACGCACCGCCAGACGGGTCCCGGCTTTCGCCGGGATGACAATTCTGAATTTGGAAAAGTCAGGCTTCAGACGTGAGCAGCGGATCAAACGTGCTGGCCGCCATTGATCTGGATTTCCGCGCCGTTCACATAGCTCGACTGGTCCGTGCACAGAAAATAGATCGTGCGGGCGACTTCTTCCGGCGTGCCGAGGCGGCGCATCGGGATTTCCGCGACGATCTTGTCCGTTCCCGGCGAGAGGATCGCCGTGTCGATCTCGCCCGGCGCGATCGCGTTGACGCGAACGCCGAGGCGGCCGAATTCGGAGGCCATTTCGCGCGTCAGCGCCGCCAGCGCCGCCTTCGATGTCGCATAGGCCGAGCCCGCAAAGGGATGCACGCGCTCGCCCGCGATCGAGGTCACGTTGACGACCGATCCCTGCGCCGCCTTCAATTCTTCCACCAGCCCGCGCGCCAGCATGACCGGGGCAAAGAAATTGACCTGAAAGACCTTGTACCAGGTCTCGACATCCGTATCGAAAACGCCGAGCCGCGAGCCGCCGGGCCCTTTCGGCGAAATCGCCGCATTGTTGACAAGCGCATGAAGCCGCCCGCCCTGATCCTTCAGCCGCTCGCGCATTTCGGCAATCGCGGCCTCCGTGTTCTTCACATCGGCAAGATCGACCTGGATGTGGTCTTCTGGGCCCGCCTCCCAGGGGCAATCCTCCGGGAAGGGCTGCCGCGAACAGGTGATGACGCGCCAGCCCGCGCTCGAAAATCGTTTCACCGTGGCATGGCCGATGCCGCGGCTCGCGCCGGTCAGGATCAGCGTTTTCCGGTCTGCATTGTCAATCTGGGTCATGGGCGCAATCTAGTGGAAGGCGTCGGCCAGCGCCAGCGGCATGGCTAGATGGCAATCCGCCGTTGCTGAATGGCCAGACGTTCGCTCTGGAGCCGGGCGTTGATTTCGGCCGCGGCAAAGGAAACTTCGATCAGCGTCCCATCCACTGCCACCTGCTTTTCATCGCGCAGCCAGAGCAGCACATCGTAGAAATGCCAGACATCCGGCGCGCCCACATGCGCCGGATGGGGGAAGGAACCGCCATTGCCTGACGCATATTTCTGCATGTTTTGCCGCGAATAGCCGAGCCTCTCCGCCATATCGCTGAGATTGACAAGGTCGGGCCTTACTTCGATCAGTTCCGCCCCGCTCAGCGCCTTCCGCACTTCGCGCTCAGCAGCGGCCATCGCCTGCCCGGCGCTCTTTGCCTCTCGCGCAAAGCCAAGGCCGATCCTGTCGCGCTTTGCCACACCGATAATCGCATCGTCGCAACCCGCCTCGAACAGCGCGTTGACGATATCGTCGGGATCGCCGAAAGGCCCGGCGAGAGAGAAGATCATTTCGAACTCATACAAGGACATGGTCATTTCCAGTCAATCCCGGTTGTCCTGCATATATTTGCAATGTTCGACAAGGCGCCGGATTTGCCTCGCATGGTTCTCCGGGGATCGCGGCGTACTCCATATCGAGAACTGGCAGAACTCGCCGCACCTGCATGTCTCGTCATTCCAGGGACAGCGCAGATAACCGAAACAATGGCCTCTTCCCTTCACGAAGCTCCACCCTGCTTCCTCGGCAAAGCGAATGGCCTGCTCGATCTCCTTATGCGGATGCCGCCCTCTTCCGGACATTCTTCCTCATTGAGAATAGGAAATCACAAGTTAGTTGTCAAGTGACAACCCGTTGATTGCCGGGAGGCTTGCCCCCCGCTTGTGCCAACCGCCGGGGCGGTCCAGCTCAGCACGTCTCCAGCGCCGCCTTCAACACCTCCTCCGGCGTGCCGGAAGCATCGACGCGGGTCCAGTCCATCCTGCCGATGTCAGAGGAAAGCTGCCGCCTGAGCACCTCGACGCCAGCATCGGAGGGATCATCGCCCCGTGCCTCGCGCGCCTTGACGCGCGCCTCCAGCAGCGCCGCCGGTGCTTCGAGCCAGAGCCCGGTGAAGGTAAGGCCGCGCGCCGGTGCGAGCCCCGCCGCCCTTGCGCGTTCTTCCTCCCGCGCAAAAACGGCATCGAGCACCACGCTCGCGCCCGCGCCGAGCGCCGTGTCCGCAAGCCGCAGCATCTCCCCGTAAACGCGCGCACCGGCGCCCGGCGCATAGGCCGCTTGCGGCAGGCGTTCGAGCGGCGCCGCACCGAACATCCGTTTGCGGATGATGTCGCTTCTGAGATGCACGGCCCCTGCAGGTCCGCCGAGGCGTGCGGCAACCCCTTTTGCCACGGTCGATTTTCCCGTGCCCGACAATCCGCCAATGGCAACAAGGCGTTGTGGCGCGGGCGTGAGAAGCATTTCCGCGAACTGGAGATAGGCATTGGCATGGCGTTTCGCCGCCTCGTCCTTCGCCTGCACTGCCGTCACCTTGGCGCGCACCACCGCCCGCGTCGCCATGAAGAGCGGCAGCAGCGCCAGCCCTTCCAGCGCCGCGCCGATTTCATCTTGTGTCAGGCGATCGAGATAGGTGTTGAGCGCGCGGTTCGCAAAGCTCTTGAGCCTCGTATCCCTCGCGGCGCGGAAGGCGAGATCCATCAGCAGGAAGGCGAGATCGTAAAGCACGTCGATCCGCGCAATATGATCGCTGAACTCGATGCAGTCGAAGATCACCGGGTGTCCGTCAATCTCCGTCACATTGCCGAGATGGAGGTCGCCATGACAATGCCGCACAAGCCCCGCCTCGCGCCGCCGGTCGAGCAGTCCCCGGTGTGTCCCGATAAGCGCCCGGCTCCGCTCTGTCACGCGGGCGGCCCTCTCCGCATCGAGCACCTTCCCGAGCAACGGTTTCATGTCCTCGGCGCTGCCTTCGACGATCTTGAGGAAGTTCGCCGCGCCGCCAAAGTCGCGCCGCACCTCCGCCTTGCGGTGAAAGGCGGCGATGCCTCGTGCGAGGTCTTCCACCATGCCGGGCGGCAGTTCGCCCCGGTCGGCCTTCTTCGCCAGCAATCCGTCATCGCCGAAGCGCATCATCTCGACAAGCCAGTCGGCAATCTCGCCCTCCGCGCCGTCGAGCCGGAAGCTCCCGCCCGTCCGGCGCAGCGGCACCACGCGCAGATAGATTTCCGGCGCGGTGCGGCGGTTCAGTTCCAGCTCGCTCTCGCAGGCGGCCTTCCGCCTTTCGAGCGTCGAGAAGTCGAGGAATGTGTATTTCACCCGCTTCTTGAGCTTGTAGGCGCGGGTGCCGGCGAGAAAGACATGCGAGGCATGGGTTTCGATATGGACCACCGTCTCGTCCGGCGGCAGGCCATAGGCTTCCGGTTTCGACAGGAAGGCGGCGATCTTCTGCTGTTCCTCGTCCCCGGCCACGCTGGCGCCTTCAGCTCAACTGGAATTTCGTCAGCGTCTCCGCGCCTGCCGGGTCCTGATGGATGATGACCTCCGATCCCGGAAAGGCGGCGAGCACATCCCTTTCCACCGCATCGGTGATGTCATGCGCATCATGCAGCGTCATCTTTCCATCAAGCTCGATATGGAACTGGATGAAACTGTAAATGCCGGAGCGCCGCGTCTTGAGATCGTGCAGGCTCAACACCGCTTTATGCGCATGAGCAATGTCCCTGATGCGCGCGCGTTCTTCTTCCGTGAACTCGCGGTCCATGAGCTGGTCGAGCGAATTGAGAACGATCTTTCCCGCGCTCCAGGCAATGAGCCCCGCAATCACGAGTCCGAATATCGCATCGGCGCGATGCAGGCCGAAATAGCCGGAAAGCACCAGCGCCGCGATCACCGAGAGATTCATGAAAAGATCGCCGCGATAATGGATCGAGTCCGCCTCGATCGCGAGCGATCCGGTCTGCTTCACCACATGGCGCTGATAGGCGACAAGGGCGAGCGTCAGCAGGATGGCGATGATGACGACGGCGATGCCTGCCTCCGTCGAGGCCACGGGCTTCGGGTCGATCAGCCGCGACACGCCCTCATAGGTGAGATAGCCGGCCGAGCCGAAAATGAAGATCGACTGTCCGAGCCCGGCCAGCGACTCCGCCTTGCCGTGGCCGAAGCGGTGTTCATTGTCGGGCGGCAGCAGCGAGGCGCGCACAGCAATGAGGTTGAGAAGCGAGGCGGCGCCGTCGAGGAGCGAATCCATCAGTGTACCGAGCATGGCGACCGAATCCGTCGTCCAGTAGACGATGGCCTTGAGCGTCACGAGCGTCACGGCGACCGCGACCGCGGCGAAGGCCGCGCGGCGCATCATCCCGTCCGCGGCGCCATTGCCGTTCGCGGGGATATCTTTTTTCGGCATTGCCTCGCTCATGCCGCTGCCATCCCGGCGGGCGCGTCATGACATTCGGGTGACATTCCGGTGACAGTCACGGGAAGAGCCTTTCCGTCCGCCACGGCGCCGCGGCGGATTCGCGTGTGAAAACAAGGCGGTCATGGAGCCTGAAGGGCCGGTCGCGCCAGAATTCGATTCGGACCGGCGTGATGCGGAAGCCCGACCAGTGGGGCGGGCGCGGCACCTTGCCGAGGCCGAATTTCGCTGCAAAAACAGCAACTTGCTTCTCCAGCGCGAAACGGCTTTCCAGCGGCCGGGATTGTTTCGAGGCCCAGGCGCCGATCTGGCTGTCGCGTGCGCGGGAGGCAAAATAGGCATCCGCCTCCTCTTCGCTCACAGGGGTTACATGGCCGCGCACGCGGATCTGGCGGCGCAGGCTCTTCCAGTGGAAGCACAGGGCGGCGGCCGGATTTTCCTTTAGTTCCAAACCCTTGGCGCTTTCGAGATTGGTGTAGAAGACGAAGCCGTCGGCATCCGCGCCCTTCAGCAGCACCATGCGGACATCGGGAAAGCCGTTCGCATCCGCCGTTGCGAGGGCCATGGCGTTCGGGTCTTCGGGTTCCTTCTCGCGGGCCAGTTCCATCCATTCATGGAAAAGGGCAATCGGGTCCTCGCTCGTGAAGACGCCTGCCTCATCCGCGCTGTCCTTGGTCTCGCTCATGTCATCCTTCCGGCTCTCGAAAGCCCGGTTTTCTGCGGTTTACGGTGCGATTGCCCGCTCCAATCTTGCCACATTTCAGACCTTATATAGGTCAGTCTTATCGCTAGGGGGCGACAAAGCACAGGATCGAAAAAATGAAATTGGTTAAGGGAATAGCCATTGGCGCCATGGCGCTCGCGCTTGCCGCCTGCGACCAGAGCGCTTATGGCGGCGGTGGCGGCATCGACAAACAGACCATGGGCACGGTCGGCGGCGCCGTGCTTGGCGGCCTTGCGGGCTCGCAGGTTGGCAGCGGCACGGGCCGCCTCTGGGCCACAGGCGCCGGTGTGCTGCTCGGCGCCATTGTCGGCGGCGAGATCGGCAAATCGCTCGACCGCGCCGATCGCGCCTATATGGGCCAGACGACCTACAATGCGCTGGAAAGCGGCCGATCGGGCCAGCCCGTCCAGTGGCGTAACCCGGATTCCGGCCATTATGGCACCGTGACGCCACAGGCTGCCTATCAGCAGGGCAATCTGACTTGCCGTGAATACACGCAGACGGTTTATATCGATGGGCGGAGCCAGCAAGCACACGGCACGGCCTGCCGGCAGCCGGATGGTTCCTGGCAGATCAGAAACTAGCGAGAGACATAGAGGGGTGGACCGGCAGATATGAAAATCATTCGGTCCACCCTCCTTGCCGCCAGCCTTTGCGCGGCTCTTGGTGCCGTCGCCAGCGGCGTCCAACCTGCTGCGGCACAAGGGGTTTCCGTCCACGACCTGCTGGAAAAGGAAAGACCCTCTGCTGCGGAAAATGCCGCCCGCTTCAATCGTGGCGTTGCGGCCTATGACGCGGGTGACTTCACGCGCGCCTTCGAAATCTGGCTCCCGATTGCGCAGGAAAACGACCTCGCTGCCATGCGAAACGTCGCCCTGCTGCTGCGGGAAGGCAAAGGCGTCGAAAAGGATCCGCAACGCGCGCTCTATTTCTTCGAGCGTGCGGGACGCGCCGGGCTTGTCTCCGCGCAGGTCAATACAGCCTTCATGTATCTGAATGGCGAGGGAACCGCGCAGGACTACAAGACGGCGTCCTTCTGGTTCCATGCCGCCGCCGTCGCCGGTGTGCCGGCCGCCCGCTACAATCTTGGTGTGCTCTACGAACGCGGTCTCGGGGTCGAGCGCGACCCGGCGCGCGCTCTTGCGTGGTATGCGCTTGCAGCGCAGGCGGGCCATGAGCTCGCGCTGAAACGGTTAACGGAACTCGTGCCGAGCCTTCCCGGACCAGAGCCGCAAAAACCGGAAGACAGCGCCGCCGCCGTGACGGCGGCAACACCGGCCGAGGCCCGTTTCGACACGATGAAAGCCTCGGCGCCTTAACCAATTCGTATGCGCCCGCACCTAGACTTGCCGCCAGTTCAACTCAGGAGTGGCGGTGCGTGCGCGACCCTTACGACATTCTCGGTTTGCATCCCGGCGCAAACAATGCCGAGGTGAAGGCGGCGTATCGCAGGCTTGCGAAGCAGCTTCACCCGGATGCACAGCACTCTTCGGCTGCACAGCATGCGCGCTTTCAGGAAGTGACCGCCGCCTATAATCAGCTCAAGGACGAAGCAGGCCGCCGCCGCTTCGAAGCCGAGCGGCTTGCCGAAGCGGCTGCCGCAAGGCAAAGGGCGTTTCATGCCGCCGCCGAAAGTGCCGAACCACAGGCCGACGATCTCTTCACCGAACTCTTCGAAGGCATACGCACGGCAGGCAAACGTGTCTTTCGCGCGCGTGGCGAGGACCGGACCTATCGCCTCACCGTTAGCTTTCTCGAGGCCGCGAACGGCGCCACGAAACGTGTCCGTCTCGCCGGCGGAAAGATGGTCGATGTGGCTGTGCCGGCCGGCATCGAAAACGGTAAGCAGATCAGGCTCAGGGGCCAGGGAGGCGAAGGACATGGCGGCGCGGAGTCAGGCGACGCCCTTGTCACCGTCGAGGTGGAGCGGCACCCATATTTCGAGCGGCGGGGCCAGGATATCCATCTCACCCTGCCGGTCACGCTGGCCGAAGCAATCCTGGGCGCGAAGGTCGAGGTGCCCACGGTTTCCGGCATGGTGTCGCTCGCGATCCCGGCCGGCTCCAACTCCGGCACGCGGCTGCGGCTTCGGGGCAAGGGCCTGAGCGCCGAATCCGGCCCCAAAGGGGACCAATATGTGACCCTGTCGCTCGTGCTGCCGGATGCGCCCGACGAGGCCATCAAGGACTTCGCCGCCAGCTGGGGGCAAGGTCTCAAGCATAATCCCCGAAAGGGTTTTTCCGGTTCCTGACCTGTCGCAAACTGTCGTGAAACGTGATCCCAACCCTCTGAAAATCAGGGGCTTTTTTGTTAGACGGCCCAAGGCTTTTGTGTAGGATGCGGCTCGATTTTAGGCCACGACCAGAATGACGGGGATTAGATGAGCGACGCCATCACCAGCACGGGCCCTGAGCTCAAGGGCAACCTGATGAAGGGCAAGCGCGGCCTCATCATGGGCGTCGCCAACAACCGTTCAATCGCCTGGGGCATCGCCAAGGCCTGTGCCAATCAGGGCGCGGAACTCGCCTTCACCTTTCAGGGCGAGGCGCTGCAGAAGCGCGTGACGCCGCTTGCTGAATCGGTCGGCTCAACCCTCGTCATGCCTTGCGACGTGACGGACGCAGCCAGCATGGATGCCGTTTTCGAGCGCCTCCGGAAGGAATGGGGCCAGCTCGATTTCCTCGTCCACGCCATTGCCTATTCCAACAAGGAAGAGCTCGATGGCCGCTATGTCGATACGACGCTCGACAATTTCACCGCCTCGATGGCGATTTCCTGCTACTCGCTCGCCGCGCTCTGCCAGCGCGCAGAGAAGCTGATGACGAATGGCGGCTCGGTGGTGACACTCACCTATTACGGGTCGGAAAAGGTCATCCCGCACTATAACGTGATGGGCGTCGCCAAGGCGGCGCTCGAGGCGAGCGTTCGCTATCTCGCAGTCGATCTCGGCCGCAACAATATCCGCGTCAATGCCGTGTCCGCGGGACCGATCAAGACGCTCGCCGCTTCGGGCATTGGCGATTTCCGCTATATCCTGAAGTGGAACGAGCTCAATTCGCCGCTGAAGCGCACGGTGAGCATCGAGGAAGTGGGTAACACCGCGCTCTATCTTCTCTCCGATCTCGGTTCGGGCGTCACCGGCGAGGTGCATCACGTCGATGCTGGTTATCATGTCGTCGGCATGAAAGCCGAGGACGCACCGGATATGAGTATCGTCTGACGGCTTCCCGTGCTTTCTTTGCCTGCCGGTTCACCGCGTAAGGAAGATCCTTCGGGATCTCGCTAACAGGATGTCGCACAACACGTTCGGCCATCTCTTCCGTGTAACGACCTGGGGCGAAAGCCATGGGCCGGCGCTCGGCTGCGTGGTCGATGGCGCCCCGCCGCGCCTTGCGTTGAAGGCTACGGACATCCAGCACTGGCTGGACCGGCGCCGCCCCGGCCAGTCGCGCTTCACGACGCAGCGCCGCGAGCCCGACGAGGTCAAAATCCTGTCCGGCACCTTCGTTGAGGATGGTGTCGAACTCACGACCGGCACGCCCATCTCGCTGATGATCGAGAATGTCGATCAGCGCTCGAAGGACTATGGCGACATCGTCGAGAAGTTCCGGCCGGGCCATGCAGACTTCACCTATTTCTCCAAATACGGCATCCGCGACCATCGTGGCGGCGGGCGTTCCTCCGCACGCGAAACAGCGGCGCGCGTTGCCGCCGGTGCAGTCGCACGAGCCGTTCTCGGCACGGGCATCACCATTCGCGGCGCATTGGTGCAGATGGGTCCGCACAAGATCGATCGTGCGAACTGGGACTGGAACGAGACCGAGAACAACCCCTTCTGGTGCCCGGATGCAAAGGCGGCCGCCGAATGGGAGACCTATCTCGATGGTGTCCGCAAAAGCGGATCGTCCTGCGGCGCCGTGATCGAGGTTGTCGCTTCGGGCGTGCCCGTCGGACTTGGCGCACCCATTTATGGCAAGCTCGATGCCGATCTCGCCGCCGCGATGATGAGCATCAATGCTGTGAAAGGTGTCGAGATCGGCGACGGTTTTGCTGCGGCTGCGCTTTCCGGCGAGGAAAATGCCGACGAGATGCAATCGACCAGCCATGGGCTCGGCTTTTCGTCGAACCATGCAGGCGGCATTCTCGGCGGCATTTCGACGGGACAGGATGTCGTCGTCCGCTTTGCCGTGAAGCCCACCTCCTCGATCCTCTCGCCGCGCAAGACCGTAACAAAATCGGGCGAGAATACCGAGATCGTCACCAAGGGCCGTCACGATCCTTGCGTCGGCATCCGCGCTGTCCCGGTGGGCGAAGCGATGATGGCTTGCGTGCTCGCCGACCACCTGCTCCGCCATCGCGGCCAGATGGGAGAGAGCGGCAATGAGTGACGCCGGCAAACCGCGCGATTACCTCACCGCTTCCTACTCAAAGGACAAGGGCGAAAGCGTCGTCTACAGCGCGGTACTTGCCGCAGGCGCACTGGTCATTTTCGGCATGCCGCGCGCTCCTTTCGTCTCGCTCATTCTCGCGCTGGCGGCGGTTGCCGTTGCCATCTATCACTGGCCCTATGTGGCGCGCGAGCGCCGCGCCGTCGCTATCACACCTGCGGGCATCATGATCGACCGGCTGGGCCTTCTACCGTGGAATGCGGTTTCGGACGTGAGTCTTTTCGAGCGATATGTGCGGCTCATTCGCAATGCGGAGCTGCGCATTGCGCTGCGCCGTCCGCTCGACAGCGCCATAGAGCAGCGGCCGCAAACAAGCCTTATCCGCCGCTACATGTATCGCTGCTGGAAGATCCTTTCGCCGCAGGAAGTTTCGATCAAGCTCTCAACGCTCGATGCGCAGCCGGAAGATGTCATCGCCGCAGCGCGAACACATATCCAGCGCCCCATCTGACGCATCAGCCACGCCTGAAAATTCCCACCACTTCGAGATGCGGCGACCAGAGAAACTGGTCGACCGGCGTCACGCGCTCGAGCTTGTAACCGCCATCCATCAGGGCGCGAGCGTCGCGCGCGAATGTCGCAGGATTGCAGGAAACAGAGGCAATGACCGGCACGGGCGACTTCGCAATTTCCTCCGCCTGTGGCAAAGCACCCGAGCGCGGCGGATCGATCACGACAGCATCGAATTTTTCAAGCTCGGTTGACAGCAACGGTCTCCGCGCCAGATCGCGCGTCTCCGTCGTCACAGGCTTCAGCCCAAGGGCTGGCCCCTGCGAACGCACCGCGCGCTCGAGCGCGGCAAGAGCGGCCTTTTCACCCTCGACGGCGTGAACGGAGGCCTCATGCGCGAAGGCGGAGGCGAAAGTGCCGCAACCAGCATAGAGATCGGCGATGCGTTTGGCCTTTCCAATGCCTTCCCTGACGAGGCTTGTCAGCGCCGCCTCTCCATCTGCCGTCGGCTGTAGAAAACCGCCTGGCGGCAGCACGACATGCAGACCGGACAAGATGATCTCCGGTGGCAAGCGTTCAGCGACGATTTCGCCGTTCCATGACAGGCGCGCAAGATTGGCCGCTCCTGCCTCACGCCCAAGTTCCGCGCGAAGCGGCCCGTCCAGCGGCTTTCCGCCGGTTACAAAGACATCGAGTCCGTTGATGGTGGCCGTGACAAGGAGCGAGGCGCGCGAACGGCGCGAAAGGCCGCATGCAGCAATGATGGCAAGCGCGGGCAGCGCCGCCTCGATTTCGGGCACGACGAGCGGACATTCCGAGAGCGGCACGATGTTGTGTGTGCCTTGCATGTAATAGCCAAGGGTGGCGCCGCTCTTGGTGCGCGTCGCTGCGAAGGTGGCGCGGCGTCGGCTGCGCGGCCTCGAACCGATCATTGGCGCAATTTCCGCCACAATGCCCCGCGCCTTCAGCGCCGTGCCGACGAGCCCGCGCTTCCATTCCGCATAGAATTCCGGTGCGGCATGCTGCAGGGCGCAGCCGCCGCAACGTGTGAAATGGCGGCAAGGCGCGGCGACACGTTCCGGCGAGGGTCGGATGATTTTCAGAAGCTCCGCCCTGCCCTCGCCTTGCGAACGGATACGCACATCTTCGCCCGGCAGAACATAAGGCACATAGAGTGGCCCCTCCGGCGCTTCTGCCATGCCGTCGCCCTGCGCGCCAAGCGAGCAGATTTTTATGTCGATGTCACTTGTCATGGCGTGCCGCGATCAGGAATTCCACGTTGCCGTCGCCGCCCTCTATAGGGCTTTCCGTCAGCCCGAGCACGCGCCATCCGGCCTCGTGTTCGAGCCAGGTGGCGATTTCGTCGCATATCTGTTGCCGCAATGTCTCGTCGCGCACAATGCCGCCTCTTCCTACATTTTCCGGCCCAGCCTCGAACTGTGGCTTGATGAGCGCGACCAGAATTGCACCCGGCTCTGCCAGTATGAGCGATGGCGGCAGCGCCTTCCGCAATCCGATGAAGCTCAGATCTGCGACGATGAATGAAATGCTTTCCGGTACGGCCTCGCGCGTGACGTCCTTTGCATTCAATCCTTCGATGGAGCGGACACGCGGATCGCTCGCGACCTCGGCGGCAAGCTGGCCATGCCCCACATCGACAGCAACAACCTTTTCAGCGCCGCGCTCAAGCAGGACTTGTGTGAAACCGCCGCTCGATGCGCCGAGATCAAGGCATGTCCTGCCCTTTGGATCCAGGCCGAAAGTATCGAGAGCATGCAGGAGCTTCAGCGCACCGCGCGAGACATAAGGATGTTCGAGACCATCAAACTCGATCTCGTCCGCATCGCTTACCATCTCGGACGACTTCACAGCTACCTTGCCGCCGACGCGCACATGGCCGGCCTTGATTGCACCCTGCGCGCGGGCGCGGGTCGGCGCCAGGCCGCGTTCGACCAGCGCAAGGTCGAGACGCTGCTTTTCCCCGGACATGAAATTTCTCAGACGAGTTTCGGCTGCGGCGCGATCTCGCGGAGGCTCGCAATCGCCGTTTCCTGACCGCCGAGCGCCGAAAGCACCGTTTCCACAATCTGCGCCGCGTTGAGGCCGGCGACGTCATACATCACTTCAGGCTTGTCGTGATCGATGAAGATATCGGGCAGCGCCATGGGCCGCACTTTCAGCCCGCGATCGAGGATGCCGGAACGGGCGAGGAAGTCGAGGATATGGCTGCCGAAACCGCCGATGGAGCCTTCCTCCACCGTCACCAGCACTTCGTGCTCGCGCGCGAGCCTTGCCACGAGGTCCGTGTCGAGCGGCTTCACGAAACGGGCATCAGCAACAGTGGTGGACAGACCGAGAGCGCCGAGTTGATCGGCTGCCTTCAATGCCTCGGCAAGCCGCGTGCCGAGCGAAAGGATCGCGACTTTCGTGCCTTCCCGCATGATGCGGCCCTTGCCGATTTCAAGCGGCGTGCCGATCGCGGGCATCTCGACTCCCACGCCTTCGCCGCGCGGATAGCGGAAGGAGGATGGCCGATCGTTGATTGCCAGCGATGTTGCGACCATATGTTTCAATTCCGCCTCATCCGCCGCCGCCATGACGACGAAATCCGGCAGGCAGGCAAGATAGGTCACATCGAACGATCCTGCATGGGTGGGCCCGTCCGCGCCGACAAGCCCTGCACGGTCGATGGCAAAGCGCACGGGCAGGCGCTGGATCGCCACGTCATGTACCACCTGGTCGTAGGCGCGCTGCAGGAAGGTCGAGTAGATCGCGGTAAATGGCTTGAAACCTTCTGCGGCAAGGCCTGCCGCGAATGTCACGCCATGCTGTTCGGCGATGCCGACATCGAATGTGCGCGCGGGGAAGCGCTCGCCGAATAGATCAAGCCCGGTGCCGGAAGGCATCGCGGCCGTCACGGCGACGATCTTGTCGTCCTGCTCGGCATGGGCGATGAGACTTTCCGCAAATACCTTGGTGTAGCTCGGCGCATTGGCTTTGGCCTTGGCTTGCGCGCCCGTCACCACGTCGAATTTCGAAACGCCGTGATACTTGTCTGCGGATGCCTCCGCAGGCGCGTAGCCCTTGCCCTTTTGCGTCACGACGTGAACGAGGATCGGGCCTTCGCCCGCATCGCGCACATTCCTCAGAACCGGCAAAAGGTGATCGAAATTATGTCCGTCGATGGGACCGACATAATAAAGACCCAGCTCCTCGAAAAGCGTTCCGCCGCCGGTCGCCATGCCGCGCGCATATTCCTCGGCGCGGCGTGCGCTTTCTTCCAGCCGCTTCGGCAGAAGGCGCGCAAGCTGCTTGGCGAGGTGACGCATTGAAAGATAGGCGCCGCCGGAAAGCAGCCGCGCGAGATAGGCACTCATCGCGCCCACGGGCGGGGCGATCGACATGTCGTTGTCGTTCAGGATGATGATGAGGCGGCTGTCCATCGAACCGGCATTGTTCATCGCCTCATAGGCCATGCCGGCGGACATCGCCCCATCGCCGATCACGGCGACGACATTGTTCCTGCCGCCCTTCAGATCGCGGGCAACGGCCATGCCAAGGCCCGCCGAAATCGATGTCGAGGAATGGGCCGCACCGAAGGGGTCGTATTCGCTTTCGGCGCGCTTGGTGAAGCCGGAAAGCCCGCCGCCCTGACGCAATGTCCGGATGCGGTCGCGCCGCCCGGTCAGAACCTTGTGCGGATAGGCCTGATGCCCGACATCCCAGATGATGCGGTCGTCCGGTGTGTTGAACACATAGTGAAGCGCAACGGTCAGTTCGACCACGCCAAGGCCTGCGCCGAGATGGCCGCCCGTCTGCGACACGGCGTCGATCACTTCGGCGCGAAGTTCGTCGGCGAGCTGCCTCAGATCGGATTCGGGCAAAGCGCGAAGTTCCGCAGGCGTCGCCACACGGTCAAGCAATGGGGTCGGAATATCGCTGCTCAACTCTCACCTCGGCCGTCAGGGGCCAGACAGGGCACAAGGCCCGCATTGGCGCCCGGCCGGCGCCTCAGTTGCGCCGCGTTATAACGAAATGCGGCGCCAGACGCAAAAGATCGGCTCTTTCATCAAACAAATCAAGGTGTTGGACGGCCTGATCGGCCAGCATACGGGCCTGCGCGCGGGCCCTGTCGACACCCAGGATCGAAACGAAGGTCGCCTTGCCGGCGGCCACATCCTTGCCGGCCGTCTTGCCGAGTGTCGCGGCATCGCCCTCCACATCCAGCAGATCATCGGCAATCTGATAGGCAAGCCCCAGATCATGGGCATAGGCGTGGAGCGCCTGAAGCCCCTCCGGTGATGCCCGGCCCAGAATGGCGCCCGCCTCGCAGCAGAAGGAGATGAGTGCGCCCGTCTTCAACTGGTGAAGCCGGGTCACGCCGTTCATGTCGAGCGCCTTTCCCTCGCTTGAGAGGTCGATCATCTGCCCGCCCACCATGCCTCGCGCGCCGGCGGCGGCGGCCAGACGGCGCACAAGCTCGATCCGCACCCGCGCGCGTTCATGCGTGTCCGTATCGCCGAGAATATCGAAGGCAAGCGTCAGAAGCGCATCGCCTGTGAGCACCGCGGTCGCCTCATCGAACTTGCGATGGACGGTCGGAGCGCCGTGGCGGAGGTCATCGTCATCCATGCAAGGCAGATCGTCATGAATAAGCGAATAGATATGCACACATTCGGCAGCAGCAGCCGCACGCAGGGCGGACTCAATGTTCACATCGAAAATGGCCGCACTCTGGCAGACGAGAAATGGCCGGAACCTCTTGCCGCCGCCGAGCGCTGCATAGCGCATCGCTTCGGCAAGCTGTGCCTCGGGGCCCTCGGGCCGCGGCAGCAGGAGGTCGAGCATCCGCTCCACCTCGCGCGCGCATTGGCGGAGCGCCGCCTCGAATCTGCCGTCGTCTGCGGCGGGTGCGGCCATGCGGGATTACTCGACGTCGAGCGGTTCGGTGCCCGACGCCTCGCCGGAGGCCGAGAGGCGGATCTTCTCGACTTTGGCTTCCGCCGCCTTCAGCCGCGCCTCGCAATGCGCCTTCAGCGCCGTGCCTCGCTCATATAGCTCAATCGAGTTCTCAAGTTCCGCATTGCCGGACTCAAGCTGGGAAACGATCTTCTCGAGCTGCGCCAGCGCCTCTTCGAAGCTCAGCTTCTCGATGTCCTTGTGAGCATCGGCTTTCGCGGCGGCCATGTCGTTCTCCTCGCAACTTCGGTCGTCATTTCAGGCGGTGAGCATCAGGGCGCGGACATGAGCCCGCGCGCTTGCCGCCAGTGCCTCCAAGTCATAGCCCCCCTCGAGCGCGGAGACAACGCGGCCCCGGCAAAGGCGGTCCGCCGCCTTCACGAGTTCCGCTGTCGCCCAGCCGAAATCTGCTTCGGTGAGACGCAGATTTGCGAGGGGGTCTGCGATATGCGCATCGAAACCCGCCGAAATGAAGATGAAATCGGGGCGGAATTGCTCAAGCGCCGGGATCACCGCGTCCGACATCACCGCGCGGAATTCCTCCGAGCCCGCCCCCGGCGGCAGGCAGCGATTATAGATATTGCCGAGACCCTGTTCGCTGGCCCGGCCCGTGCCCGGATAAAGCGGCCATTGATGCGTCGAGATATAGAGGAGCGAGGGGTCGCACTCGAAAGCGGCCTGCGTGCCATTGCCGTGATGGACGTCGAAATCCACCACAGCCACGCGTTCGCAACCATGCGCCTTCCGGGCGTGAAGCGCGCCGATAGCGATATTGTTGAAAAGGCAGAAGCCCATAGCCGTTTGCGGTTCCGCGTGATGCCCCGGCGGGCGCACGGCGCAGAAGCCGTTGCGCGCTCTCCCCGCCATCACCTCATCCACCGCATAGACCACGGCCCCCGCCGCGCGGTACGCCGCTTCGAGCGAACCGGGCGACATCGACGTATCGGCATCGATCCGGCGGAAACCCTCCGCCGGAGCGATCTCTTCAAGCCGGGCGATATGGCTCTCGGGATGGACGCGGGCGATCTGCTCGCGCGTCGCGCGCGGCGCCTCCACCCGCTCCAGAAGCATGAACTCCTCCGCCTCCAGCGCCCCAAGAACGGCGCGCAACCGCTCCACGCATTCCGGGTGGCCAGGTGGCGTTTCATGGGCAAAGCAGGCGGCATGGGTGACGAGAAGGGTCGGCATAAATATCAGCCTAGCACAGGCGAAGCTCACCCTTCACGCGCGGCGATACCAGTTCACCCCTTTTTCGTCGCGGCTCACTGTCGCGAGGCCGCGGCCGAGGAGGCAGTTCAGGTGGGCGAGGCTTTCGCCTGTCGCCATGAAGAAGACTTCCGGGCCGATCTTGCGCTTGAAGAGGGCCGGGAAGACGTCGATGGCGCGTTTCGGCTCGTCGAGCATGGCGTGAAGCTTCGCGAGCCCGTCCTCATGGCCGTCGATCAACTGCGTCAGGCGCCGGTGGAGCCCGTAGAAGGGTTCGTTATGCGCCGGCAGCACCAGCACATCGTCAGGCAGCGTGGAGCGGAGCCGCTTGCAGCTTTCGATCCAGTCCTCGAGCGGGTTCTCGTATGCCTCTGTCGGGTGAAGGCTGACATTGGACGAGATGCGCGGCAGCACCTGATCGCCTGAAATCAGAATGCGGTCTTCCTCGCAGAAGAGGCAGACATGTTCCGGCGCATGACCGGAGCCGACGACGACGCGCCATGTGCGCCCGCCGATCGTCATTTCATCGCCTTCGCGCAAGCGGCGGAAAATATCCGGTAGCCGCGAGACGCGCTCGCCGAAGCCGCCGAAGCGTTTGCGGTAGCTCTCGATGCCGCGCTCGCTGAAGCCCGCCGCGCGATAGAAGTCGAGCGCTTCCTTCGGCGCCTCGCGGCCCGTATCGAGTACGAGGTTGCGGCACATCAGGAAGTCCGTGCGCGACATCGAAAGCTCGATGCCCCATTTGCGCGTGAACCAGCCGGCAAGACCCACGTGATCGGGATGAAGATGCGTCACGATGAGGCGCGTCACCGGCTTGCCGCCAAGGCCGGTCTTGAAAATCTCGCGCCAGAGCGCCTTCACCTCGTCGGAGGCAACGCCGGTATCGACAACCGCCCAGCCTCCGCCGTCTTCCAGCAGCCAGAGGTTGATGTGGTCGAGCTGGAAGGGCAGCGGCATCCGCACCCAATGGATGCCCGGCGCCACCTCGATCATTTCCGCAGGCCCCGGCACCCGGTCGAAGGGATAGGTGAGACCGGTGCTTTCAATCGGGGCTTGCGAAATATCGGACATCTGAACTCTCGAAACGGGGCCGCCGGGAGGGGCGGATCACCCATTCGTGATAGGCGCATGGGCGGGTGCCGTCAAACCCGGACGGCACAGGGCCTGCCCGACGCTACGGCACCTTCCGCGCCAGCCTGTCGCCGACATAGATCCAGATGGCGAGCAGCAGACTCGTCCCGATGAGGATCGGCCAGGGCCCGAAGGCGAGGATGAGCGGCATGGCGGCCGCCGTGAAAAGCCCGCCGCCCACGATGGGCGCGAAGAAGAGCTGCTTGTAGCCGAAATTCTCGAGCCCGCCCGAGCGGTTCTCCGGGTCGGCGATGCGGAAGAGCATGAGGCCGCTCACCGTCATGCCCATGGCCTGACCGAAATGCGGGATGCCCTGCGCGAACCAGTCGGGCCCGAGCATGCGCGGCGCAAGCACGAGCAGCGCCACGATGTTCCAGATGATGCCTCCGACAGCGAGCCAGACGAAGGGTCCGAGATTTTCGTGGATGGCGGAAAGTGAAAGCGTTGCCAGTGCCGCGACGATCAGAATATCGAGCGCCGCACCGGAGATGCGGTTCACCAGCGCGCGGTCGACAAGGCTCATGCCGACATAGCGGCTGACCACGATCTGCACGGCGACGCCGCCAAGCATCGCGAGCGGAAAGAGCGGCAGATAGGCAAGTATCTTTGTGCCGTCGCGGCCCCATGTGTTTTCTTCCAGAAGGATCAGAAGCTGATGCAGCCCCCAGCCAATGGCGATGGCTGCCGCGAAAAGGCCGAGATGAAGGGACATGGGGTCGATAGGCTGTGCCGCATCGCTCGTCTGCGGGCGGGCGGCAAGAGGTGCCGTCGTATCGGCGGGCGGATCGGGATGAAGCTCCGGCGCCGGTTCACGCGCGCCCGAAGGATCGACAAGCCCGCGCCGCGCCGCCCAGTTGATGAGGACGAGGCCGATCAGCACCGAGCCCACAAGGCCGATGGTCGCAAGGCCGAGCGCAAGGTCGGTGCCGGCCGCAAAGCCTACCGCTTCAAATGTGGGGCCAAGGCCCGCCGCCGTCCCGTGTCCGCCCTCGAATGAAATCTCGATCAATGCGCCTGCAACTGGCGGCGTCGCATAGAACGGCGTCAGCACCGCGACGACGAGACCGAGCCCGACGACATATTGCCCCCAGGCGATTGCCTGACCATAAGCGATGACCGGCCCCGCGCGGCGCCAGATCTGGCTGGGGCCCGGAATGATCTTGCCGAGAAAGAGACCGGCAAAGACCACGTTGATGAGGAGTGCGGGAAGCTGCCGCCAGATATCGAGCACGCCCTCAGGCACGATCGACCAGCCGACTTCCGGCCCGGCGAAAAGAAGGATAAAGCCTGCGATCACCGAGCCGGGGATGAAGAGCCTGGCCAGCACGGCCACGCGCCAGCGTAGATACTTCGAGACGATCAGCATCACCCAGATGATGGCGAGTGCCAGCGAGATCGTGCCGAAATCCATCATCAGCCCAGCTCGTCCACAGCGAGCGCAAACAGGCTTTCATCGCCTGCCGTTGCCGGGCCAAGCAGCCCATGCACATTGGGCAGAATGTTCGCCGCATAGAACTGTGCAATGGCGCGGCGCGCCGTGGCCGCCCTGTCCATCAGCGCGGCGCGTACGAGATAATGCCCGCCTGCCGCCGTACCGAAAATGCGCAGATAGGGTGACGCGCCGGCAAGGCAATCGTTAGGTGCCGATTTCAGATTGGCGAGCATGTAGTCCGTTGCCTTGTCGAGCGTGTCGAGCGCCTCGTCCAGCGCCGCGCCGACGCCTGTCAGTACCTTGTCATTGGAGGAACGCGCCGCCTTGGCCGTCTCGCGCATTTCGGCAATGAAACCGCGCGCAACATCACCATTGCCGAGCGGCAGTTTCCGCGTCACCAGGTCGATCGCCTGAATGCCGTTCGTGCCCTCGTAGATCGGCAGGATGCGCGCATCGCGGTAGAATTGCGCGGCGCCGGTTTCCTCGATGAAGCCCATGCCGCCATGAATCTGCACACCGATGGAAGCCGCCTCGACGCCGATGTCCGTCGAAAAGGATTTCGCAACCGGCGTCAGCAGATCGGCACGGGCCTGCGCCGCGCGGCGCGTTTCCTCGTCACCGCCGCCATGCGCGCCGTCGATTGCGACCGCCGTCGCATAGCAGATCGCACGCGCCGCCTCCGTCATCACCTTCATGGAGAGCAGCATCCGGCGGACATCGGGATGTTCGATGATCGGCGCCATTTCGCCCGGCGCGAGGCTGGAGCCTACCGGGCGGCCCTGCTTGCGCTCCTTGGCGTAAGCCAGCGCATGCTGATATGCCGCTTCGGCAATGGCGACGCCCTGCGTACCGACGAGCAAGCGCGCATTGTTCATCATGGTGAACATGCAGGCGAGGCCGCGGTTCTCCTCGCCGATGAGCCAGCCTACCGCGCCGCCCTTCTCGCCATAGGACATGACGCAGGTGGGGCTGCCATGAATGCCGAGTTTGTCTTCCAGTCCGATGCAATAGGCATCGTTCCGGCGCCCGAGCGAACCATCCTCGTTCACGAGGAATTTCGGTACCAGGAAAAGCGAGATGCCCTTCGTGCCGGCCGGTGCATCCGGAAGGCGCGCCAGCACGAGATGGACGATGTTCTCGGCCATGTCGTGATCGCCGTAGGTGATGTAAATCTTGGTGCCGGTAATGAGATAGCTGCCATCGCCCTGCGGCACGGCCTTCGCTTTCAGCGCATTGAGATCGGAGCCCGCCTGGGGCTCGGTCAGGTTCATCGTGCCGGTCCATTCGCCCGAGATGAGCTTCGGCAGATAGCGCCGCTTCTGTTCGTCCGTGCCATGCGCCGTCAGCGCCTCGATGGCACCTTGAGAGAGAATCGGGCAGAGACCGAAGGACATGCAGGCGGCATTCCACATTTCCTGCATGGCGACGGCGAGCGCGGTCGGCAGACCCTGGCCGCCGAATTCGGGTGTCGCGGCAAGGCTTCCCCAGCCGCCATCAACCCATTTGCGGTAGGCGTCGGCCATCGCCGGATAGACGGAGACACCCGTTTCTCCGAGCTTGAGGCCATGCTTGTCGGCCTCGCGATTGAGCGGCGCCAGCACATCGGCGGCGAGCTTTGCACCTTCCTCCATGACCGATTCCACGAGATCGGGCGACACATCCTCGAAAGCACCGCGCCCCATGAGGCCGGAGAGCCCAGCCACCTCGTTCAGCGTGAAAGCCATGTCGCGAACCGGCGGGCGATATGTCATGTAGGGCTCCTCAAGCTCTGCAAGGCATGGAAACAGAAGCGTTTTCGGCCTTTTACTGTATTCTCCGGCCCCTGTGTACCGGATGAAAGGGTGGTTTGCGTGGCGGAATGCCTCAGCGCAACGGCATCGGCGATCGAAAAGGCAGGCGTGGCGCTCCGCGAGGGGCGGCTCGTCGCCTTTCCGACCGAGACTGTCTATGGACTCGGGGCCGATGCCACGAATGATAGGGCGGTCGCGCGCATTTTCGAGGCCAAGGGACGGCCGCGCTTCAACCCGCTGATCGTCCATCTGTCGAGCCTTGCCGAGGCGGCAAGACATTGCCTTTTCAATGCCGATGCCGAACGCCTCGCCCGCGCCTTCTGGCCGGGCGGGCTGACGCTGGTGCTGCCGCGGCGCCAGGACACGCCGCTTTCGCTCCTCGTCAGCGCCGGGCTCGACACGGTGGCGCTCCGGGTGCCGGCTCATGAGGTGGCGCAGGCGCTCCTCAAGGCTGCCGGACGCCCCATCGCCGCACCTTCCGCCAATCCGTCAGGCAAGGTGAGCCCGACAAACGCCACGCATGTGATGGAGGGTCTGGGCTCAGCACCCGCGCTTGCCATCGTGCTCGATGGGGGCTCTTGCCCGCTTGGCCTCGAATCCACGGTGATCGGCTTCCCCGATGGCGTGCCCACCCTATTCCGCCCCGGCGCCGTGGCGCGAGAGGAAATCGAGATGGTTCTGGGACGCAAGCTCGCGGATGCGGACGCTACCGCCGGTGAAGAAGGCCGCGCCTCGCCCGGTCAGCTTGAAAGTCATTATGCCCCGGACTCACTTCTTAGGCTCGACGCGACATCGGTTCGAGCGGAGGAGGCGCTGCTCGCCTTCGGGCCGAATGCGCCGCACACCGCTATCTCGATGAACCTTTCGCCCACAGGCGATCTCACGGAAGCGGCGGCCAATCTCTTCGCCATGTTGCGCGCGCTCGACATCCAAGCCGCCGGCCGCGTGATTGCCGTCTCGCCGATCCCGATGACGGGGCTCGGCGAGGCGATCAACGACCGGCTGAAGCGCGCAGCCGCGCCGAGAAACTAGGCGGTTTCACCGATCAGCAGCGTCGGCACGCCGCAGGTCGGTTTGCGGATGGTCGAGACTTGGGTGCCCGGCTTGCGGCCCACACGGACCTCCGACACATCGAGACCGGCCTTGCCGATCCGCGCCGTGGCGGCGGGAACTGAATCGACATTCCAGGCGATCCCCCAGAACTGCTCGGTCTTCGGCGCTTTTGCCTTGTCGAGCATTTCCACAACTTCGATGGTGAGGCCGCCGGCACGGAAGAAGAGCTGGCGCACACCCCATTCGGGCTTCGTCTGATCGAGAGCAAGCCGGATGCCGAGCTTGTCTCCGAAGAGAGCTTTGCAGCGTTCAGCGTCGGGCGTCATGATGACGACATGGTCGCAGGCCGACACGGCCTCGCCTTCCGGCACACCGGCCGAAAGCGGCGCGGGGGGCAGCGCATCCTCTGGGCTCAGATGCTGGATGCCGAGCATGAAAAGGCCAAGCACCTCATCCTTCGGCATGGCGATGGTGCGCCACTCGCGGATCGCACCCGTCACCTCGTCGCGGCCCTTGCCGTCCACCGGGGCGCCGGATTTCAGGCCACGCGCATTGAAGGCTTCGGTGGCGGCTGCCGCATCGGCGACGCCGAGCACGATGCCGTAAAGCCCTTCGCCATGTGCATCGAGATGGGCCTTCAGCGCATCGGCATTGGCGCCTTCGGCGATTGGGGCATAGAGTTCTACATAGGTATTCTTCAAGCGATACAACACGTTACCCGTGCCGACGCCGGGGTGGACGCCCTTCCAGGCGGGCGTGCGGCCGAAGATCGCCGTATAGGTTTTTTCCGCTTCCTTGAGGTCGCGGACGGCGATGATGATGTGGTCGACGCAGGTCACTTCGCTCATTGGGGCAAACTCCGGCTGAAAACGCGCGGCACTCTAGAAGCAAACCGGGCATCCCGCCAGTGGCCCGAAACCGCAAGGCGTTTTGCACTTGTCCCCGATTGGAGAGAGTGAGGCTATGATCGGCAGCCAACGTCTCCAAGGAAGCTCGCGCCCATGCCCTACCCCGCTATCCGTCTGAAAGACATGCTCGACGAAGGCATACGCCGGTATGGTGTGCCCGGCGCGTCGCTTGCGGTCTGGGCGGGCAATGCTCTCTCGGAAGCCGCGGCAGGCGTCTGCAACATCGAGACTGGAGTGCCGGCGACGCCCGATACGCTGTTCCAGATCGGCTCCATCACCAAGCTATATTCAGCGGCGCTCGCCATGCAGCTTGTCGAGGAAGGCAAGCTCTCGCTGGATGCGCCGGTGCGTAACGTACTGCCTGACTTCAAGCTCAAGGATGAAAGTGCGTCCGCGCGCGTGACGCTCCGCCATCTGCTCACGCATACCAGCGGCATCATGGGCGATTTTTTCCAGGATGCGGGACGCGGCGAGGACCGCGTGGCGAAATTCACCGCCATGATGGCGGCGCTTGAGCAGGTGCATGAACCGGGCGAGATGTTTTCCTACTGCAACACGGGCTTTGTCGCTGCTGGCCGCATGATCGAAGTGTCAAACGGCATGACATGGGACAAGGCAATCCGTCAGCGGCTCGCGAAGCCGCTCGACACGCCCTCCTTCTCGACGCTGCCGGAACAGGCCATGCGCTACCAGACGGCGATCGGACATCTTGGGAGCCCGGGCAAACTCTTCGTCACGCCGATTGCCTATCTCGCGGCTTCGAACGGGCCCGCGGGCGCAACGCCGATGGCAATGGCGCGCGATGTCGTCACCTTCATGCGGATGATGATGGCGGGCGGCGTGGCCGCAAACGGCAATCGCGTTCTCTCAGCCGAAAGCGTGCAGGCGATGCACAACATGAATGTCGTCTGCCCCAGAGGCATGAACATCGACGCCATCGGCCTTGCCACCTTCATGTGGGACTGGGATGGCGACGGCAGATACGAAATATTCGGCCATGACGGCTCGACCATCGGCCAGGCGGCCTGGGCGCGCTATCACCCGGCAAGCGGCACGGCCTTCTGCCTCCTCACCAATGGCGGCAATGGCAAGGCACTCGCCGACCGGCTGATCCGCGAGATTTTCTCGGACGCCGCCGGGATCGTACCGCCCGCGCCGACGAAACCCGATGCCACATTGACCGTCGCCCCGGCGCGATATGTCGGCCGCTATGCAAACACGATGGAGGAGATTGAGGTGAGCGAGGAAGGCGGCAAGCTCGTCGCGACCGTCACGCCCGCGCCGGACTACGCCGTCATGTCCGGCGGGCCGAAGCGGATACCGCTTGAGCCGGTGAGTGCCGAACTTTTCCTCGGCGTCCCGCCCGGCATGACGCTGCCGCAAAGCTGGCACTTCCTCGGCGACGACGGCATGGGCCGCGCCCGCTGGCTCCATTCGGGCGTCCGCGCGCACAAGCGGGTGTGATAAGACAAACGCATGAAGCCGACATCCGAAATACTTGCACGTCTGAAAGCCATTACCGGTGAAAAGGGTTTCATCGGGGACGATCTCGGCATGGCGCCCCATCTCGAGGAGCGGCGGGAGCTGTTCCACGGCCGTGCGGCGGCGGTGCTGAAACCCGCTTCGACGGAGGAAGTTTCGGCGATCATGCGGATCGCGCATGAGGCCGGTGTTCCCGTCGTGCCGCAGGGCGGGAACACAGGCCTTGTCGGCGGGCAGATACCCGATCAGAGCGGCGAGGCGATCATCCTCTCGCTTTCCCGCATGAACCGCATTCGCGGCATCGACTGCGCCAACAACACGCTCACTGTCGAGGCGGGTGTGACGCTCGCCGGTGTGCAGGCGGAAGCGGAAAAGGCCGGCCGCTTGTTCCCGCTCAGTCTCGCCTCCGAAGGCAGCTGCCAGATCGGCGGCAATCTCGCTTCAAATGCGGGCGGCACGCAGGTGCTGCGCTATGGCAATGCGCGCGATCTCGTGCTCGGCCTCGAAGTGGTGCTCGCCAATGGCGATGTCTGGAACGGGCTGAAAGGACTTCGCAAGGACAATACGGGTTATGACCTTCGCCATCTCTTTCTCGGATCGGAAGGCACGCTCGGCATCATCACCGCCGCCGTGCTGAAGCTCTTTCCGCGGCCCGAAGCCGTTTCGACCGCCTTCGCCGCCGTACCGTCCGTCGATGCGGCGGTGGGCCTGCTCCGCATCGCCGACAGCGTTTCCGGCGGGCAGGTTTCGACCTTCGAGCTCGTGCCGCGCATTGGCCTCGACTTCCTGACGACGCATCTTGAAGGCATTACGGATCCGCTTGCCGACCGCTCACCCTGGTATGTGCTGATCGAAATGACCGCGGGAACGCGTGCGCATCTCGACGAGGCGATGGAGGCCTCGCTCAAGGAAGGGCTCGAACAGGGATTGGTCACAGACGCCGCCATCGCACAATCGGAAGCACAGCGCGCCGGTTTCTGGCGGTTGCGCGAAAGCCTGTCCGATGTGCAGCGCCTCGAAGGCGGCAGTATCAAGCATGATGTGTCCGTGCCGGTGTCAAGCATGGGCGCCTTCATCGCCCGTGCCGAAAAGGCAGTGGATGAGCGGTTGCCAGGCGTGCGCGTCGTCGCCTTCGGGCATATCGGTGACGGCAATGTGCATTTCAATCTGAGCCAGCCCGTGGCGATGGAGAAGCAGGCCTTCCTCGGCCTCTGGGGCGAGATGAATGCGATCGTCCACGGCATCGTGCGGGAGATGGGCGGCTCGATCAGCGCGGAACATGGCGTCGGCCAGTTGAAGCGCGATGAAATCGCCGCCACGAAATCGCCCGTCGAAATGGAGCTTATGCGCAGCCTGAAACGGGCGCTCGACCCGAAAGGCATCCTCAATCCGGGCAAGGTTGTCTGACTCAATCCGCGCTGCGCGCCAATGCGCTGCCGATGGGCAGGTTCTGCGCCGGCACGATGAGAATCTTGTCGATGCGCGGCCCGTCCATGTCGACGATCTCGAAGCGGTAGCCGTTCCAGGCAAAATAATCGCCCTCGGCCGGCAGGCGGCCGAACCAGTTGAACATGACACCGGCCAGCGTGTTCACTTCGGGGCTTTCATCTCCCGGCAGCTTTTGCAACTTCAGGAGGCGGCGCACTTCATCGACCGAGACGACACCGTCGATGATGAAGGAGCCGTCCTCGCGGATGGCAACCGCATTGTTGTTGTTTGCGGCATGGTCCGACAGATCGCCAATCATGGCGAAGAAGATTTCCGACATGGTGATGGTGCCGGCGACATCGCCATATTCGTCGATGACGAAGCCCATGAACATGTTTTCCGACTGAAGGATGCTCAGGGCGCGCAGCACGCTCGCCGTGCGTGGGATATATAGCGGCGGCGACATTCGGGCGAGCAGTTCCTCGTTCGATGCCGGATCGAGAAACAGGTCTTCAAGCCGCACCATGCCGATGAATGGCCCGTTCGCGCCGCGCCTCACGGGATAGCGCATCTTCTGGTGCTGGCGGATGAGCGAAAGATTGTGTTCGACGGGTTCCGCCGCATCGAGCCAGATCAGCTGCACGCGCGGCGTCATGATTTCCGCGACGCGCGTGTCGCTCAGATGGAACACGCGGTTCACAATGTCGCGCTCGACATTCTCGATGGCACCGGCGGCCGCACCTTCCTCGATCAGATGCCGGATCTCGTCTTCCGTGACCTGCGGTACTTCGCGGCCAGCAAGACCATAAACCTTCAGAACCGCATCCGTGGACCAGGACAGAAATGTGACGGCAGGCGAGAGAAGTCTCGCAAGGCTGTTCATCGGCCGGGCAATGGCCGATGCAATCGCTTCCGGATTCGAAAGCGCGATGCGCTTGGGCACAAGCTCGCCCAGAATGAGCGATAGGTAGGTAATGATGACGACAATGACGCCGAAGGCGATCGGTTCGGCCCAGACGCCGATATAGGGCAAGCCCGACATGGCCTCGCCAAGAGGGCCTGCCAGCGTTGCGCCACCAAAGGCACCGGCAAAGACGCCAACCAGAGTAATGCCGATCTGCACCACGGAAAGGAAGCGGCCGGGCTCCCGGTTGAGATGGAGTGCGGTTTCCGCACCGGCATGGGGGGCGCCGGACTGCTTGCGGCGGGTGAGAAGGGATTGAAGACGCTGGCGCCGGGCGGAAACGACCGACATTTCCGACATCGCAAAAAACCCGTTCAACAGGATCAGAACGAGCAGGATGATGATGTTCGAAAGCATGATGTCCCCGAAGCTGGGTGCCGAGTATAGGGCCAAGCGGGGAAGTTGGCGACGGGGTAAAAGCCCCGGAACCCGAAGGGACAAACATGCCGCTCGCTGAAGCCGCGGCGGCCACGCCGCTAGAACAGGCCCATCTGCCTCTTGTCGGGTGCCTTGCGCGTACGGGGTTTTTCCGGCGCGGCGGGAACAGGCTCCGCCCGTTCGATCAGCGAGGGATCGTCGTTCGCCGCACGGTTGATCCGTGTGCTGACCGGAATCGCCTCCAGAAGATCGTCCGGCGCAGGACGGAGAAGCGGGAGCAGCTCCTTTTCGGTGGCTGCCGGATCGAGCCAGAGGTCCCAGTCCTTCTCTGCAAGGATGACCGGCATCCGGTGATGGATCGGGGCGAGCGTTGCATTCGCCTCGGTCGTCACCACGGCGCAGGTGTCGAGTTCGCTGCCATGCGGGTCCATCCAGTGTTCCCATAGGGCCGCCATGGCAAAGGGCTTGCCGTCTCTCCGGCGGATGAAGAAGGGCTGTTTCGGCCCCTTGCCCACAGCCTTCCATTCATAGAAGCCGTCGGCCGGCATGAGCGCGCGGCGATGGCGGAAGGCGCCGCGAAAGGACGGCTTTTCGGCAATCGTTTCAGCGCGGGCGTTGATGAGAAGCGATTGCGGCATTTCCTTCGCCCAGGACGGGACGAGGCCCCAGCGCACCAGAAGGAACCGGCGCACCCCGCCCTCGCGGATCACGATGGGCACGGGCTGCGTCGGCGCGATGTTGTAGCGCGGCGGAAAATCCGGCTCGTCGGCAAAGCCGAAGAGCCGCCGCATCGCCTCGGGCGGCAAGGTGATCGCATATCGTCCGCACATGGGTGGGAGAATAGGACGAATTGGCCGGGGGCGACAGCGGCGTTTGTTATGTTGTATCATCACGCCGGAGATCATGGAGGCAGCATGGCGGCGCGCGGCGCGGTTCAGGCACATACGCACAACCACAAGGCATGCATCGACGATGCGCTGAAAACGGCGCGCGAGCTTTGCGCGGCGCGTGGTGTGCAGCTCACCCCCTTGCGCGAAAAGGTGCTCCAGATCGTCTGGAAGAGCCACAAGCCGGTGGGTGCCTATGACGTGCTGGACGAGCTGAGCCGCAGCCACAAATCGGCGCGGCCGCCGACGGTCTACAGGGCGCTCGACTTCCTGATGGGCGAAGGGCTAATTCACAAGATCGAGTCGCTCAATGCCTATCTCGGCTGTGTGGAAGCGGGCGCTCCCCATGCCGGTCATTTCCTGATCTGCCGGAAATGCGGCGCGACGGAGGAAATCGTCGACCCGAAGCTCGAGGCGGCGCTGGATCAGGCGGCAAAGCGGGCCCGTTTCCGTGCCGAACGGCAGGTTGTGGAGATTTCCGGCCTTTGTGCCCATTGCACCGGGTGAAGGTCTTTACGGCCCTTGCCTCCCGAGATTTGATCGATGCCCGCGATGATCTAAGATCGCATGTCACAGATTTCCCGCAGCGGAGCCCGCTTTTCCATGTTGTTCAGGACAGTTCTCCTATCGGCGGCACTGACCGTGTTCGCCACAGGGCCGCTTGCGGCGCAAGACGGCCCGAAGCCCGGCCGTTTCGAAACCGGCTCCCGGGCGGGGCCTTTCGTCGCCACCGACAAGTCACTGACCGACCTTGCCAGCGACGGTTACGAGATTCGCGCCAATCTCGGCACGGCGCTGCTCTTGCAGAAGGGTGCGTCCATCTTCTCCTGCCAGATTCCGCCCGACCCCGAGACACTCGGCTTCAAGCCCTATTTCGTCTGCGCGGAGCTGCGCGAAGAGCCGCGTGACGCGGCAGCAGCGAAAGACGCACCGAAATCGGGGAATTGACGACCAAAGGCGCTCGCCCGGCGCAGCAGCCTTCAAGATCGAAATTCGACAACAGACAATAAAAGAACAGGGAGAGAATTTGATGAGCTACAAGCCTTTCGACCTTTCCGGGAAGGTTGCCCTTGTGACGGGTGGCAATGGCGGTATCGGCCTTGGCATGGCGGATGCGATCGCGCAGGCGGGTGCCGATGTTGCGATCTGGGGCACCAATGAGGAAAAGAACAAGAAGGCCGCCGAGCAGCTTCGCGCCCACGGCGTGAAGGTTTACGCGCGCAAGGTGGACGTGTCGGACGAGAAGCAGGTTATCGACGGCATCGGCGCGACCGTGAAGGAACTCGGACGGATCGACGCGTGCTTTGCGAATGCAGGTGTGGGCTTTGGCGCACCGTCCTTCATCGAAATGTCGACGGAGGTCTATCGCATGACGCTTGCGGTGAACCTTGACGGCGTGTTCTGGACATTACGCGAGACCGCACGGCACATGGTGGAACGCGCGCGCAACGGCGACACCGGCGGTTCGCTCGTCGGCATCGCAAGCCTCGCGGCAATCGAAGGCGCGGCGCGCAACGAAGCCTATGCCGCAACAAAGGGTGGCGTGATCTCGATGATGAAAAGCATCGCGGTCGAACATGCCCGCTACGGTGTACGCGCGAATTCGATCCTGCCCGGCTGGATCGCAACCGATATGACGGCGCAGGCCCAGGCCGCGCCCGCCTTTGCGGAAAAGGTGATCCCGCGCGTGCCCGCACGCCGCTGGGGCGAACCGGCCGACTTCGGCGGCATCGCGGTCTATCTCGCCTCCGACGCTTCGGCCTATCATTCGGGCGATACTTTCGTGATCGATGGCGGCTACGCGATCTTCTGAGGACGAATGAGCGACAAGCGGAACGGCACGAGCGGCGGCGAGAGCGCCGATATAGACAGGCGCCTCATTCTCATGGCGCGCACGGTCGTCGTGCTGTTCCGCGAGTTCGAGAAGATCGCGCGGGAGCTCGACATCACCATCCCGCAATACCGCTTTCTTCTGTTCCTCAAACGGGGGCCGAAGCGCGCCGGCGAACTGGCCGTGGAAGCGGCGATCCGCAAGCCGACCGCTTCCGGCCTCATCGCCGATATGGAGAAGCGCGGGCTCATCGCGCGCGCGCCCGACAAGGAAGACGGGCGCAGCGTCAAACTCAGCCTGACGCCGAAGGGCCTCCAGAAGCATCGTGAATTCGAAGAGGCGCTGGCGCGCTATCTGCCCTCGCTTCTCGATCAGGGCGATCAGGAACGCATGCTCGAAGCCTTTTCCGAGCTTGCCTATATCATCGACAGCAGGCGGGAAAATGCAGGCCCGGTTGCCGTGGACGATCTCATGGAGGATGCCGGCCGCGGATAGATGACGGCCGGATGAGGAAGGGAAAACGTCATGAGTCTCGATCTCAACCCTGTGTCGGTGTCGGACTACCGCGAGTTTGCGCGGCGGCGCCTGCCGACGCAGCTTTTCGATTATCTCGATGGCGGCTCCTATGCGGAAAAGACGCTTGCCGACAATGTGGATGCCTTTGCGCGGCTGAAACTGCGCCAGCGGGTGCTCCGCGATGTCGGAAATATCGACACGCGGGCGGAGATTTTCGGTGAGACATGGACGATCCCGGCCGCGCTTGCGCCGGTCGGCTTTGCCGGCATGTTCGCGCAACGCGGCGAGGTCCAGGCGGCAAAGGCCGCCGAGAGCTTCGGCATCCCCTTCACGCTTTCGACCGTTGGTATCTGCTCCATCGAAGAGGTCGCAGCGGCAACAAAAAAGCCCTTCTGGTTCCAGCTCTATGTGATCAAGGATCGCGGCTACGCGCGGGAACTGATGCAGCGGGCACAAAAGGCCGGCTGCACGGCGCTTGTTTTCACCGTGGACCTTGCCGTGCTCGGCTCGCGTTACCGCGACATCCGCAACGGTATGAACACTTCGATGTCGATTGGCAAAAGGCTGAAGGTCGCCGCCGATTTCGCGCGCCGTGTGCACTGGATACGCCATGTCGCGCTTGGCGGACGGCCGCTCGATTTCGGCAATCTGCGCGAGGCGGTGCCGAATGCGAAGGGCTTTGCCGAGTTCGGAGCCTGGGTCGCAAAGAATCTCGATCCGTCGATGACCTGGCAGGATCTCGAATGGGTGCGCGAGAACTGGCCGGGCAAGATCATCATCAAGGGCGTGATGGACGCGGACGATGCGAGGATGGCGATGCAGACTCTGTCGCCGGACGGGATCGTGGTATCGAACCATGGCGGCCGCCAGCTCGACTCGACGCCCGCCACCATCGAAGCCCTGCCCGCCATCCGCGATGAGGTTGGCGGCCGGACGACACTTTTCCTCGATGGCGGCGTGCGAAGCGGGCTCGATGTGGTGAAGGCGCTGGCGCAGGGCGCCGATGCCTGCCTGCTCGGCCGTGCCTGGGCCTATGCGCTTGCCGCCCGCGGCGAGCAGGGCGTATCGGCCATGCTCGGCACGATGCGCGGCGAAATGAACGTCGCCATGGCACTCACCGGATTCACAAAGACTCACGAGATCGACGGCAGCGCGATTGCGTGATGGCCGCTATCCGCCCTTGGCCGGCTTGCGCTTCCTTGCCGCGCGCTTGCGCGCATCCGGGTCGATGACTGCCTCGATATCGGCGAATGAAACAGCCCTGCCCTGCTCATCGGTATAGGCGACGGAAATCCTTTCGCCGGTCTTGCGCGAGCGAAGCGTGAGCGGCATTACGCCATCTGAGAGAAATTTGTCGCCCCATTGCGTCATCGCCATGAAGGGGAGCATCAGCGCGCGGCCCATATCGGTGAGCGGATATTCGACGCGGCTGCGCTGTCCCTCCTCTCGATAAGCCCGCTTTTCCATGATGCCGCTCTCGACAAGGCCCGCGAGGCGGTTGCTCAGCACGGTACGGGGAATATCGAGATCGGCCTGAAAATCATCGAAGCGCCTGACGCCGTAAAGCGCCGAACGAAGGATCAGCAATGTCCAGCGGTCGCCCACCAGCTCGAAACTGCGCGAGAGATTGCAATCGGCAAGCGAAACCGGCGAGCGGCGGACAGGCGTATCGTCTTTCATGGGGCGATCCTATCTGAGTTGCAAATCCGCATCCAGCCTGCTATGTCCTGAGTCCTTTTTGTGGACTCTGATGGAGCGGCGGACCATGCAAAACCTGACGCAAGACGATGCGCTGACCGATTTTGAAAGCCGGGAAATCACGCTGAATGACGTTGCGAAAAAAGTCTTTGTGTCCGGCTGCGGCCCGGCGGTCATCGTCATGACCGAGATGCCCGGCATAAGCCCGCATGTCGCGCGGTTCGCCCGCTGGGTCAGGGAGGCCGGCTTTACCGTCTACATGCCGTCGCTTTTCGGGCGCGATGGAGCGGTGCCAACGGCCGATGAGGGCGCGGCTGTCTTTCAGCGCGTATGCGTGAGCGCCGAATTCCGGGCCTTGGCCGCCAATGAATCGAGCCCCGTCACACGATGGCTCATGGCACTGGCGCGGCTCGCGCATGCTGAATGCGGCGGACCGGGCGTTGGTGCCATCGGCATGTGCTTCACGGGCAATTTCGCGCTGACAATGATGCTTGAACCGGCAGTGCTTGCGCCTGTTCTCTCGCAACCGTCATTGCCGCTGAACGAGCCTGCCGGGCTGGAAATCGCGCCGGACGAACTCCGCGCCGTAAAGGAGCGGCTGGACCGGGAAAACCTGACCGTGCTCGCCTACCGCTTCGCAGGCGACCGCATTTGCCGCGCGGAACGCTTCGCAGCCTATACCAAGGCGCTGGGAGACCGCTTCATCGGAAAGACGCTGCCGGACGATGCCGCGAATGGCGACGTGTCGCCATTCTTCGCGAAACATGTGCCTTATCCGCATAGTGTGGTGACACAACACCTGATCGATGAAGCCGGTCAGCCGACAATGGCGGCCCGGGATGAAATCCTTGCCTTCTTCGCCGCGCGCCTTTCGCCGCGATGAAGTCTATTCCGCCTTCACGATACGGAGGAGCTTGCCGTCTTCCTCATCGGTAAGGATGTAGATGGCGCCATCGGGCCCCTGTCTCACATCGCGGATGCGCGAACCCATATCGGCGAGGAGCCTTTCCTCGCCCGTGACCCTCTCGCCATCGAGCGTCAGGCGATAGACGCCCGGCCGCGCGAGACCGCCGACGAAAAGCGAGTCCTTCCATTCGGGAATCGCATCGCCGGTATAGAAGGTCATGCCGGAAACGCCGATCGAAGGCGTCCAGTAATGGATCGGGTCTTCCATGCCCGGCGCCGAGCTTTCGCCCGAGCCGACGGCAAAGCCGCTATATTCCCGGCCATAGCTGACAATGGGCCAGCCGTAGTTCTTGCCTGCCTCGGGAATGTTGATCTCGTCACCACCGCGCGGCCCATGCTCGTTCGTCCAGAGCTTTCCCGTTTCGGGGTGGAGCGCCGCGCCCTGCTGGTTGCGGTGGCCATAGGACCAGATTTCGGGAAGCGCGCCATCGGCGCCGACAAAGGGATTGTCCTCGGGCACCGAGCCGTCCGGCATGATGCGCACCACCTTGCCGAGATGGGAGTTCAGCGCCTGCGCCTCCTCGCGCATGCCGACGCGCGAGCGTTCACCCAGCGCAACGAACAGATGGCCGTCATTGTCGAAGACGAGACGCGAGCCGAAATGGAGATGGCTGTCCTTCTTCGGCTGCTGGCGGAAGATCACTTCCACATTGCGAAGCTGCGGCGAAAGGCTTTGCGTGAGATGGCCGCGCGCGACTGCGGTGCCATTCGTGTTGCCTTCTCCCTTCTCCGCATAAGAGAGATAGACGAGACGGTTCTTCTCGAAATCCGGGTCGAGCGCGACATCGAGCAACCCGCCCTGCCCGCGCACGTCCACCTCGGGTACGCCATAAAGCGCATTGCTCACCTTGCCCCCCGGCGTCACGATCCGCAGGAAACCAGGCCGCTCGGTCACGAGGAAATTCCCGTCCGGCAGAAAGGCGAGGCCCCAGGGATGTTTGAGGCCGGTAGCGACGGTCTCGACGCGGATTTTCGTCTTCTCCGTCTCGACGGTCTGGGCCGCCGCCGGCGCGGCGAGCGAAAGGGCGAGAAGGGCGATGGCGAAACGTCCCGGAAAGGTCATGAAACACCCGATTTCGTTGGCTGGATGGGGCATTATTGCGCTCCCTATGGGCCAAAATAGGGCAGCCCTGCCGCAAGGCGAGCCCGCCGCTTGACAGGCGCGGGGCACAGGCGCTTTAGTTAGGCAACCGAACTAAATAACGAAGCCGGCCGGAGCCGGTTTTCCGCGCAGGGAGAATATTCATGGCGATCCGCACACCGCTTTGCGACCTTCTCGGCATCAAATATCCGATCATGCTGGCCGGCATGGGCGGCGTGTCCTATGCCGAACTGGCAGCCGCCGTTTCCAATGCCGGCGGCTTCGGCACGCTCGGCATGGCGGGCCTCCAGCCCGAAGAAATCCGTGTGCAGATGAAGAAGGTGAAGGATCTCACCGACAAGCCGTTCGGCGTCGATCTCCTTGCGGCGGTGCCGGAATCTCTTGAGCGCACCGCCGATATCATGATCGAGGAAGGCGCAACGGCCTTCATTTCGGGCCTTGGCGTGCCGACGAACATTCTCGACAAGCTGCACAAGGCCGGCATGAAGGTGATGAATGTCTGCGGCACGGTGAAACATGCCGTGGCCGGCGAAAAGGCCGGTCTCGACGCCGTCATCGCGCAGGGCACGGAAGGCGGCGGCCACACTGGCAAGGTTGCCGGCATGGCGCTCATTCCGCAGGTTGTCGATGCGGTGAAAACGATCCCCGTGGTGGCTGCCGGTTCGATCATCGACGGCCGTGGTCTCGCCGCCGCTCTCGCCTTCGGCGCGCAGGGCGTGTGGATGGGTACGCGTTTCATCGCCGCGAAGGAAAGCCACGCAGGCGAGATGTACCGGCAGGTCATCGTCGATGCGAAGGACACCGATACGATCGTCACGCGCTGCTATTCCGGCAAGACGATGCGCGTCTTCAACAATCCCTATGTGCAGGACTGGGAGAGCCGTCCGCAGGACATCCAGCCCTTCCCGCAGCAGGCGATCATCTCGACCAAGGCGAATGTGATGGGCGGCATTGGCGGCCAGATCGAAGGTCTCGACCGCGACCGCTCCTGCTTCGCCATGGGCCAGGGCGCAGGCGGCATCCATGAAGTGCTGACGGCGGCCGAAATCGTCGAAAAGACGATGGCGGAGGCCGAGGCGGTTCTCGAGCGGCTCAAGAAGTTCGGCTGAGGCCGCCCCGCCCTGCCGGGCCCGAATCCTGCACCTGAAGCCCTGAAACCGCATGGCTTCAGGTCAAAGGAGGGCCTTCGGGGCGGAATGGGACGTTTCCTGTCCAGTTTCGGGACGCATTTTGGGCGCCGCCATGCCATGGCGGCGATGATTTCGCTCGTTTGTGCCCTGCAACCCCTTGGCGCTGCGGCAAATTCCTCGCTCACCGCGAAGGCGGCGCAACTTGCCGAAATACTTGGTGCCGTTCATCACCTGCGCGACATTTGCGGCACGAATGAAGGCCAGCTCTGGCGCAACAAGATGATCGAAATGATCGGCGTTCTCGAACCCTCCGATCAGGACCGCCAGAAACTGGTCAAGAATTTCAACGACGCCTATTACCGCTACAAGAACGCCTATCCGGCCTGCACAGCAGCGGCGGCGCGCCAGTCCGACAAGCTGATGCAGGACGGCCAGCGGATTGCCGAGGAGCTTGCCGCGAGCGGCCACGGCCGCTGAAACCGGCCTTTTCCATTCCCGGCGCGGCGGACAGGGCGAACCGGACACATTTCGATCAACATTGTGACACGCGTTAACCTCTCTTTCATGAAAGGCAAGACTTTCCGCGCCGTTGTGTTACAAAGAAAGAAACGGGCTCGCGTTTCCGGGCCCCAGAATATGCGTGAGACCGCTGGAAGAGAGGACAACATGGCCGGAGATTTTACGAGAGATGCCGGTCTTGGTCCGCTTGACGAGGACGGACATGACGCATCGCCGCTGACGGAAGAAGAGCAGCGGCGCATGGCGCTTCAGAACATTCTCGATGCCTGGGACGACTCGCTTGGCGAGGGCGTCGATGCGGACATTCTCGCAACAACCGCCATTTTCGCGGCTCTCTCCGACATGGTCGAAGCCTATGGCGAGGAAGCGGTGGCCGAAATGGCGAACGGTCTTGCCGACCGGGTGCGTCAGGGCGAATTCACGCTGAACCGCACGCTGAACTGAACGCACGCAGACGCATTGAAAAGCCCGCCCTCCAGACCGGAGCGGCGGGCTTTTCCTTGTCTCGCCTGTGCCGCCGCGCGGCAGAACCCCGAGATACCCGTCAGATCAGCACTTCGATGAGGCGCGGTCCCTTCTGCTTCACGGCGGACGAGAAAACGTCGATGAATTCATCGATGGTCTCCACGCGCGCCGACTCGACGCCCATGCCCTGCCCGAGCGAGGCCCAGTTCAGCTCCGGATTGTGCAGATCGAGCATCGAGAGCGCCTTCGGTCCCGGATTTTCCGCACCGACGCGCATCAGCTCGATATTGAGGATGGCATAGGAGCGGTTTGCGAAA
>JAHBYK010000002.1 GCA_019635965.1 Parvibaculum sp. | reverse complement strand
ATACTGGATGCCGACACGCGCCATGGGATCGGGCGCGCGCAAGGGCGCATCGGACGCATCGCCATAAAGCGCGGCGAAACTTTCCGACTTCGCGGGCAGATTTTTCTCCTGCGGCGCGGCGCCATTGTCCGTTTCGGTCACGGCGAGCCATTTGATCTTCGCGCAGGAAGAGGCGACGAGCGAGGCGAAGGCCGGTTGCGTGATCGCCCCGACGACGCCCGCATGATCGCTGAAATAGGTGAGGTCGTCGGCGACGGAGCGCGCATTGGTGGTGACGGCGACGGCACCGAGATGGGCGCAGGCATACCAGGCGATGAGGCTTTCGGGGCAGTTGTCGAGATGGACGAGGACACGCTCGCCGAACTTCACGCCGCGCTTCCTGAGCCCCGCCGCAACCTGCATGACCTCATGCTGGAACCGCGCATAGGACCAGATGCGCGTCTCGCCCTCGAAAGGCTCCCAGATAAGAAAGGGATGATCCGGCCGCGCCGCAGCATGGACGGCAAGAAGATGCGGCACATCGAAATTCGAGAAGGGATGGATGAGCGGCGAACGGAGCGCGGGCATGGACACTTCCCCCTGTTGTTTTCCGTCCTATAGCGCATGGAGAAGGATGCTGCCATGCCCGGCGCCCGATTCTGACGCCGGGTCATGGCATATCGAGTGTCAGGCGAGCGCGTCCCTCAGCGCCTTCGCGGCCGCCTTCACCGCATCGCGCGCCACATCGAGCGCGCCCTGCATGTTGAAGAAGCCGTGGATCATGCATTCGTAATTGACATATTCGACCGCGACGCCGGCCTTTTTCAGCGCATCCGCATAGGCCTTGCCCTCATCGCGCAGCACGTCGAAACCGGCGGTGACGACATAGGCAGGCGGCAGCCCGGCAAGCGACTCCGCATGAAGCGGCGCGGCATAGGGATGCTTCGGATCGGCACCCGCGCTCAGCACATAATGGTTCCAGAACCAGTCCATGCCCTCGGCCTCGAGCATGTGGCCCGTGGCGAAATCCCTGTAGGACTGCGTGGTACGCGGCGCATCCGTGACCGGATAGATGAGAAGCTGGAAGGCGATATGCGGACCCTTCTCGGCCTTCGCGCGCAGCGAAACGGCGGCAGCGAGATTGCCGCCCGCACTGTCGCCCGCAACGGCGATGCGGTTCGGGTCGATGCCGATTTCGGCGGCATTGGCTTCCACCCATTTCGCGGCCGCATAGGCATCGTCGATGGCGGCGGGGAAAGGATGCTCGGGCGCGAGGCGGTAATCGACGGCGATGACCTTGCATCCGGCTTCGTTGGCGAGCGTGCGGCAAAGCGCATCATGCGTTTCGAGATCGCCGATGACCCAGCCGCCGCCATGATAATAGACGAGCGCGGGGCCCGTGCCGCCGGCCGCGACCGGCGTGTAGATGCGGACGGGAATATCGCCCGCGGGGCCGGGGATCGAACGGTCCTCGACCTTGCCGATGGGCACGCCCTGCGGATCGAGCATGGCGGCCATGGCGCGGTACATTTCGCGCCCGCCGGCCGGCGGCAGGTCGATCAGACGCGGTGCATCCGGGTTCGCCGCCATCTGTTCGAGCAGCGCCTTCGCCTGTGGATCGAGTGACATTGTCGGTGGCCCTCCCGCCTTCTGAATTTCGTGAGGGACCGTTTTAGCCGCCGGGCGCGGAAAGCGCCAAGCGGCAAATTCGGGGCGCAATCAGTGGAGAATTTCGCCTTCGCGGCTGCGGCGGCCTTCCACCATGTCTTCCACGACGACGCGCAGCATCCGCCAGGCATCGGCGCGCATTTTCTCGCCGATTTCCTCGAGTTCCAGAACCGCCGTATCGGCATAGGTGAGCGCCTTGCGGCCGTGGGTATCGACCATATAGGCGGCCAGCAGGTTGATTTCGCGGTCGGTAATCATGGGCGGGGTCTCCGTTTGAGCCTGTTTGGCAAACGGATTTGCAACCGCCGGACCAGAGGAGTGGCCAGAAAAAACCAAATTATTTCAATGAGTTGACTTATCCACAGGACGCCGCGTTAACGCTTCCGGCAAGGATTGCCGGACAGGCTTGCCGGGGGGCGGCAAATTCGCCCCGCCGCTCAGCCCTTGAAGCCGCCCTGATCGAGGAAGGTCTGCTCCTCCGGCGTCGTGAGGCGGCCGAGAACGGCATTGCGATGCGGGAAGCGGCCGAAGCGGCGGATGATGTCCGCATGTTCGACGGCATGGCGCATCGTTTCCGGGTCGTCGAGACGCTGCGCGAAAAGCACGAGGCCGCGCTCCTGCGCCGCGAGGTCTTCGGCATGCATATAGGGCATGTAGAACCATTTGCGCGCGGTCACCGGCGTCTCGACATCGAAACGGCGGCGCACCGCCTCGTCGGCCAGCGCCAGCGCCTTCGCATCCTGCAGGAAGGCGCGGTGATCGTTGCGCCAGAGATTGCGCGAGAACTGGTCGAGCATGAGGATGAGGGCGAGCGCGCCCTGCGCCTCGTTCGCCCAGCTGTCGAGCTTGCCTTCCGACGCCATGCGATAGGTCTCTGCGAAGCGGCGCTTGATCTCCGCATCGAAGGCATCATTCTTCGCAAACCATTTTTCAGGCCCGGCGGCGAACCAGAAATCGAGCACATCGCGCGGACGGACGGTCATCTTCGTTCCCCTTGGCCGTCATGACCCGCCTTACGCGGGTCATGACGCAGATGGGCGGCTTTACACCACGATCACATCTTCCGGCGCGGGCTCCTGATAGAGCCGCTCGACGAGATGGGCGCGGCGCGCGGCTGTGGCCGCCTGATTCACATAGCCCTTGTCGGTGATCTCGTGACCGTCGATCGAGGGCGGCTCGAGCATGAGATGGATGCGGGCGATGCGCGTGGAGGAGCCGCCGCCGGCCTTGTTGTGCTTGCCGAGCGCGGCGCGAAGATACTCCGCCACTTTCGGATGCGAGATCGCATCCTGCGGCGCGGCATCGTCCGGCAGGCCCGCGATCTTCCGCGCGGCCGCGATATTCGGCCAGGCAAGCAGCGCGATATAGGGCTTGTCGAGGCCGCAGACGACGGCATCCTGCACGAGCGGCGTGCAGGCGGCGACGGCATCGGCGCGCAGCGTTCCCGTCGAGACCCAGGTGCCGGACGAGAGCTTGAAATCCTCCGTCACGCGGCCATCGAAAACGAGGCCGAGTTCGGGCCGTGCCTCATCGAGAAACTTCGCCGCATCGCCGAGGCTGTAGAAACCTTCATCGTCGAAGGCTTCCGCCGTCTTCTTCGGATCGTTGACATAGCCCGGCGTCACCGTCGGGCCCTTCACGCGGACTTCGAGCTTGGCGCCGTTCGGCACGAGCTTCAGCGTGATGCCCGGCACCGGCAGGCCGACAAGGCCGACGCGCTCCGTGACCCAATGGACGACGGTGATGCCCTGCGTTTCGGTCGCGCCATACATGGTGGTGAGCGGAATGCGATAGCCCGTCTCGGCGACGGCAAGCGCCTGCATCCGGTCATAGATGTCGCTCGAAAGCGTGGCGCCGCCATAACCCATATATTCGAGGTTCCTGAAGAAACTCGCGCGGAGCTCCGCATCGCGCTCCATCGCATCGGCAAGCATGGCAAAGGCGACGGGCGCCGAACCGAAGACGCGCGGGCTCACCTCGCGGAGATTTCTGATCGTCTGATCGAACATGCCGGGAATGGGCTTGCCCGCATCGAGATAGACCGTGCCGCCTGCATTCATGTTGCCATTGAAGCCAATATTGCCGGCGGAAATATGGTTCCAGGGCATCCATTCGAGGCTTTGCGGGATCTCGGCCGGATCGGGCTCTTCGCTGCGCAGCGCCTCGGCCGCCGCGATCTGCGCCATCATCATGCGGTGCGTCTGGATGACGCCTTTCGGCATGCCGGTGGAACCGGACGTGAAGAGATACTTCGCCACCGTGTCATGGCCGATCTTCTCCATCGAGGCGCGGACATCCGGGCTCGTATTGGTTTTCAGAAGATCGTCATACGACGTGGCGCCGGCGACGCTGCCGGTCTGCGTCACGATTTCGGCGCCCTCGGCAACGGCGGCAAGCGCCTTCGCATAGAGATCGCCATGATCGGCGAAGATCATCTTCGGCTTCGTCAACGCCACGACATGGCGGAGCTTCGAGAAATCGGAACTCATCAGCGAATAGGGCACGCTGACCGGCGCGACCGGCACGCCCGCCTTCATCGCGCCAAGCGCCATGACGGCATGGGCGATCGAATTGCTGGAGAGAATCATGAGCGGCGCCGACTGATCGAGCCCGCGCGCGAGAAGCGCGCTCGCCACCGCATCGGCCTTCGCATTCGCCTCGCCATAAGTGATGTAGCGCCATTCGCCGGCCGCATCGCGCTCGGCGATGAAATTGCGGTCCGGGTGGAGCGCCGCGCGCTCTTCGAGAATATGCGGCACGGAACGCTTCATCGCGGGCAGCGGATAGTCCGACGAGATGTAGAAGGTGCCGTCATCCGCGCGTTTCACGGTGATCTTCGGCGGTTTCTGTTTCAGCGGCTTGAAGGGCGCGGGCGCACCCGTATCTTCTGCAAGGCTCATGACGTTCCTCCGGTTTCAAATGCCGTTCGGGGCCCGTGCGTTCTGATGCGCACGGTGCCCCGGATTTTCAGTTTCGAATTCTGTTCGCCGGTCAGTTGACCATGCGGGTGCGGCCTTCCCAGAAGGGCGCGCGCAGCTCGCGGCGGAGAATCTTGCCCGACGGATTGCGCGGCAGGGCCTCGATGAAATCGACCGATTTCGGCACCTTGTAGCTGGCAATGCGCGTCTTGGCGAAAGCGATGATTTCTTCGGGCGTCGCCTGCTGGCCGGGCTTGAGCACCACGATCGCCTTGACCGCCTCGCCCCATTTCTCGTCCGGCACGCCGATGACCGCGGCATCCGCAATCGCCTCATGGCCGAACAGCGCATTCTCGACTTCCGCCGGATAGATGTTCTCGCCGCCCGAGACGATCATGTCCTTCACCCGGTCATGAATGAAGAGATAGCCGTCCTTGTCGAAATAGCCGGCATCGCCCGTGTAGAACCAGCCATTGCGGATCGCATCCTTCGTGGCATCGGCGCGGTTCCAGTAGCCCTTCATGATGGAGCCGCCGCGAATGACGATTTCGCCGACCTCGCCGACCGGCAGTTCCTCGCCCTTGTCGTCGACCACACGCACTTCCATGCCGGGATTGGGGATGCCGCAGGAACGCAGCTTGCCCTTTGCCGGATCATGCGCTTCGGGCGGCAGGTTGGTCGCGCCGCCCGCCGTTTCGGTGAGGCCATAGACCTGCACGAAATCGGCGCCCTTGAAGGTGTCCTGCGCGCGGCGCAGCACATCTTCCGCGATCGGCGAGGCGCCATAAAGGATCTGGCGCACGCTCGACACATCGGTTTTGGCGATGTTGGGCTGCTGCAGCAGGAAGAGAATGACGGCAGGCACCATGAAGGCGATGTTGATCTTCTCGCTTTCGATGAGCTTGAGGATGAGCGCGGGGTCCACATCCTTCAGGATCAGGTTCTTGCAGCCGTGAATATTGCCGATGAGGCCGATATTGACGCCGGCGACATGGAACAGCGGCATGCAGACCAGCGCCACCTCGCCCTGCCCCCAATTCGCCCAGCCGGCCTTGCCGCCCTGATCGAAGATCGACATGTAGTTCGCATTGGTGAGCTGCACGCCCTTCGGATGGCCGGTGGTGCCGCTCGTGTAAAGCTGGATCACATCGTCTTCCGGGTCGGCCGGTAGCATGGGATCGACCGGCTTTTGCGCATCGCGCCAGTCGTCGAAGGACTGCCAGTCGTTGCGGCCGCCATCGAGCGCGACGACCTTGCGCACCGTCGGACACTCCGGCAGCACCTTTTCCACCATGTCGTAGAACTCGGCGCCGACGAAAAGAATCTCGGTGCGGCTGTCATTCAGCACATAGGCGACTTCGGGCGCGGCGAGACGCCAGTTGACGCCGACGACGACGGCCTTCGCCTTGAAGGCGCCATAGAGCATTTCGAAATAGCGGTCCGAGCCCTTGCCCATGAAGCCGATGCGGGCATCGGGCTTGCAGCCATCGGCGATCAGCGCCTGCGCGACCTGGCTCGCGCGGCGGTCGAGCTCGCCATAGGTCGTTTCCCGGCCCTCGAAGACCTGCGCCACCTGGTCCGGCGCGCCGGCACCCCAGACGCGCGTGATGTCGGCCACCGATTTGACCTGAGAAATATCGACCATATCCGCTTTCCTCCCATTGCCTTGCCCGGTCCGTGCCGGGCCTTTGTTGGGCGAGAGTTTAGCGAGCCGCGCGGACGGGGCAAGCAAAGCCGGACGGGCAGGCGGGGAGCCGCCCTTTCTTGCCGCTGGACGCAGCGTCCGCGCCGTCTACACTGGCCGGAAACAGAAACGCCACTCAGGGAAGGAACGCTCCATCATGGCCCGCATCCCCTATTTCGACACGTCGAAGGCCACCGGCCGCGCCAAGGAGGTCTACGAGAAGCTGCCGAACCTCAATATTTTCAGGATGCTCGGCCATTCGGGCGACATGATCGACGGCTTCATCAAGCTCGGCAATGCAATCCTGATCCATAGCGAGCTTGACCCTGTGCTGCGCGAAATCGCCATTGTGCGCGTAGGCGTGCTGAAGGGCGCGTCCTACGAGGTCTATCAGCATGAGGCGATCTCGCGGAAGCTCGGCATGTCCGAGGAACTCATCAAGGCGATCCATGAAGGCCCGGACGCAAAGGTATTCGACGAGACGCAGCGCCAGGTGATGCGCTTCACCGACGATGTGGTGAAGAATACCCGCGCATCCGATGCGACCTTCAATCCGCTCGCCGAAAAGCTCGGCTACAAGCAGCTTCAGGAACTCGTCATCACCATCGGCTTCTACACCACGGCCTGCTATTTCCTCGAAACCTTCGACGTCGATATCGAGGAACCGGGCCACAAGTCGGGCGTGAAGCTCCCCGGCATGCAGGACTGAGCCGGGACCGGACGATGGCGCGTATTCCTTATCCCGATCCGGCGGCGCTGCCCGCAGAAGCGCGGAGCCTTCTCGAAAGCCTGCCGCAGCTCAATATCTTCCGCATGATCGCCGGCGCGGGGGCTTCCTTCGTGCCCTTCATGGCTTTCATCAACTCCTATCTGAATTCAGGCACGCTCGACCCGGAACTCCGCGAACTCGTTATCCTGAGGGTTGGGCATCTTTGCAGCTCGGCCTATGAACTCCACCAGCATCGCCGCGTCTCGCGGATGATCGGCATGAGCGAGGAACGGATCGCAGCAACGGCGGGCACCCTGCCCTCGCCGCTTTTCAGCACGGCGGAGAATGCGGCACTCGCCTTCACCGACGACCAGGTGGTGAATGTGAAGGCCGACGCCAAGCTCTTCGCGGCGGCGCATGAACATCTCGGCGATGCGGGGATGCAGGAACTCGTGATCGTGATCGGCACCTATCTTCTCGTCTGCCGCTATCTCGAAACCTTCGAGATCGACCTCGAGGAGACGGATATTCCGACAAGCGGGCTCGACGAGATCAGGAGGGGGCTCGAGAAACATGGCTGAGGGATATGTGAAGCCGCTGCCGCCGGAATCGGCCGGCACGGCGCCGGGACGGGGCAGGCTCAAGGGCCGCAATATCCTGATCGTCGGCGGCGGGCAGCGCGTGCTCGATGCGGCGACCGACCCCGTGGGCAATGGCCGCGCCATGTCGCTTCTCTTCGCGCGGGAAGGCGCGAGCGTCGCCGTTGCCGACATGAACCGCGCCTCGGCGGAGGAAACCGTGGCGCTGATCGGCAAGGAAGGCGGCAGGGCGCACACGATCGAAGCCGATATTTCAAAGCCCGCCGACATCGAACGCATGATCGCAAAAGCGGAAGCAGCCCTCGGCCGGATCGACGGGCTGGTGCTCAATGTCGGCATCGGCGTGGGCGGGCTCGGGCTTGAGGGCGCAACGCCCGAGGACTGGGACAAGGTGCTGACTGTGAACCTGCGCGGGCCGATGCTCTGCTGCAAGGCGGCGCTGCCGAAACTCGCCGATGGTTCGCCCATCGTCTTCATTTCCTCGATCGCGGGACTTGTCGCCGGTTCGCGCCTGCCCGCCTATGACGCCTCGAAGGCAGCCCTTGGCGGCCTCATGCGCCACGTCGCCATGGAAGGGGCGCGGCGCGGCATCCGCGCGAATATCGTCGCGCCGGGCCTTGTCGACACGCCGCTCGGACGGCTGGCGACGCAGGGCCGCCCCTCGCGCGGGCGCACGCCCGTGCCCTTCGGGCGGCAGGCGACGGGCTGGGAGATCGCCTATGCGGCGCTCTTCCTCGTTTCCGACGAAAGCGTCTACATCACCGCGCAGACGCTTGCCGTGGACAGCGGCATGACAGGCATTTCGTGAGGCGGCGGGCGACGCTTCGCACGACAACATTCTGGGGAGGATGAGATGGGTCTCGGACTGAGCCGCTTTCAATATACGAAGGGCCTGCACGATCTCGGCAATGGCGGCTATGCCTGGTTGCAGCCCGATGGCGGCTGGGGCTGGTCCAATGCGGGCCTGATCGTCGACAGCGGCGAGAGCTTTCTCGTCGACACGCTGTTCGACGTACCGCTGACGCGCGAGATGCTGACGGCGATGCGCAACGCCGAACCGAAAGCGGCGGCGAAGATCGGCACACTCGTCAACACGCATCACAATGGCGACCATTGCAACGGCAATGAATGTTGCGCGGGCGCGGAGATCATCGCCCACAAGCTCGCGGTGGAAGGGATGCGGCATGAGCCGCCGGCGCTGCTGGCGGGCTTCCTCGACATGGCGCCGGGACTTGGCGACCTCGGCAAATATGTGACGCAATGCTTCGGCGCCTTCGACTTCAAGGGCGTGACGCAGACGCTGCCCACCACGACCTTCGAGACCGAACTGACACGCCATGTCGGCAACAAGGAAGTGCGCATCATGCATGTCGGCCCCGCGCATACGCCGGGCGATGCGCTGGTCCATGTGCCGGCCGACAAGACGGTTTTCACCGGCGACATTCTTTTCATCGAAGGGCACCCGATCATGTGGGAAGGGCCGGTGAGCAACTGGATCTCGGCCTGCGACAGAATCATCGCCATGGATGTGGAAACGGTGGTGCCGGGTCACGGGCCGATCACCGGCAAGAACGGCGTGAAGGCGGTGCGCGATTATCTCGTCTATATCCGCGACGAGGCGAGGAAACGCTTCGATGCGGGGCTTTCGGCCTTCGAGGCGGCACTCGACATCGACATGTCGGACTATGACAGCTGGGGCGATGGCGAGCGCATCGTCGTCAACGTCTCGACGCTCTACAAGGAATTTTCCGGCGATCACACGCCGAACGACGTGCCGACCATTTTCGGCCAGATGGCGGAGCTGACAAAACGGCAGGGCCGCTTGCGCGGCTGACGCAGCGTCGAAGCAGATACCGCCCTGCCGTCACGCAACCGTGATGGCGGGGCGGTGGACAGACGCGCGCGCCCTCCCCATGATCCGCGCAACGGACACCGGGAGGAAACCATGGTCACGCTTTACGAACATCCGCTCTCGCCCTATGCGCAGAAGGTGAAGATTTCCGCGCGGGAAAAGGGCATTGCGCTCGATCTGAAAACGCCGGACGGCATCGGCGCGGGCACGAGCCGGGGGGAATTCGTTGCCGCCAATCCGCGCGCCGAAGTGCCCGCCCTCATCGACGGCGACACATATATCTTCGACTCGACCATCATCCTCGAATATCTCGAGGACAAATGGCCGGAACCGCCCATGCTGCCCGCCACGCCCGCCGAGCGCGCCAAGGTGCGCATGATCGAGGAGGTATGCGACACGCATTACGAGGCGATCAACTGGGGACTTGGCGAGATCGCCTATTTCCGCCGCGCGACGGGCGCGAAGGCCGCCGAGATGCAGGAGCTTGCCGCAAGACAGACGGCGAAGATCCAGAACTGGCTGACGAAGCAGCTCGGGCCGAACGACTGGTTCAACGGCAAGAGCTTCGGCTGGGGCGATCTGTCGGTCGTGCCTTATGTGAACGGCTCCGCCGGCTTCGGCAATGCGCCGGATGAAGGCTCGCCGCTCGGCAAATGGCTTGCGCGCACCAATGCCCGCCCCGCCGTGGCGCAGACCGCGAAGGAAGCCGTGGACAGCATCGCCGGGATGCAGATGGTTGCCGACATTCTGAAGCAGGGTCTCTTCAAGCGCGAATACCGCGACCACCGGCTCGAATGGATGATGAAGACGGAAGGCGTCGAGATCGTTCTCGACGGACTTGAGAAGAACAACATCCGCTTCAGCTACGACTTCGAATAGGACGCACCATGACCGCCAACGCACAGTCGATCATCTTCCACCAATACGACATCTCGCCCTTTTCGGAGAAGGTGCGCGTGGTCTTCGGCATCAAGGGGCTCGAATGGTTTGCCTGCGACCAGCCCGTCATCATGCCGAAGCCGGACCTCGTGGCGCTGACCGGCGGCTACCGCAAGATTCCCGTCATGCAGATCGGCGCGGACATCTATTGCGACTCGCAGGTCATCATCCGCGAGCTTGAGCGCCGCTTTCCCTCGCCCTCGATCTATACGGGCGGCGACAGGGGCGCAGGCTGGGGCTTTTCCATGTGGTCAGACCGCGTGTTCTTTCAGGCGGGCGTGGCGATCATCTTCGGCGGCGGCACGCCGATTGCCGACGAGGCCTTCATCAAGGACCGCGAGAAGCTGACGGGACGGCCCTTCGACATCGAGGCGATGAAGGCGGCAGCCCCGCTCATGGCCGAACAGTTCCGCGCGCAGCTTGGCTGGCTCGACGAGCAGCTGGCCGACGGGCGCGACTTCCTGATGGGCGCAAGCGCCGGACTTGCCGATGCGGGCGCCTATTACAACCTCGCCTTTGTGCGCTGGACGAGCCCCGCCGGGGTGAAGCTCATCGAAGGCTTCCCGAAAGTGGCCGCCTGGGAAAAGCGCGTGGCGGCGATCGGCCATGGCAAGCGGCAGGAAATTTCCCGCGAGGCGGCGCTCGATATTGCCAAGGCCGCAACGAGCACGGAAGCGGCGAAGGCCGATCCCGGCGAGCCGAACGGCCTCAAGCCCGGCGACAAGGTGATGGTGATGGCGGACGATTACGGCCGCGATCCGATTGCGGGCGAGCTCGTCTCCTCCTCCGCCCAGCATGTGGCGATCCGGCGGAACGACCCGCGCGTGGGCGATGTGGTGGTGCATTTCCCGAGGGCTGGCTTCCTTGTCGTGAAGTCGTGATAGGCTCGGGCGCATGACGCCCGAACCTCAGCTTCCCGAACTTGGAACCATCGAAGGCTTTTACGGCAAGCCGTGGAGCCATGAGGCGCGCATGGCGCATGTGAGCGCACTCGCGCCGCATGGCTACCGCTTCTATCACTATGCGCCCAAGGCCGACGCATTTCTCCGGCGGCGCTGGGGCGAGCCGCATCCGCAAGACGAGTTCGAGGCGCTGGCGGAACTTGCCGCCCATTGCCGGGCGGAGGGCGTTCGCTTCGGCGTTGGCCTCAGCCCCTATGAAATCTATCTCGCTTTCGACGGGGCCGCGCGCGCGGCGCTGAAGCGCAAACTCGCCGAACTCGACGCCATCGGCATCGACGATCTGGCGATCCTGTTCGACGACATGCGCGGCGACGTGCCGGACCTCGCCCAAACGCAGATCGAGATACTGAACCTCGCCGCCGATCACACGAAGGCCGGACGGCTCATCACCTGCCCGAGCTATTATTCCGACGATCCGGTGCTCGACCGCTTCTTCGGCGAGCGGCCTGCGAACTATCTCGAAACGCTGGGCTGGGGCCTCGATCCGGCGATTGAAATCTTCTGGACGGGGCCGAAAGTCTGCTCGACGGAAATCGGCGCGGACTACCTGAAGCGCGTGGCGGAAACGCTCGGCCGGAAACCCTTTCTCTGGGACAATTATCCGGTGAATGACGGACAGCGCATGTCGCCCTTCCTGCATCTGCGCGCCTTCACGGGCCGCGATGCGGAAATCGCTCCGCTGATCGCCGCGCATGGCGTGAACCCCGCCTCGCAAGCCGTGCTGAGCCGTGTTCCGATGCTGACGCTCGAAGCGATCTATCGCGGCGCGGCAGGCGAAGGCCTGTTCGGCAAGGCGGCGCGCGATGTTGCGGGAGAAAAACTTGCAAGGATGCTCGAGGAAGACCTGCCGCTGTTCCAGGACAAGGGCCTTAACGGCATGAGCGACGAGGAAAAGGCGGCGCTGCGAAACCGCTACGCCGCCTTCGATCATGCCTGCGCCCGTGAAATCACCCAATGGCTCGATGGCGAATGGCGCATCACCAACGAGATCGTGCTGACGCAGTAGAGCGCGTCAGCGCGCCGTCATGCCGCCGTCGATGACAAGCTCCGTGCCCGTGACATAGCGCGACTCGTCGGAGGCGAGGAACACGATGCCCGCCGCAATGTCGGCCGGAAGTCCGGGATAGCCGAGCGGCACCCCGACTGTCGCCACCATGTTGGGGTCGATCGTGTTGGCGCCGGGCGGCATGGGCAGCACGGCGGAGGAAACGGCCTGCGCGCCGACGCCGCCGCCCTGCGGAATCTTCTGCCAGATCGCCGTGTCGATGATGCCGGGATGGATCGAGTTCACGCGCACATTCATCTTCGACTGCGCACATTCGAGCGCGACGGCCTTCGAGAAGAGCCGTACCGCGCCCTTGGTCGCGCAATAGCCGGCAAGGCCCGGCGCGCCCTGAAGCCCGGCGACCGACGAAATGTTGATGACCGAACCGCCGCCCGACGCCGCGATCACCGGGATCACATGCTTCACGCCGAAAAACACGCCATCGACATTGATCGCCTGCTGGATCTGCCAGTCCTTGTAGGACATTTCGAAAACCGAGGCGCCGATGGCGATGCCGGCATTGTTGACGAGGACATGGATGCCGCCGAACTCATTCCGGGCGATCGAGGCGATTTCCGCCCAGCGCTCCTCGTTCGTCACATCCTGCTTGTAGCCGCTGGCGACACCGCCGGCCTTGCGGATGATGTCGACCGTTTCCTTGAGGCCCGCCTCATCGACATCGGTCACCACCAGTTTGGCGCCCTCGGCCGCCAGCGCCACCGCCGCGCCGCGCCCGATGCCGGTTGCCGCGCCCGTCACAAGGGCGACCTTGCCCGCTACCCGTCCCATGCTGCTCTCCCGTAATCTTCTTATGGTTAGGACCACGAGTCTTAGGGTATGAGCCCTAGGGCCGCAACGTCCCTTGCCACCGGACAGGGTGCGGCGAATTCTGTTCTTGAGAAAAAATATACCAGAGTCTAGTTTCAGGACAGACAAGCGGACGGCAAGGCATGACGAGACTGTTGAAGGCGAGCCGGAACGGCGCCCCGAAACCCGAGGCATCGAAAAAGCCCGGCAAGAAGGAGCGCACACGGCAGGAGATCTACCGCGCGGCGATGAAGCTCTTTGCCGAAAGCGATTATGACAAGGTGACGATCGAGGATATTTGCGCCGAGGCGGGCATCGCCAAGGCGACTTTCTTCCTGCATTTCGCGGGGAAATCGGCCCTGATCGGCGTCTTCAACGAGGAAGTGACGCGCTCGCTCGGCGAAAGGCTGGCCGAACATGACGGCAGCGCGGAAGAGGAACTTCTGCTGCTCGTCTCGCTCCTGCGCGACGCCTGGGAAGTGAATGCGACCGTGCTTCACAAAATGCTGAGCGAATTCCTCGACCAGCCCGCACTCATGCCGAAGGCGGCGGAAGTGAACGAGAGCGTGCTGGCCCATGTGACCCGCATCGTGGCGCGCGGACAGGAGAGAGGCGAGTTTTCCGATGCCTTTCCGCCGCAGGTGGCGGCGGTCGCGCTGGTGGCCGCCTGGAGCGCCTTCACGGCCTGGTGGCTCCAGGACCCGGAGATGGACCGGGCCGAAATCAACCGCGCATTGATGCAGTTTCAGCTGAACGGACTTCGCAAAAAGGACTGACCGGCGCAAGATGGCCGGAAACGAAATTCGAAAACCAGGGAGACACCCATGTACGGACAGAAAATGCGTTTCGGCGCCTTCATTGCGCCCTTCCACCCGCTGAACGAGAACCCGACGCTGGCACTCGACCGCGATATCGAACTCGTGCAGTGGATGGACAAGCTCGGCTATGACGAGGCCTGGATCGGCGAGCACCATTCGGCGGGCTACGAGCTGATCGCCAGCCCCGAACTCTTCATCGCCACGGTTGCCGAACGCACGCGCAACATCAAGCTCGGCACGGGCGTCTCCTCGCTTCCCTATCATCACCCGCTGATGCTGGCCGACCGCATCAACCAGCTCGACCACATCACGCGCGGCCGCGTGATGCTGGGCGTGGGGCCGGGCTCGCTGCCCTCCGACGCCTTCATGATGGGCATCACGGTTGCCAAGCAGCGCGACATGATGGACGAGGCGCTGGACGTGATCGTGCCGCTGCTGCGCGGCGAGAAGGTGACGGCAAAGACCGACTGGTTCGAGCTGAAGGATGCACAGCTTCAGATGACGCCCTGGTCGCGGCCCTCGGTCGAGATCGCGGTGGCAAGCCAGGTCTCGCCGACCGGCGCGACGGCCGCCGGCCGCCACGGCCTCGGCCTCCTCTCGATCGGCGCCACCTCCGCCGGCGGCTTCAATGCGCTCTCGTCCAACTGGGCGATCTGCGAGGACACGGCAAAGGATCACGGCAAGACCGTCGACCGCAGCCAGTGGCGCCTTGTCGGCCCGGTCCACATCGCCGAGACGCGGGAAAAGGCGCGCGAAAATGTGCGCTTCGGCCTCGAACAGTGGCTCTACTATTTCCGCGAAGTGGCGGCGCTGCCGCTCGCGCCGACCGATGGCTCGGACCCCGTGGACGCGCTCATCGCTTCCGGCATGGCCGTGATCGGCACGCCGGACGACGCCATTGCGCAGATCGAGCGTCTGCAGGCGCAGTCGGGCGGCTTCGGCTGCTTCATGCAGCTCGCGCATAACTGGGCCAACTGGGAAAACACCAAGAAGTCCTACGAGCTGATGGCGCGCTATGTCTTCCCGAAGTTCCAGAACCTCAACGAGAACCGCGAAGCCTCGCTGAACTGGGCGCGCGACAACCGCCCGACCTTCATGGGCGAAGCCATGATGGCGGTGGGCAGCCGCGTCGCGCAGCACGTCGAGAAGAAGGGCACGGAAAACATCCGCCCGGAAATCCTCGCCGCGATGGGCCTCGACAAGAAGACCGACGCCGCACAGTAAGGAACGGTAGGGCTGAAACGCAAAGGGCGGCTCGCAGGAGCCGCCCTTTTTGTTTCAACGGTGAGCCTGCCTCAGAGGCGGAATTCGCCCGAGCAGATCTTGCCATAGAGATGCTGGTCGACCGGCACATATTTCTTCTGCACCGGGCAGTTGAAATAGATGGGCTCGGGAATGATCGACGGATCGAAACCTTCCTTCACGAGCTCGACCTTGCGGTGCTTGAAGGTGCCAGTGATCTCGATTTCCGGCTGGATGCGCAGGAAAACGGGCACGGCATAATCCGGCAGCTCCTTCTGCATCTGCGTGCGGAACTTGTCGAGATCGAGCGAACCGTTCTCGGCGACGATGGAGGCCATGCCGGCGCGGCCATCCGCGCCCGGCACATGCACGCCATAGACGTTCGCTTCCTTGACGCCGGGGAACACCGAAATCGCTTCCGCGACTTCCGATGTCGCCACGTTCTCGCCCTTCCAGCGGAACGTGTCGCCGATGCGATCGACGAAGTAGAAATAGCCGAGCTTGTCCTGACGCAGAAGGTCGCCGGTGCGGAACCAGGCATCGCCCTTCTCGAACACGTCGCGGAGGATCTTCTTCTCGGTTTCTTCCTTCTTGGCATAGCCGTCGAAGCGGCCCGTCGGCTGCTCGGGATCGTCGGTGATCTTGCCGAGCGCCTCGCCCGCTTCGCCGAATTCCGCCTTGATGCAGAAGCCATCCGGCCCGCGCACCGGCTGTTCGTTCTCGATGTCGAACTTCACGATCTCGACATTGAACTTCGCCTTGGCCCAGCTCGGGATACGGCCGACGGCACCCGGCGTGCCGTCGAAATTCATCAGCGCGACATTGCCTTCCGTCGCGCCGTAGAATTCGAGCACGCGCGGAATGTTGAAACGCTGCTGGAACGGCTTCCAGATTTCCGGCCGAAGGCCATTGCCGACCGCAAGGCGGATCTTGTGCTTGCGCTCCTTCGGATGCTTGTCCGTGTTGAGCAGGTAGCGGCAAAGCTCGCCGATATACTGGAAGAGCGTTGCCTTGTACTTGTGCGCGTCGTCCCAGAATTGGGTCGCCGAAAACTTGCGGCGCAGGATCACCGAACCGCCGACGGTGAGCGTCGAGCCGATGGCGCAGACACCGCCCGCCGAGTGATAGAGCGGCAGCACGACATACATGCGGTCCTTTTCGGTCGCATTCGTGCCGGCGGCGAAGGCGCCCATCATCGCATTGAGACGGACATGCGGAATTTTCGCGGCCTTCGGATTGCCGGTCGTGCCGCTCGTGTAGATGAAGAGGGCATCGTCGTCCTGCGTCACATCCTTGCGGATGTCGGCGGGAAGCGGATCGCCGGACAGATCGGACAGCGCCTTGTCGAGATCATGCGCACCCTGCATCTGGCCGCCCGTCGCCCAGACCGTCATCGGGCGTTCGAGCTGGTCGGCCGCCGTCGAATAATTCTCGGCAAGCTCCGCCCCGAGAATGAGGTGGTTCGCGTTCGAGATATTGAGGCAGTGGGCGAGCGGGCCCTTGGTGAGATTGGTGTTGATGAGGGCCGCGGTGCCGCCGGCCTTCACGATGCCGAGCCAGGCGATCAGATATTCCGGGCGGTTCTCCATCATCAGCGCGACGACGTCGCCGCGGCCAAGCCCCTGCCCCTTCATCCAGCGGGCATATTTGTTCGCCTCTTCATTGTACTGGCGATAGGTGAGGGTCTTGTCCTCGAAATAGATCGCGATGTTGTTCGGCTTGGTCCGCGCCAGTTCCTCGATGATATCGGAATAGGTGCGCGAGGTATCCGCCCGGATCTCCTTCAGCTTCTTCAGCGAACGGAGGGCCGCTCGCACGAACACGATTTCGTTGCCGACCCGCTTGAAGAAACCCATATCCGATCATCCTCCCAAGGATTGCGTTGCGTTAAACGTAATTGGGTCAGTTATGCCCGGCAGGGCGCGGGACCGTCAAGAAAAGCCGGTCGGCGAAGCGCCGATTTCGCATCATGGCGGCGTGACAGGATGGATCGCGGTCGGCATTATCCGTTCGCGGAATGGGGAATTACGCAGACAAGGTAATGCCGGAAAGCGAATGAACATGCGGCGCGAAGAAGAAATGGGCGAGATTCTGCTCGATGTGATCGGCCAGCAATGCCCCCTGCCCGTGCTGCGGGCGCGAAAGAGGCTGCTCAGGCTCGAACCGGGCGCGCTGTTGCGCGTCTTTGCGAGCGACCCCGTAGCGCGGATCGATATGCCGCATTTTTGTGCGCAAGCGGGGCATGAGCTTGTGGAAATGCGCGACCGGGGAACATGGATCGAATTCCTGATCCGCCGGGGCGAGAGCGTCGCGGAGCCCGAGGACGACCTCATGGCAAAGCCGGTGAAGAGCCTCTAGGCGGGGAAATCTTCGGCGAGGAAGGCGTAGAGATATTCGTCGCGCCAGGCACCCTGAATATATTTGCTGCGCCGGAAAGCGCCTTCGCGGCGCATACCGAGCTTTTCCATGACGCGGGCCGATGCCTTGTTGCGCTGATCGCAGCTTGCCACGATGCGCTGGAGCCCGAGATCGCGGAAGGCGGCATGGGCAAGGGCGCGGGCGGCTTCGAGCGCGAAGCCGTGACCCCAGACATCCGGGTGCAGAACATAGCCGATTTCGGCGGTGCGATTGTCGGGGTCGGTGAGCTTCAATCCGACAGCCCCGATCAGCCGCGGCTTCGCGCCGCGCCGTTCCACCTGCTTCGAGAGGACCGCGAGATCGAAATTGACGCGATCCTTGTCCTTCTGGTCGTCGAGAAAGGCGCGCAGGGCCCGCTTGCTCTCGGCAAGCGAATTCGGCCCCCAGACGAGATATTGCGTAACCTCGGGCAGCGATGAATAGGCGTGCAGCGCCTCAAGGTCGCGCGGGGCGAACTCCCGGATGATGAGGCGCGGCGTTTCGATGGGCAGCGAAATCGAGGGCGCGGGCTCCACCCGCTTGCCCAGTCTCATTTTCCGAAGGCTTTCTTGATGGCGGCCTTCTGCGCATCCCGGAAGCCGGAAATGACGGTCTTGCCATTGTCGAATACGGGACGCTTGATGAGCGCGGGATGCGCCGCCATGAGCTTCAGGGCCCTGGCTTCGGTGAGACCGTCCTTGTCGCCATCAGGCAGACCGCGCCAGGTGGTGCTGGCCTTGTTGAGCAGCGCCTCCCAGCCGATAGCGGCGGCAAACCGCTTCACATCGGCTGCCGCAATGCCGTCTGCCTTGAGATCGTGGAAACGGTGCGCGATGCCTTCCGCCTCAAGCCATTTCACGGCCTTGCGGCAGGTATCGCAGTTTTTCAGTCCGTAGATTGTCAGCACGCGCCCGGTCCCGGATTCATCAGCCGGGACCGAGCATAACGGCTAAGCGGCCGGGACCAAAGCCCGGCAGGGCCCTCGTCAGGCGGCCTGTTTGTGCTGCTGTTCGGCGCGCATCGCCTTGAAGGCGTTTTCGGCGGCGATCGCAACCGGCTGGGCCTCGGCATAGGCCGCAGGCGCCGCGATGCCGAGTTCAGCGCGAACCTCGGCGAGCGGCTTTTCGAGCAGCGACTCCCAATCGGCGGCGGGCAGCCAGGCGGCCTTGCGGCCATTGCGATAGGCCTCGCGGATGATCCGCCAGATCTTCACGTCGGGCAGGTTCTTCGCCGTGACACGGGCGCCGACGAGAACGATGAAGCCGATGCCGCGATTGCGCGTCTGCGCATAGGTGAAGGCGAGAAGCGCGAGTTCGCCAAGTCCGTCGCGGCCATAGCCGGTCGTCACATGCCAGAGATCGTGCTGGTCGCGCAGGCGGGCGCCGAACCGCGCCTCATCCTCGGAACGCATGTCGATCCGCTCCACCGCCTCGCTCGCCTCGACGAGCCCGTCGGCAGTGAGGTCTTCCTCAGCCATGAACTCATGATAGGCGCGGCCAAGCGTGCCTTCGGGCAAGGTGGCGAGCCGGGTACGTTCGCTCAGCGTGGCAACGAGATTGCGCTTCTCGGCGAGGATACGGCGCCCCGTTTCCGTCTGCACGAAACGGCGGAAGCCGCGGCCGACGGAGTCGCCGGACAGCGCGTCGATGATCTTGAAGACCTGCGAAGTGTCTTCCTTGTCGGCGATCAGCGCCCGGATGGCGCGGATGGCCTTGAGGGGCTGAATGCGCTTGCGCTTCCGCTTTGCGGGGGCGGCGCCGCCAAACTCGGTTGGGCTTGCAGTCGTCATGGGCTATGTCCCGTTGCTATAGTGGCGATCTGCCATATGCCTTGGATTGGAAGACCCTATTAAATACTGACATAATTGTCAATATATTCGGTCGAGAAAAAGGGAGCCCCTTGTGTCGAGCGTTGCGAAGAACCCGCCTGAAGTTGCGGAGACCGGCGGGAAAGCTGGCGAAACCCTGCCCAAACCCGCGGCCAAGCGGGTGCGCCGCACGGCGGAGGAAGCGCGCCGGCTGATCCTCGATGCGGCCGAGGAGCGCCTCGCCCGGCAGGGGCCGGAAGGTCTGCGGCTTCAGGACATTGCCCGCGATGTCGGCATTTCGCATCCGGCGATCCTGCATCACTTCGAGAGCCGCGAGGGGCTTGTCCGGGCGCTGATCGGCCGGGCGAACCGGCAGCTCCGCGACACGCTGCTCTCCGCCCTCGATGGCGGCGGCAAGGGAGGCGACACGGCCTATCACATCGGCCATGTCTTCGAGGCGCTGAGCGACCGCGGCACGGCGCGGCTCTTCTCATGGATGCTGCTGACCGGCCGCGCCAATTCGGACCAGCCGGTCAACAACGTGATGAGCGAGATCGTGGACGCCATTCAGGCGCGCCGCGAGAGCCATGCGCGGCAGACCGGCGAGCCCGTGCCCGACCGCGAGGACACGCTGTTCATCGCCATGCTGGCGGCGAGCGCCGCATTCGGCGAAGCGATCATCGGCCGCCAGCTTGCGGAGTCGGCCGGCCTCGATCAGGACGGGCTGAAACGCTTCCGGCTCTGGTTCGCCAGGCTCGTCAAGGACCATCTCGACAGCGGGAAATAATCAGCGCGGCTTGTGGCGCAGAAGGTCGCGCATACGCGCGACGAGGCGTTCGGAATCGATTTCCGGCCGCACGACGCGCGCGACCATGACGCCATCGAGAAAGACCGAGAGGAGCTGGGCAAGCTCCAGCGCCTCCTTCGCCGCGAAGCCTTCATCGCGCAGCGCATGGCCGATGAGATCGGTCTCGGTGCGATAGAAGCGCGCGATGGCCGCATCCGTTTCCGGCGAACGCTGGCCGGAATGGGCATAGTCGAGGATCACTTTCAGGAAGCGCGTGATCTCGCCGAAGAGCAGCAGGTTGCTCGACAGCCAGGCATCGAGATCGCCGATGCCGCCTTTCTCCTTCTTGATCTCGTCATAGGCGGCAAGCGCATCCTCGAGCGCCCTGCGCACGACGAACTGAAAGAGATCGTCCTTGTCCTCGAAATAGTAATAGATGAGCGCGGGGTTGATGCCCGCCGCCTCGCCAAGCTCCTTGTTGGAGACGGCGGCGACACCCGACCGCGAAAAGAGCGTGAGCGCGGCAGCCGCAATCGCATCGCGCTTCGCCTCATTCGGCTGCTCGACGGGCGGGCGGCCCGCCTTTCTCACCGGCTTTGCGCGGGGAATAGCCTTTGCCCCGCCCGATCTGCCGGGCTTGCTCTTTTCCTTCCCCGCGCCTTTTGCCTTCACAAAGCTCCGCCCTTCACCGCTGCCGGTATTTCCGGCCATTCTTCCTTCTCGGCCGCTTCGAGCAAGGCCTCGAAGTCATCAATGATCCGGTCGAGCATTTCGCGGCCAAGTCTAGCAGAGGATTCGCTCGGCCGCCCGACAACGCCGTTCGGCGTGACCGCCGGCATGGCATAGCGCCAGATCTTGCCGAGGGTGACATCCTCGACATCCTCCGCATGTTCCATCTGCACCATGCCGGGATCGATCGCCAGCACCATCGAGGTTTCGGCGACATTGGCATGGATGTCGGCCGCATCGAGCGTGTAGAGCCGCAGCGCCTCCGCCGAAATCTCCCAGAGCCCGCGCGTTGCAAAGCGGACATCGGGATGTTCGTAGCGGAGCCTCAGGATCGCGCTTTCGATGCTGGGCCCGTTGGTGGCATGGCCGGAGATGAACATGAGCCGGTCGATGCCGGTGATGCGGATCGCCCAGTCCGCCACTTCGCAGAGAACGCTTGCAAGCGTTTCCGGCGACAGCGAGATCGTGCCCGGCCAGGCATCGCTATGGCCGAAGGAACAGCCATAGGGAATGGCGGGGAGCATCAGCACATTGCGGCGGCGGCAGGCTTCGCCGCAGATCGTTTCGGCGAGAAGCGTGTCCGTGCCGGAGGCAAGATGCGGCCCGTGCTGCTCCGTTGCGCCGATCGGCAGGACCGCCATGCGGCGGCCCTGCCTTTCGACGAGATCGCCGATCTGCGGCGCGGTGAGTTTTGCCCAGGACGTCATGGCACGCACCTCAGACGAAGGTGAGGTAACGGTCACGCTCGGACGGCGTCACCATGTAGAACTGCGCATCCCACTCCTTGCGCTTCTGCGCGACATAGATGTCGACGAACTCGCTGCCAAGCACCTCGCGCGCGAAATCGCTTTCCTCCAGCGCATCGGCCGCCTCGAGCAGGGTGCGCGGCAGGCGGCGGAGATTTCGCCCGCGCTGCGCCGCATCGCGCGAGAGATAGAGATTGTCGTTGAGCGGCATGCCGGGATCGGTCTTGCGGTCGAGCCCGTCGAGACCCGCATGAAGGCTGAACGCGGAGGAGAGATAGAAATTCGCGCTCATGTCGGGCGCACGATTTTCGATGCAGGGCCGATTCATCGGCAGCCGCAGCATGGCCGAACGGTTGTTGCGGCCATAGGCGCGCAGGACCGGCGCCCATGACATGTCCGGCATCTCGCCCTGTGCGATGAGCCCCTTGTAGGAATTGAAGGTGGGACAAGTCACCGCGCACAGCGCCTCCGCATGGGCGAGCAGACCGCCGGTGAAATACAGCGTCTCGTCGGTGACGGCGAGGCCATAGCTCTGCGCGAGCGGCCCCGCGCCGCGCTTTGACGCATCGAAGAGATTTTCCTTGGTGGTCATGTCCATCAGCGACATGTTGTGATGCGCGCCGGAGCGGAAATCATTGCTGAAGGGTTTGGGCATGAAGCTCGCCACCGCACCATGCTTGTGCGCGATCGACTTCACCATGAAGCGGAAGAAGGTGAGCCTGTCCGCCGTCGTCAGCGCATCGGTATAGCCGAAGTCGATTTCGAACTGGCCGTGCCCGCCTTCCTGATCGAAGGAATAAAGACCCCAGCCAAGCTCTTCGACATAGCGCGTGAGCTCTTCGAGGAAAGGACCGGCAAGCGAGATCTGATACAGGTCATATGCGGGCGTCGGCCCGTGGAAAGTTTCGCTCTGGAACGGCGCGAGCCCCTTTTCCGTCCGCCGCAGCACATAGAATTCCGGCTCGATGCCGAGATTGAAGACGAGGTTGCGCTTCGCCGCCTTCTCGCTGGCGCGCTTGAGGATAACGCGGCTGCAATTCGCGTATGGCTCGCCGTGAAAATGGAGATCGGAGGCGAACCAGCAATAGCGCCTGTCCCAGGGAAGGATGATGGCGCTGGCGAGATCCGGCACCGTCGCACATTCGTCGAAATGCGGGCCGACAAGCCCCATGCCTTCGAGCGCGCCGACCGTGAACAGCTCGGAGCCGCGAACCATGTCGGTGAAATGCGCGATGGGCACGCATTTGGTCTTGGAGACACCATGCACATCGACATAGGTCGCATAGCAATATTCGACGCCTTCGCCTTTGAGCTTCTTCAGAAGTTCCGCTGCTGCCGCCATGTCGCCCATCTTCTGCACCCTGTGACTGCGGCCCGGAGGGGCCGGTGAATACAAGCCCCGCCGCTGCGGCGGGGCAGGACGAATATCGCCAGAATTTAATTGATTGGTCAATTAATTTAATCGGAACGAGGCGGCGGGCCGCACCCTTGCTATGCTCGGCGCGAATCCCACGTTCGAGACGAGCCGCCATGACACAGACACCCGCGATCCGCGCCGCCGGCGAAGCCGACCTGCCCGCCATCCTCGCCATCTACAACGACGCGGTGGAGAACACGACGGCCATCTGGAACGAGACGGTTTCCGACCTCGAAGGCCGCCGGAGCTGGTGGCGCGAGCGGACGGCGCGCGGCTTTCCCGTGCTTGTGGCCGAGATGGGCGGCGCGGTTGCGGGCTATGCGAGCTATGGCGATTTCCGCCCCTTTCAGGGCTACCGCTACACGGTGGAAAACTCGGTCTATGTGCGCAAGGACCAACGCGGAAAAGGCATTGCCGCCGCGCTGATGAAAGCTCTTGTCCGCGAGGCACAGGCGCAGCGCCTGCATGTCATGGTGGCGGGAATCGAAGCCGGGAACCTCGCGTCGATCCGGCTCCATGAAGGCTGCGGCTTCCGCGAGGTGGCGCGCATGCCGGAAGTCGGCTTCAAGTTCGGCCGCTGGCTCGATCTCGTGCTGATGCAGAAAATGCTTGAATAAGCTCGACCGCCGCGCGCGGCCCCATGACGAAGCGTGGTGCCCCTGGCCGGACTCGAACCAGCACGTTGTTGCCAACAACAGATTTTGAGTCTGCCGCGTCTACCATTCCGCCACAGGGGCCCTGAGGCATCGGGCGCGCATCATAATCGGCTTGCGCCGCCCATCAATCGAAAAGAAGGAAAGGCAGGTTCAGCGCGCCGCCGCCGCGGCAGCCGCTTCGCCGCCATCGGCGCAAAGGCGCTCGACCTTTGCCAGCAAGGCGCCGATCTGGAAGGGCTTGCTGATCGTGTCGTTGACGCCGAGACGTCGGGCGAGATTGAGAAATTCGCCGCCGTCGATCTTGCCGCCGCCCGACATGGCGAGAATCTGCAAGTCCGGCCGCGTACGCTTGACCTCGATGATCGTCTCGATGCCGTCCTTGTCGGGCATCAGTATGTCGGTGATCATCAGATCGAAATCGCCATCAGCCGCCGCACGGCAGCCATCCACGCCGGATTCGGCCTCATCGACGCGAAAACCTGCCTCTTCCAGCGCAAACCGGATGGTCTGGCGGATCAGCGGATCGTCATCAATGACCAGAACGCGGCCCATATTTCTTGCCCGTCGCATATTCGCCCCGCCCCCTGGCGGCGCTCAGGAAAGCCTAGGCGGGACTCCCTAAGGAACTGTTAGGACCGCGCATAAAACATGCGGCAAATTGTCGATCAAGCCACTGTTATTCCAATGCTTTTCTGACCTTTGCCGCCATTTCCTGACGGCGGTAGGGCTTGCTGAGGAGATGCACGCCCGGATCAAGCCGGCCGTGATGAATGATTGCGTTCTCCGTATAGCCCGACGTGTAGAGCACCCGGAGACCGGGCCGCAATCGCAACGCGGCCTCGGCAAGCTGGCGCCCGTTCATCCCGCCCGGCATGACGACATCGGTAAAGAGAAGATCGACATCTTCCATCCGCTTGAGGAGCTCATAGGCTTCGGGCCCCGACGAGGCCGAGGTCACGCGGTATCCGAGATCGCAGAGCTGGGCGACCAGATGCTCGCGGACGAGCGTGTCGTCCTCGACGACCAGAATATGCTCGCTGCCCCCGGTCACATCGTCATCCGCACGATGGATAGCGGCTTCCACCTGCCCGCCCTGGGCGCGCGGGAAATAGAGTTTGACGGTCGTGCCTTCGCCCTCTTCGGAATAGATCTTCGCGTGTCCGCCGGACTGCTTCACGAAGCCGAAGACCATGCTGAGGCCAAGGCCCGATCCCTTGCCGACTTCCTTCGTCGTGAAGAAGGGCTCGAAGGCGCGATCCGCGACCTCCTTCGGCATGCCGCAACCCGTATCCGACACTGAGATCATCACATAGCTGCCGGGCTCAAGCTCGACCTGGCGCTCAGCATAATCGGCATCGAGATCGGCATTGCCCATTTCGATGGTGAGCTTGCCGCCATCCGGCATCGCGTCACGCGCATTGACCACGAGATTGAGCAGCGCGACCTCGAGCTGGCCCGGATCGAGCTCCGTCACCCAGAGATTCTCGTTCGCAACGAGATCGATCTCGATATCCTCCGAGAGGGTGCGCCGGAACAGGCCTTCCATGCCAGCAACAAGAGCGTTCACATCGACGGGCTTCGGCTCGAGCGGCTGGCGGCGCGCAAAGGCAAGCAGGCGATGGGTGAGCTGCGCGCCGCGCTGTGCGGCAGCAGCCGTCATCTCGGCCAGCGCCTTGAGACGTTCCTTGTCCCGAAGCTGCTCGGCGAGAAGCTCGGCATTGCCGAGAATGACGGTGAGCAGATTGTTGAAATCATGCGCGACACCGCCGGTCATCTGGCCGATGACCTCCATCTTCTGCGACTGGCGCATCCGCTCTTCCAGAGAGCGCTGCTCGGTCACATCGATGATGCTGCCGACCATGCGGATCGCCGTGCCCTTTTCGTCGCGCAGGATGAAGCCGCGATCGACGACCGAAAGCACCCGGCCATCTGCATGAATGAAGCGGTACTCGTCCGTCCAGTTGGTATCGGTGCCGTTGATCGCGCCATAGACGCCATCGAGAATCCGCTCCCGGTCGTCGGGATGGATCCGGCTTTCCCAGAAGTCAGGGCTTTTCGGCACTTGGTCAGGGTCGAACCCAAGCGTGCCGAGCATGTTGTCGTTCCAGACGATCGTCTCCGCCTCGAAGTCCCAGTCCCAGATGACGTCATGCGTCGCAAGCGTGGCAAGACGATAACGCTCGTCGCTGATGCGGAGCTGCTCGTCCTTCTGGCGCCGTTCCGTGATGTCGCGTTCGACGGCGATCCAATGCGTGAGAACGCCATTTTCGTCGCGCACCGGTGCGAGATCGGCATCGAGCCAGAGAATCCGTCCATCCTTCGTGCGGGCGGCGACTTCGCCTCGCGCCCGCACCCCCTTCTCCATCGTCTCGCGGATCCGCAGGAGTTCATTCCGCGCAACTTCGGGATGCACCAGAATGTCGGGTGTCTTGCCGATCACCTCGTCGGCGGTGTAGCCGAAAAGCCGCGTCAGCGCGTCGTTCACATAGACGATCTTTCGGCCCATGCCGGGCGCGACCGGATGGGCTTCGGTGATGAAAAGGAGATCGGCCTGATGATTGACGGCGACATCGAGAAGCTTCAACTGCTGCTCACGCGCCCGTGCCTCTGTCACATCGCGGAAATAGAGGGCGAGGCCATCCTGCGTCGGATAGGCATGAACGTCGAACCAGCGATCGAGCGGCGGGAAATACTCCGTAAAGCGCGCGGGCCTCTGCGTTTGGACAACGGCTTCATACTCCTTCTGGAAGCGCGATCCGCGCGCATCGGGAAAGACTTCCCAGATGTTGCGGCCAATCACTTCGTCCCTCGACACGCGCAACATGCGTTCCGCCTGACCGTTCATGAAGGTGGCGGCCCAGTTCCGGTCAATCGTGAGCACGGCATCGCTCATGCTCTCGAGCGTGTTGCTGAGACGCTCGGCAAGTGAGGCAAGCTCCTGCTCGGCGCTCTTGCGGTCATGAATGTCGGCGGAGGCGCCGAACCAGCGCGTTATGTTTCCCTTGTCGTCATATGCGGCCTTTGCCGTCACGAGATGCCAGCGATACTCGCCATCATGACGGCGGAAGCGGAACTCGGCCCGATAGGGATTGCCGGTGGCGGAGGCTTCCTGCCAGGCCCTGGTTGCGACCGGCAGATCGTCCGGGTGAATGGTTTCGAGCCATTTGCGCGCCGCGAGCTCCTCATTCGCAAGCCCCGAATAGTCGACAAATTTTTGCGTCACGAAATCGATCTCGCCGGACGGTTTCGCCGTCCAGACGATATGCGGCATGGCATTGGTCAGCTCCCGGAAATGCCGCCGGCTTTCAGCGAGCGAGAGTTCGGTTTGCCGGAGCTCGGTAATGTCCTGCAGGGCACCTTCAATCCGAACGATCTTGCCCGCCTCGTCCAATCGCGGCTGGCCGGCAACCCGCAGATGGAGAACCCCGCCATTTTCGAGCTGAAAGTCGAACTCATCGTCGAATGGGACGCCCTCGCCTATGCAGGTTTCCATCGCGCGCGCAATGCGCTGCGCCGACTCGCCTGCGAAATAGCTGCTTGCGTCGGTCCATGTGGTGACTTCGTCCGGCGGGAAGCCGAGGATGCGCCCGGCCTCATTCGACCAGGAAACGAGGTCCGACCTGAGATCGACGGACCAGCCGCCGACCCGCGCCACACGGGCACCCACCTTGGCAAGCATGGACTGACGCTTGAGCAGCGCTTCGACATTGACGAGACGGTTGTAGAAGATGCGAAGGAGAATGTAGAGGATGATGGTCGTGACAAGGATGAAGCCGAGCCCCTTCTCCACCTGAAAATACAGCTTTTCCAGGGAGATTTCCTTGTCGAGCAGCATGGCCCCGGCGATGTCGGAAGCCACGATCCAGATCGACCCGAGGACCCCATAGACGGCCGCAATGCGGCCCGGCGCGAGACGCAGCGCACTGTCTTGTGCCTTGCTGCTCATGAAGCGGCGCAGAAAATGCCCAATTCCCATTACCGGCTGCACCCCTCCCGAGGGTTTTCGCCTCCACTACAGGCTGCCACGAACCTGCCTGAGGATAGTCCTCTTTCCCTCCCCGCAACAAATGCCCCGGAAACACCTTTTGGTGAGGCTGCGCACAAAACAGGTGTTTCAGAATACGCGAACGGCAATTCCGTCAGCTTCATACCCACAAGGAAAAGAAACGTACCCCACCCCACTTCAATGGGAGCTCCCTAGCAAATCTTTCTATAACTCAAAGCATAAAAGTCTTGGTGAAGATTGTCTTTCAGCGCATGATTATTTCCAAGGTGCGTCAGAATGCACCATACGGGCAACGACCGGACAACAAGACAAGGGGTACTTGAGTTTGGACGGCCGGGAGGCAGTCGTGGAAGGTGGGCTGAGAGTAATTGTTGCTGACGACCATCCTTTGTATTCGGAAGCAATAGCGGAGCAGATCGAAAATTCACTGAGCGGCGCACATTGCGAATCTGTGGCTTCGCTCGACGGTGTTATTGCCCGCCTCGAAGCCGGCGGCGCCGACATGATCGTGCTTGACTGGGACATGCCGGGAATGGAGGGCCTCGCCTCCATCCGCACCCTGCGCGAGCGCTTTCCCGACGTGCCCATGGTCATCCTGTCGGGTTTCATCCATGCGATCGGAACGGATGACATTCTCGCCTGCGGCGTAAAGGGCCTCGTGCCGAAATCCATGAGCGGCAAGGCGATCACCAGCGCGATTTCGGTCGTGCTGAATGGCGGCACCTACATGCCGGCAAATGCGAGGCAAGCGGGGGCGGTGGCGCCTGCACAGGCCAACGGGAATGCAAAGCCGTCAGGCATACTGACAGCACGCGAAATCGAGGTGCTGCACTGCCTGTCGGAAGGGCTGACCAACAAGGAGATCGCCCGCCGCCTGGGTCTTCAGGAAGTGACCATCAAGATGCATACGAGCCGGCTGTTCGGAAAGCTCGGCGTCCGCAACCGTGTGCAGGCGGTCTCGCTCGCCATAGCCGACGGCCTTCTGGAACAGCGCTGACCTCAGCGCAGCGCGCCGTAGGAAATCAGCCGGTGGAGCGCTTCGGCAGGCGAATGCGCCGCCGGCCAGACGAGATTGAGCGGGCGGATATTCTCGAGATTTTCACGCACCTTTTCCGAGCCCGGATCGGCAACGACGAGGAAAGGCTTTCGCTCGCCATGCAGCTCCTCGAGAGAGGCACTGTCGAAGCGGTCACCGGTAAAAATGACGGACGAATATTCGCCGATGATGCTGTCCGCGATTTCCTCAGGCCCCGACAGATGCGAAACGCGCAGGCCAAAGGGGCCAGCGAGAGCCGCAAATGACATTACCCAGCCGGTATCTCCCGTGACCACTGCGACATGACCGAAGACGCCGGTATCCGTATCCCAGGCCTCGCCGCCCTCACCATCGGCCCTTGCCGCTTCGTCAGCGAGGGGAATGAAGACATCGACAGTGGTGCGCACACCCCGCCGCATCGCCACAGCGCCGCCCAGCCCGATCGCAATCGCCTCGACATAATGAAGGCCGAGACCGAGCTTGCGGCCGGCGCGGTCCGCACAGGCGAAGGGAACGAAGAGCGAGTCGACAATCGCGCCATCCGGGCCATCGCCGGTATCTTCGACGGAGAGCCGCAGATAGGAACGCGCCTTATCGACGCTGCCGCGGAACGCCAATGCCTCTTCGAGCCTTGCATCCGCGCCCTTGCACACGGCCATTCCGGCGGCAATCTCGCCTTCCCGGACGCCGATGGCCTCGATGGCATTGCGCAGAAGATTGAAGATGATGATCGCGTAGAGCAGCGGCGTACCGGCAGCAGAAACCTGCTCAGCCGGCGCCGCAATCCGGATGGCGATCTTTTTCGGCGCAAGCGATGTTGCGAGATCCCGCAGGACATCCGTGATGGCGCCCGTATCGACATGCACCCGCGTGCCCAGCATCAGATGATCGGCCGCGACGGGCTGATTGATCTTGACCTGGAGATGCCAGCAGGCCTTGCGGATCTTCGCCGCGAGATCCGCTGTGCGCTCAGGCGTCACAAGACCTTCTGCGCCAAGCAGTTCGGACAGGACGAGGATCGTGCCCGTGAGATTGTTCGCGTCATGCGCGAGACTTCTTGCGAAGCGGCGTACCAGATCCAGTTCTTCCGGCTGTTTCCCGCTCATGATGTCCATCTTTCAAGGCCGCTCAGCTCAGATGCCGGAGAACGGCAACAAACTCGTGATAACGCGGAATGACCTTCTCATCGAAAGTGAACCGTGCGAAATCCCACTGGGCAACGCCGCGCAGCGCGACGACATTGTCCATCGGTGCCGCCAGCGCCGAAACCGCATCGAGAAGCGCGCGCGCTGCTTCGGCATCTTCAGGCCGCATCCCGTGCAGTTGTTCGCCAAGGCTCGTTGCGGACACTTCAAGCTCCACGACTGCGGCCGTCATTGCATCGCTCGAAATGCTGCTTCCCTGCACTACGAAGTCGGCCATGTCCTGCGAGACATTCTTGAGCGCCAGACGCATCTTCGCAAGGGCATCGACCGCCCCGGCAGGACCGCCGCCCGGACGGGCGAGCAGCACATCGATGAGGCTAGCACAGCGCGCCTGCGCCTCCATCAGCCGCGGCCGGATGTCTTCGGAATAGAGGCGTACGCCGGGATAGCGATTGCCGCTTGTCGTCAAGGCTGCCACGCGCTCCTGCTCCTCGAGGAGAATTTGGAGATGCCGTTCGAGATCGCTCAGCTTCCGAAGTTTCTCGCCGTCGGACCAGCCGCTCGACGACTGGCGCAAGCGGCTCACATCGGCGCGCAGACGATCCACGGATTTTTGCCAGCCGGTGAGGAACTCTTCTTCGCCGGTGAGCACAAAACTCCTGAGGCCGGTCATTGTCGCTTCCGAGCGCGTGGCAACGGCATGACCCGGAAATGCCTCGAGACGGAACCCGGCATCGCTTTCGTCCAGCCTGGCGATACTGCCTGTATGCATGACATGAGGCAGAATTGAGGCGGAGGCGCGCGACACTGGCCCAAGACCGGCGAATGGCGACGTTGCGACCGAGACAAGGGCGATGCCTGCGACGATGACACACAACATCACGGTACTCAGAACCAGCGCCGACGGCGTGTTCATGCGGTCGATCTCGCCATAGGGATCCGCAGCGGGGAGAATCTTCTTCAACGCGGCAAGGGCGCTCATCTGGATGCTCTCCTGTTTCCGATACCGGCGCGACAGACGCTTTGACGTCATCGAACGCGCGCCTTACTGCATTTCAGGAAACGGTTTGCACGGTTAAGAACGGCTGAATCGTCATCTCCGTAAACGTATGTACACGGAGAAACCGGAATCGCCTTTCGTATGGCGGATATATACGAAAGTATGGCGCAACCATGCAGAAGGATTGTTGAAAACCGACCGAATCACGCATGCCGCCTGAAGTTTCCCGCGTTACCGTGCAATTCGGGGACGCTCGAAAAGGTGGGAGAGCGAAATGTGTACTGTACTGGTGGCTGACGACGATGTGGGTGTCCGCTTCGTGGTCTGTGAGTTTCTCAAGGCGGCGGGGCTTGACGTGGTGGAGGCCGAGAGCGGCGCCGCAGCCGTCGAGATGCTGAAGGAATGGCTGCCCGACCTGCTCGTCACGGATATTTTCATGCCGGAGGGCGACGGGATCGAGCTTGTGACCTATGTCAGGAAGAACCTTCCCTTCCTGCCGGTCATCGCCATGTCGGGGGGGAGCGTTCTTCTGCCCGAGTTCAATTCGCTGCGCAGCGCCGAAATGCTCGGCGCGACCGTCACCCTTGCCAAGCCCTTCACGCGCAAGGACTTCGCGTCAGCGCTCTACAGCGCGCTTGGACGGACTGAAACCGGCTGGGCGCGCGGCCGGAGACTGGCGAGTTGACGCCAGCAGCAAGGGCAATGCTGCTTCTGCCGCTGCTGGCGGCCTTTGCCGCCGCACCGGCGAATGCGGCAAACGGAAACCTGCCTGCCAATCTTGCCGATTGCCTGCGGGCGAACGGGGCGGGCGCGGCGGCGATGCCAGGATGCGAGGATTTTTTCGCCGTTCTTCATTCGGCGCCGCCATTGGCTGGCCGGCAGCCCGTCATGACCGCGCCTGCACCTGTTGCAACTCCGCTTGCCCGGCCGGCCGGAAACAGGCCGCAACAGGAGCGCCGCGCGGCACTTCCCGCTGCAATCGCGGCGTTGCCCATCGAACGGCCCCAACCGCCCTGTACAAGGGGCCCGGCCTTTTTCCTGCGCGGCAGGGAACCGCTTGAACGCGAAGGCACGCTTCACTACGCGGCCGAAGCCGCCAACCGCGATGCGCGCATCGCCTTTTCGGTGCCGCCACTGTGCCGCATCGAAAGTCCGTTTGGCGGCGAGGTGGTCTTTGCCGGCAGCTTTGCGGGCTATGGCGGCACGATCATCCTGCTCGACAAGGCGGGGAACCACATCGTCATGGCAGGCTTCGACGATCTCGGCGTGTCACGCGGAGAGACGATCGCAAGAGGCGCCGCACTTGGCCGCGCCGCGGCCCGCAGGCCAGAGGCATTGAAGGACATGTTTGGCAAGGCGGCGGGCGCGCTGCTTTATCTCGAAGTCAGATCCCGCAAGGGCAAGAGCGATCCAGCCGAATGGCTGGCAGCGAATTTCTGACCGCTCTCAGAGCGCATCCTGAAGCGCGGCGCGAAGCTGGCGGAGCGTGAAGGGCTTCGGGAGCAGCGTCACATCGTCGAGCTGACCGATCTCCTCGGACCTGTCGCCCGCGAGAAAGCCAGACATCAGAACCTTTCTGATACCCGGCCGGTGAGCGACAGCACTCCTGACGACGCCGATACCGGAAATGGAGCCCGGCAAGGCAAGATCCGTCAGAAGGACGTCAATCGGTGAGGTACTTTCGATGATTTCGGTGGCGGATTTGCCGTCTTCGACATCGATCACGCTGTAGCCAAGCGCGCTGAGCATCTCCTTCAGGGCCGCCCCCACAAGCTTGTCGTCCTCGACAAGCAGGATCGATTTCCCGGCCACTGACGTCATCGCCCATCCCTCTCCAGGTCCATTTCGAGCGCGCAGAGCATAGGGACAAAGTGGTACGCCCTGCATCCCAAATTCTCGTGATCGAGCTTCAAGAAGACGAAAGTTTCACTATGATGGCAAAGCTGCAACGCGACCAAGGGCCACGGGACAGGCCCGCGCCCGCCATGATTGAATGACGACATGCTGGACCGCCTGCCTTCGAACGCCATTCCCTGGATTTTGCTCGCCGCGAGCGCTGCGACGATCGGCGGCGCGCTGTTCTTCGAACATGTGCTGGGCTACATCCCCTGCGCGCTCTGCCTTGAGGGCCGCCAGCCGCACTACTACGCGATGGGCGCGGCGCTGATTGCCGGAATTCTGTCGCGCGAGGCGAATATCGGCATTCTGGTGCTGTTTTTCCTCGGCCTCTGCATGGCGCTCTATCTCTGGGGAGCCGGCATCTCCTTCCACCATATGGGCGTCGAATATCGCTGGTGGGCGGGCCCTGAGAACTGCGCCTCGGTGGGCGGCTCCGTCGCCGGTTCCCTCCAGGACCTGCAATCGGCGCTGGACCGCGGCGTGAAGCCGCCGCGCTGCGACGAGGCGGCCTGGACGCTGTTCGGCATTTCGCTTGCCGGCTTCAATTTTCTCATCACGCTCGCGCTTGCCGCCCTTTCCGCGCTGCCGCTCTGGCGCTATTTCCGCGAGAGCAGAGGAGAAGCCTGATGAGCGGCGAAACGGAAAACACGATGGCGCGCCTGTCGGCACAGCCCGGCCGTACGCGCGACACCGAGATCGAGGAAATGATCCGCGTCGATCATGCGGGCGAATACGGCGCTGTGCGCATCTATGCGGGCCAGCTTGCCGTGCTGCGCAACGTGCCCGGCAAGGAGGAGCTTGTTGCCAAGCTCGAACACATGGCGAAGGACGAGGAAGTGCATCTCGCCCGATTCAACGAAATTGCCAATGAGCGCGGCGTGCGTCCGACGGCCTTTGCGCCGGTCTGGCATGTGGCAGGCTTCGCGCTCGGCGCCGCGACGGCGCTTCTCGGCGAGAAAGCCGCCCATGCCTGCACCGCCGCCGTGGAAGAAGTGATCGACGAGCATTACCGCTCGCAGGTCGAGCGGCTTGACCAGCTTGGCGAAAAAGAAAGGCCGCTGCGCGATACGATCGAGAAATTCCGTCTGGAAGAGATCGAACACCGCGATGAGGCCATCGCATCCGGCGCGAAGGAAGCGCCCGCCTATCCGCTGCTCTCCGGCGCGATCAAGGCGGCCTGCCGGATTGCCATCAAGATTTCCGAGAAGGCCTGAGCTTACGGCTCCAGCTCGCTGTCCCAGTAGAGATAGTCCTGCCAGCTCTCATGCAGGTAGTTGGGCGGGAAGGCGCGGCCATTCCTGTGCAGATCGCTGACCGAAGGACGATAGGGCGCCTGCATCGGAAACATCTCCGCCTGCTTCGGCATCTTGCCGCCCTTCTTGAGATTGCAGGGCGCGCAGGCGGTGACGACATTTTCCCATGTCGTCTGGCCGCCGCGCGAACGCGGGATCACATGATCGAAGGTAAGCTCGTGCCGCGCGCCGCAATACTGGCAGGTGAAACGGTCGCGCAGGAACAGGTTGAAACGCGTGAAGGCGGGAAAGCGCGCAGGCTTCACATAGGATTTGAGCGAGACGACGCTCGGCAGCCGCATCTCGAAATTGGGCGAGCGCACCAGCGTGTCATAGGAAGAGACGATGTTCACGCGATCGAGGCAAACGGCCTTGATCGTGTCCTGCCATGACCAGAGCGAGAGGGGGTAATAGCTGAGCGGCCTGTAATCCGCGTTCAACACAAGGGCCGGACACGCATCCGGCGTGGCAAACGATCCGTGCACGCCACCCTCCTGAAGCCGAAGGCCGCCAACAACGGCAGGCCTCCTTCAGACCTGAGATTACTATATATGGTGCGACGGGTTTGTGAAGCCGCCAGTCATGGACCTGCCAAACGGCCGGCAAAGGCGTCGGCAATGAACCGGCCGCCAAGCTCGAGCCCGGTCTGGTCGATACTGTGGCCAAGCCCCGGCGAAACATGCCACTGGACCGGCACTTCGGCCGCCCCGAGCGCCTGCACCGCCATATACATGCGCGTGACGGGCAGCATGTCGTCCACCTCGCCATGCACCATGAGGACCGGCGGGCGGCAGCGGATCTCCTGCGGCAGCCGCTCCGGCATGGCGAGCGCCCCGGAAAAGCCGACAATACAGGCAGGCGGCACACCCATGCGAAGGCCGACATGAAGCGCCATCATGGTGCCCTGGCTGAAGCCGACCAGCGCAAGCTGCGAGGCATCGAGGCCGCGCCGCGCGAGTTCGCCCTGGATGAAGGATTCGAGCAGGGGCGCGGCACGGGAGACGCCAAGCGCAATCTCCGCCGGATCGAGCCGCGTGATCGGGAACCACTGATAGCCCATCGGATTGCCGTCGCAAGGCTGCGGCGCGTTGGGCGAGAGAAAATCGGCATCCGGCAAAAGCGGCTGCCAGAACGGCGCCAGCGCGATCAGGTCGTTTCCGTCCGAACCATAGCCATGGCAGAGGATGACGAGCTGCTTCGCCCGGCCGCTTGCCGCCGCCACCATCGGTCCCGTCAGGCTCATCTCCGGCTCTCCCCTTTCGCGGCGCCGCGCCGCGCGTTATCAATGCGCACCAGCCTATCAGCAGTTTCACGCAGGATGAAAAAGCGGGATGCAGGTGCTCCGCTTCGCCCCGAGCCCGAATGGGTGGCTCCATCTCGGCCATGCCTATTCCGCACTCTTCGCCCATGAAATGGCGAAGCGCCTGGGCGGGCGCTTTCTGCTGCGCATCGAGGACATAGATGTCGGCCGTTGCCGCCCGGAATACGAACAGGCGATCTATGAGGATCTGCACTGGCTCGGCATCGACTGGGAGGAGCCTGTGCGCCGCCAGTCGGAACATTTCGCCGAATATGAGCGCCACCTGAAGCGCCTGCGCGACATGGGCCTCGTCTATCCCTGCTTTGCGACGCGCAAGGAAATCCAGGACGCGATCGCGCAGAGCGGCATCGCGGCTCGCAACTGGCCCACCGACCCGGACGGCGCGCCGCTCTATCCCGGCATCTACAAGGACATTCCGCGCACGACGCTGAACCGGCTGATGTGGGAGGGCCGGACCTATGCCTGGCGGCTCGACATGGAAAAGGCGAAGCAGGAAGCAGAGCGCATCCATGGCGGGCCGATCACCTTTGCCGAGGAAGGCGAAAGCACGCGCGGGGACAGGGGAGTTCTCCCGGTCGAGCCTGAGCTCTTCGGCGATGTGGTGATTGCACGCAAGGACGTACCGACGAGCTATCACCTGTCGGTGACGGTGGACGATGCGTTGCAGGGCATCACCCTTGTCACGCGCGGGCAGGACCTTTTCCCCGCGACCTATATTCACCGCATCCTGCAGGTGCTGCTCGGCTTTCCCGAACCGCGCTATCACCATCACGGCCTGATCCGCGATGAGACCGGGCGGCGGTTGTCGAAAAGCGCAAGGGACATGGGGCTGCGCGAACTGCGCGCGGCGGGCAAAACCCCGGCCGACATTAGGCGGATGGTTGGTCTTTAACCATGTTCGCGCGCCCGCGGCGCTGGCGCGGAATATGCTTCGGGAAGTTCGAACGATCGGTTTTGTCCCTCAAAGGGATGAAACCGTGCCTTTTCGAGCCCGCGGAGCCCTCAAATGGCGACCACCGAGACAGCATCTGTACCGAAATCGCGCATCGACTGGATCGATGCCGCCAAAGGCCTGACCATCATTCTCGTGGTCATGGAGCACACGACCTTCGGTGTCCAGAACGCCATCGGTTACCTGCCGCCAGTCTTCGGTACGATCGCGGAACTCGCCAAGCCCTTCCGCATGCCGCTCTTCTTCCTCGTCGCCGGCCTCTTTGCATGGAAGGCGCTTTACGGCGACCTGCGCAAATTCGTGGACGGGAAGATCCTGCATTTCGCCTATTTCTACATTCTCTGGTCTGTCATCCAGATCGGCCTGAAGATCGTGATCCCGCATGACGGCCCCTGGAAGGTGACCTATATCGACCTGCTGATGATCCCGATCCAGCCCTTCGCCGTGCTCTGGTTCATCTATTCGCTGGCCATGTTCTTCTGCGCCATGCGCCTCCTGCGCAGCGCGCGGCCCTTCTTCGTCATCTTCTTCGCCACCGCGCTCTATTTCCTGCGTCTCGATACGGGCTGGATGCTGATCGACGAATTCGCCTGGCGTTTCATCTGGTTCGTGCTTGGCGTCTATGGCGCGAAGCGGATCTTCGAAATTGCCGACTGGGCGCGCGCCTATCCCGTGAAGGGCCTCGCGCTGTCTGCTGTGCTGCTTGCCTCGCTTGCTGCCGTTGTCCTGTCGCGCCTTGTCGATATTCGCGGCTTCGAGCTGCTGATGGGATTTGCGGGAGCGGGCGCCGCCATCATGCTCGTTTCCATCATGGCGTCGCGCAATCTTGCCGCGCCGCTCACCTATGTCGGCAAGCATTCGCTCTATATCTTCCTGTCCTTCTTCCTGCCCATGGCGGCGACGCGCATCGCACTCGTCAAACTCGGCATGGAGAACGGCGACCTCATCACGCTGATCGCCACAGCCACCGCAGTGATCACGCCGATCATTGCCTACCGTCTCGTCCAGAACACGCCGCTCGACTTCCTCTACACGCGGCCCGACATGTTCCGCCTGACAGCACCGCGCGGACAGAAGCACAAGATGGTGATGGCGGCGGGCGGCGACTAGGCGGCGAGGAACCAGCCAAGCAGGATGGTGAGCGTGACAAGGCTTACGCCTGTCGACAGGACCACGGTGCTCGAGGCCGCGCCCGGCGCCGCCTGATAGCGGTTGGCGAGGATCGAGGAATAGACGCCGGTCGGCATGGCGGCGAGAAGCGTTGCCGCCGTCACCCAGAGCGGCTCCAGCCCGAACACATATTGCGTCATCACGAATACAAGCGCGGGATGCACCGTGAGCTTGAAGAAAGCCGTGATGGATGCCGCACCGACCGAGCGGCGGATGCTGTAGCGCGTCAGCATGGCACCCAGCACGAAGAGCGCGCATGGGATTGCCGAGCGCGCGACCATTTCAAGCGACGTATCGACAATGCCCGGCAGCGGTACGCCAAGCTGGCCATAGATGACCCCGCAGGCAATGCCGATGATGACGGGATTGCGCGCGGTGTTCCTCAGCCCTTCCTTGAGGATGGCGGCAAAGCTCGGTGCTTCCTCGCCGCTGCGAGCCCGCGTCAGCTCCAGCAGGAAGGTGGCGATGGTGAAAAGAATGATGCCGTGAAAGGCGAGGATCAGGAAGACGGGCGTGCCGGCCTCCGGCCCGAAGCCGGTGAGAATGATCGGCAGGCCCAGCATGATCGTATTGCCCTGGCCGCAGCCGAAGCCGAGCATGACGCTGTCCGCCGCCGGACGCCGCAGGATATAGAGCGCGATCAGCGAACCGGCCGCCCAGACCGCGAGCATGGCGCCGTAATAGGAAATCCACAGGCCCCAGGGAAGCGCCGAGGGAAACGCCGTGCCCGCGAGATTGCGGAACAGCAGGACCGGCATGGCGAAGGTGAAGACATAGGTGTCGAGCCCATCGACGCCCGACTGGCTGATGAGTTTCGAACGCGCGCCCGCATAGCCGATGGCGATGATGCCGAAGATCGGCAGAACAAGCGAAAGCGCGACTTCCATGGGGATTTCCGGGCGGCAGGGGAATTTGCGCGCGGACACTACGCCCGCGCCGCCGCTGCGTCAAAACCGGAGGGGGATTACCAGTCGTAGAGGCCGGTGAATTTTCCGAATCCGGCGGCAGAGGCCCAGCTCTGCCACTGGTCGCGGATCCGCTTCGTTGCTGCCGGGCTTCCCGCGCCCTGACCGATGCCGAGCATGAGAAGCTCGGTGCAGCCGGCAAAGATGGGCTCGGGCTTTGGCAGCGATCCGCCGCGCTGCATCCGCGCGATCGTCGAATCCTCGATACCGTCGGTCAGCATGATGAAGCGGACATCGCCCGCCGCACAATCGACCTGCTGCGACATGGTTTCCATGAAGGAAACGATATAGGTCCAGTCCTGCGCCTTGAGCTTGCCCTCTTTCACAAGTTGCGGCATGGCGGACACGAGCGCCGCAACACCTTCGGCGACCGTCTCGGGCCGGGCGCGCGCGGAAATCACCTCGTCGATCTTCAGCGGATTGGCGCTGGAGTCATAAGCGCCGAAAGTGCGCACCATGACGCGCGAGCGGACCGGTAGCTTGTCGATCTCTCCGGTGAGGCGCTTTGCGACGCGGGCGGCATAGGCCGGATCATCGACCAGCGGATTGCTTTTTGAAATGTCGAGCCCGATCACCACGGTCTGCGGCGCGGGCGGCACATCGACAGCCTGTGCAGCCGCCGCACCCGCAAGCAGACCCGGAATGAGGATGAGGCCGAGAAGGCGGCGCATGCGGCTCACTCTCCCGCCGATCCGATGGGGATGCGGCGCGACGCGCCGCGCGGCGGCAGAAGCTCGCCGACCGGCTCCCGGATCGCCTCGAGCCGCGCCGGACCCGCCTTCATCGCATTGCGCGAGCGGCGCTCCCACCATTCGTCGAACAGCTTTTCATAGCGGCCGAGATGACGCGACTCCTCGCAGACCTTCAGCTTGTCGCGGAAGGACGTCGCCGCGCCATTGAGCGCAATGTCCTTGCGGCGGCCGAGAATGCCGCGCGATGGCTGGGCGAGCGTTTCGCCCTTGCGCCGCGCTTCCTCAAGCCCCTGCTCATAGGAGCGGCATTCGCGCATAAGCCCCGTCCAGAGCAGATGGCGGCGGTTCTCCGGCCCTTCCATTTCCGACAGGGCATGGCGGTTGCTGTCATATTCGGCTTCGAGCGCCGAGAGGCGCTCCATCGCCGCGCGGCGGTGACGGAAATCGCGGGCATGAAAGACGCGGCGCAACGAGTCGACCGCATAATGAACGCAGAGCGCGGCAACGCCGGTGACGACGAGAAAGACGATGCCGAGCGAGGCAAGCCAGGCAAGCGGCTGCCAGCCGCGCATCTGGTCGATCTCGCTTGCGGCACGCTGCGTTTCCTGCGTCGCTTCGGTCGAAATGCCGAGACCCGCCAGCGCATTGCCGAGCGAGGAGCCGACCGATCCGTCGCTCGTGGCCGCAATGCCGTTCGGCAGCGACATCAGCGCCAGCAGCACACCAACGCCAAGCAGCATGGTGAGCGCGAGGACGAAGACGATGCGCACGAACACCGCCTTGCCGAAGGCGCTGAGCTGCTCATAGAGGATATGCGCGGCAACCGTTGCGAAGAGAACCTGCATCGACTTGAAGGCGACCGAAGAACCGAGCGCGCCCGGCAGCTCGAGGAACTCATTGGCAAGGGCGCGCGTCCAGAATTCGCTGACGATCATGTAATCGACGACGAGCGCGCCGGCGGCGACGAGCGCGACCGTGATGAAGGTGAGGAAATAGAAGCTCGCAAAGCGCGCCTGCCGTTCGCTCGCCACATAGTTGCGGCTGATCTGCGCGCGCATTTCTTCGGAGATGAGGGAAACCGAAAGGCTCATGATTTCGCCCTCCGGCTGAAGAAGCCTTTTTTCTTCGGCGCTTCCTCGCTCACGCCGTCGAGCGGCGCCGCCAGACGCTTCGCCAGCTCGCCGATTTCGCGCTCCAGCGTTTCCTGCCGGGCGCGGCGGCGCGCCAGCTCCGCGGCATAGGCCGCATCAAGCTCGGACAGGCGCGAAAAGACATGAAGTTCGGGGAGGGGTTCGGCATTTCGCCCATAGGACCAGGCCGTCTGGCCCTTGTCCGCCTGCGCGCCGCCCTGCCCGCCATTGGTCTCGAAACCGTTGCTCATCAGGAGCCTCATCCTCACAGCCCGAATTAACGAGGTGTTAACTCTAACAGTCCGGGTGGCGGTCGCGGAGTCCTGTAAAGCAGGAGAAATTCAAATCATGATTGAGACCGCCGCCCGTTACCCAGCCGGGTAACTCTTCATCTGTGTCATTGGAGGACTCCAATGCGGCGGAAACATTATGGGAATATGGCAGGATTGTGATGGGCAGCCTTCTGCCTGCCCATTGAATCGGCAGACGGGGAATCGGCAGACGGGGAATCGGCAGACGGGGAATCGGCAGACGGGAAAGGCGGCGTCTTACGCCGCCTCGTCCGTGTTGTAGTCCACGAGGCGGACGACCTCGGCCATGATGTCGTTGATCTGGAAATCCTTGGGCGTGTAGATCGCGGCGACCCCGGCGGCGCGGAGCTTTTCCTCGTCGTCCGAGGGGATGATGCCGCCGACGACGACCGGAATATGGGCAAGACCCGCCGCGCGCATCCGCTTCATCACATCTTCCACCAGCGAGACATGGCTGCCGGAAAGGATGGAGAGGCCGACGACATGCACCTCGCCCTCCTGCGCCGACTTCACGATCTGCTCGGGCGTGAGGCGGATGCCCTCATAGACGACATCCATGCCGCTGTCGCGCGCGCGGACCGCAATCTGCTCGGCACCGTTGGAATGACCGTCGAGGCCGGGCTTGCCGACCAGGAATTTGAGACGGCGGCCGAGTTTTGCCGACACCGCATTGACCATGTCGCGCACCCGGTCGAGATCGCCCGGCGCATTGCGCGCGGCCCGCGAGACGCCGGTCGGTGCGCGATATTCGCCGAAGGTCTCGCGCAGCGCCGTGCCCCACTCGCCGGTCGTCACGCCCGCCTTCGCGCAGGCAATGGAGGGCTCCATGATGTTGCGGCCATCCTTCGCGGCGGCGCGGAGATCGGCAAGCGCGGCAGAAACCGCCGCCGCATCGCGCGTCTCGCGCCACTTCTTCAGCGCGGCGATCTGTTCGGCCTCGACGCCATGATCGACGACATGGATCGAGCCGGCACCTGTCGAGAGCGGCGAGGGCGCCGATTCCTCATATTTGTTGACGCCGACCACGATCTGCCGCCCTGCCTCGATCTCCTCAAGGCGGGCCGAATTGGATTCGACGAGGCGCTCTTTCATATAGGCGCTTTCGACGGCTGCGACCGCGCCGCCCATCTCCTCAATGCGGGCAAGCTCCTCACGCGCTTCCGCCTTCAGCGCCTCGACCTTCGCATCCATCACCTTCGAGCCGTCGAAAATGTCGTCATATTCGAGAAGGTCGCTTTCGAAGGCGAGGATCTGCTGCGCGCGGAGCGACCATTGCTGATCCCAGGGGCGCGGCAGGCCGAGCGCCTCGTTCCAGGCGGGAAGCTGCACGGCGCGGGCACGGGCATTCTTGGAGAGCGTGACGGCGAGCATCTCGAGCAGGATGCGATAGACATTGTTTTCCGGCTGCTGCTCGGTGAGGCCCAGCGAATTCACCTGCACGCCATAGCGGAAGCGGCGGAGCTTTGCGTCCTCGACGGCATATCGCTCGCGGCAGATCTCGTCCCAGAGATCGACGAAGGCGCGCATCTTTGCGATCTCGGTGATGAAGCGCACACCGGCATTGACGAAAAAGCTGATGCGGCCGACGACCTGCGGAAATTCCTTTTCCGGCACCTGACCGCCCGCCCTCACACGATCGAGCACGGCAATGGCGGTGGCGAGCGCAAAAGCCAGTTCCTGCACCGGCGTCGCGCCCGCTTCCTGCAGGTGATAGGAGCAGACATTCGTGGGATTCCACTTCGGTACTTCCCGGTAGGTGTAGGAAATGACGTCGGTGAGAAGCCGCATGGAGGGCGCGGGCGGAAAGACATAAGTGCCGCGCGAGAGATATTCCTTGATGATGTCGTTCTGGACCGTGCCCTGAAGTTTCGCGCGGTCCGCGCCCTGTTCGTCCGCCACCGCGATATAGAGCGCGAGGAGCCAGGGCGCCGTCGCATTGATCGTCATGGAGGTGTTCATCTGCTCGAGGGGAATGCCCTCGAAGAGCGCCCGCATGTCGCCGATATGCGAAATGGGCACGCCGACCTTGCCGACCTCGCCCCGCGCCAGCACATGATCGCTGTCATAGCCCGTCTGCGTCGGCAGGTCGAAGGCGATGGAAAGGCCGGTCTGGCCGCGCGAGAGGTTCGTCCGGTAAAGCTCGTTCGAAGCCTTTGCCGTCGAATGGCCGGCATAGGTGCGGAAAATCCAGGGCTGGTCCCGCCTCGCCCCGCCTGCGCCCTTGTCCCCTGCCCCGCTCATGCCTGACCTCGCGTCATCAAACCGTTGCGAGGGAAATATCACAGCCATTGCTGCGCTGCAAAAGGCGCTGTTTCCCAAACGAGGCCGGAGCGGGCTGCAATGGATACCGCGCCGCGGCCGGACGCGTTAGGCTGCCGGGATCGAAAATGACAACACGAGGGATGGACGACCCCATGACAGATATCAACCAGGACCTGTTTCAGCTTGCCATGTCGGAAAAGGCGCGGCCGCTGATGGCCGCCGTGCAGAAGCACATTGCCGAGAATGTCGAGCCGATCACCGAGGAATTCTTCCGGCTGAACGACGAAAAGACCGACCGCTGGTCCTGGCATCCGCGCCAGCTCGAGCTGCTGGAAGGCGCGAAGAACAAGGCCAAGGAATCGGGCCTGTGGAACTTCTTCCTGCCGGACTCCGAAATCGGCTCCGGCCTCTCCAATCTCGACTATGCCTATATCGCCGCCGAACTCGGCAAGTCGCCGCTCGCGTCCGAATCCCTGAATTGCAGCGCGCCGGACACCGGCAACATGGAAGTGCTGGAGCGCGTGGGCACGCCCGAGCAGAAGAAGAAATGGCTGGTGCCGCTGCTCAACGGTGAAATCCGCTCGGCCTATGCGATGACCGAACCGGACGTGCCGAGCTCTGATGCGAAGAATGTGCGCACCAGCGCCGTGCTCGACGGCGACGAATGGGTCATCAATGGCGAGAAGTTCTACATCTCCGGCGCCGGCGATCCGCGCTGCAAGATCATGATCGTCATGGTCAAGACGAGCCCCAACGCCCCGCCCAGCAAGCAGCAGTCGCAGATTCTGGTACCGATCGACACGCCGGGCGTCGAGATTCTCGGACCGATGAAGGTCTTCGGCAAGGACCATGCGCCGCATGGCCACATGCATATCCGCTTCAACAATGCGCGCGTGCCGAAGGAAAATATCCTGCTCGGCGAAGGCCGCGGCTTCGAAATCAGCCAGGTGCGCCTTGGACCCGGCCGCATCCATCACTGCATGCGTTCGATCGGCAAGGCGGAAAAGGCGCTGGAACTGATGGTGAAGCGCGCCGCCACGCGCGAAGCCTTCGGCAAGCCGATCGCAAAGCTCGGCGGCAATCTCGAAATCATTTCGCGCGCCCGCATCGAGATCAATGCGATGCGCCTCGCCGTGCTTCAGGCCGCGAGAGCGATGGACGTGCTCGGCAACAAGGAAGCCCGCGTCTATGTGAGCGCGGTGAAGGCGATGGTGCCCGAGAGGGTCTGTCTCATCATCGACCAGGCGATCCAGATGCATGGCGCCGCCGGCATCTCGCAATGGACACCGCTCGCCGACATGTACACCGACATGCGCCATCTGCGTTTCGCCGACGGGCCGGACGAGGTGCATCACATGGTGGTCGGCCGCGCCGAAGTACAGAAATACGGGCTCTGGTAAGGCCCGGCTGCCTCCGATCTGACCCGGACCATGACCGCCGCAGGGAGAAAACACCCTGCGGCGGTTCTGTTTTGCGGCGCCCCCGACCGGCCCGGCCGGAATTCAAGGCTTGCGGCCATTTCATGCTGCACCGCAAAAAATTGTTGCTTCCGCAACGTCAAATGCCAATGATCCGCCCCGGCGCGGCGCAAAGACCGCAGCAACCGTGGCGAGCGAGGTATTTCCGGTGACTCAGATGGAAAAGAAAGATCTCTACGAAATCGGCGAAATCCCCCCGCTCGGCCATGTGCCGCCGAAAATGTACGCCTGGGCGATCCGGCGCGAGCGCCACGGTCCGCCGGAGCAGGCGATGCAGGTCGAGGTCGTGCCGACCTGGGAGATCGACTCGAACGAGGTGCTCGTTCTCGTGATGGCGGCGGGCGTCAACTACAACGGCGTCTGGGCGGGCCTCGGCACGCCGATTTCCGTCTTCGACGTTCACGACAAGCCCTATCACATTGCAGGCTCGGATGCGTCCGGCATCGTCTATGCCGTGGGCGCCAAGGTGAAGCGCTGGAAAGTGGGCGACGAGGTCGTCATCCATTGCAACCAGGACGATGGCGACGACGAGGAATGCAATGGCGGCGACCCGATGTTCTCGCCCACCCAGCGCATCTGGGGCTACGAGACGCCGGATGGTTCCTTCGCCCAGTTCTGCCGCGTGCAGTCGCAGCAGCTCATGCCGCGCCCGAAGCATCTCACCTGGGAAGAAAGCGCCTGCTACACGCTGACGCTTGCCACCGCCTACCGGATGCTCTTCGGCCACACGCCGCATATTCTCTCGCCGGGCCAGAACGTGCTCGTCTGGGGCGCTTCCGGCGGCCTCGGCTCCTTCGCCGTGCAGCTCTGCGCGACGGCGGGCGCGCACGCCATCGGCGTCATCTCGGACGATTCAAAGCATGATTTCGTCATGTCGATGGGCGCGAAGGGCGTCATCAACCGCAAGAAATTCAACTGCTGGGGCCAGCTGCCGAAGGTGAACTCGCCCGAATTCAACGACTTCATGAAAGAGGCACGGAAATTCGGCAAGGCGATCTGGGACATCACCGGCAAGGGCATCGACCCCGACATCGTTTTCGAGCATCCCGGCGAGTCGACCTTCCCCGTTTCCTGCATGGTGGCAAAGCGCGGCGGCATGGTCGTCTTCTGTGCCGGGACGACGGGATTCAACCTCACTTTCGACGCGCGCTTCGTCTGGATGCGGCAGAAACGCATTCAGGGATCGCATTTCGCGCATCTGAAGCAGGCGTCGGAAGCGAACAAGCTCGTTATCGAGCGGCGCATCGACCCGTGCATGTCGGAAGTTCTGCCCTGGAGCGACATTCCGCTCGCCCACACCAAGATGTGGAAGAACGAACACCTGCCGGGCAACATGGCGGTGCTCGTCTCGGCGGCGCGGCCGGGCCTGCGCACCGTGGAAGATGCGATCGAGTCCGGCAACAAGGCGGCATGAACATGGCCGGAAGCACCCTTTCGGGGTGCTTCCGGCCTTGCTGCCTCCACCAGAAGAACGATCAGAGGAAAATGACTGCGCCTTTGCCGGCAACATAGAGGCCGACGACAATCACGAGGCCGGCGAAGAGCTGCGTCAGCAGCGCCTTGCGCGCCGCAAGCCGCCGGGCGAGCGCGGCACCGATGGCAGCACCGCCGATGCCGCCCAGGAGAAGAAGCGCAGCGGCATGCCAGTCAACCAGACCGGCAAGCGCATAGGACGACGCCGTCGCAAAGCCGAAGGCCGAAACCGAAACCAGTGACGAACCGACAGCGAACAGAACCGGCATGTTGGTGGCGCCGATCAGGCCCGGCACGATGAGAAAGCCGCCGCCAATGCCGAAGAAACCGGAGAGAAGCCCGACCGCAAAGCCGTAGCCGACAAGCGAGGGAAGCAGACGGCGCGCGCTGGCCGCATCGAGATGCACATCAGGGTCGCTGCCCGTGCCCCGGCGCAGGAACATGGAAATGCCGACGGCGATCATCATCAGCCCGAACAAGGCGAGCAGCAACTGCCCGTCGACCATCTTGCCGATCCGTGCACCGATAAAGGCCCCGACGACACCCGCTGCCGCAAAGACGAGCGCGCAGGGCCATTTGACCGTCTTCGCCCGCGCATGGAGGAACACGCCGGCAAGGGCATTTGCGGCGACCGCGACCGCGCCGGTACCGATGGCCACATGCGGCGATGCAATGCCTACCGCATAGACGAGCAGCGGCACGGCGAGGATGGAGCCGCCGGCGCCGACCAGACCGAGCGTCAGTCCGATCAGTCCGCCGGCGCCGAGCGCGATGAGGTCAGCAGCGGCAAATTCCATCGCCCCATCCTCCGCTTATGCGCGCAATGCGCGGTTCCAGGGCATCAGCACGAGAAGCCGCGCCATGCCGCAAAAGCCAGAGACACCGGCAAAGACGAGGCCCGCGCCGACAAAGGCAGACAGCGCATAGAAGCCCGGATGAACGAGTGCGCCGAGAAGAACGCCGATAACGACGAGCGAGCCCGCAGCGATCTGCACCTGGCGCATCAGCTCGATCGGCTGGCGCTCGTCGCGCGCGACGGGCAGACCGGACGCCTTCCAGGCATCGATGCCGCCTTCGAGAATATAGGCCTCGCAGGCCGCGGCTTCGGCAAGTTTCGGCGCATTGCCCTTGGTGCGCATGCCAGACTTGCAGTGATAGATGACGATGTCGGAAGCGCCGCGCGCGGGACGCGTGCCGAGCTTCGACAGGGGCTCGTTCACAGCACCGGGAATGTGTTCGCGGGCGAATTCATCCGGCTCGCGGATATCGACGACAACGGCGCCGCGCGCAGCGAGCGACTTTGCCTCGGCGGCAGAAATGGTCTTGAGCATGATCTGGTTCCTTTCCAGCAAGCGGGGCCGCAATGGGCTCACCCGCAATAGATGTCCTTGAGAGTCTTCAGGAGCTTTTCGGCATTCGGGTCGGCGATCCGGTAGAAAACCGCCTGCGCGACCTTGCGGGTTTCGACAAGCCCATCCTCGCGCAGCTTCGCAAGATGCTGCGACAGGGCGGACATGCCGAGACCGATTTCGGCGGCAATCTCGCCGACGCTGGCCTCACCGCGCCCTGCGAGGGTGCAGAGCACGAGCAGCCGATTCTCGTTTGCCAGGAGGCGCATCATTCGCGCCGCCTCGCCCGCATTGGCCGCAAGTCTCTCTATATCGCCTGTTCTGAGCCTCATTCCGGCGCTCCTGTATTTTAGCTATTGCTAATTTAGAAGTTTCTTATATATTAGTCAAGAGCGAGGGGCCAAAAAAAGGAGCAGACCCATGAGCGATGCAGCAAAGCCGGAAATCCGGGCTTTTTTCGATGAAGCCACCAATACGGTGAGCTATCTGGTGATGGACCCGTCGACCCATATCGCAGCCATTGTGGACCCCGTGCTCGATTTCGATTCAAAGTCGGGCAAGGTCTCGACCACGGGCGCCGACGCCATCCTCGCCGCGGCGAGCGAAGCGGGCGCGAAGATCGAATGGATACTCGAAACCCATGCCCATGCCGATCACCTGACCGCCGCGCAATATCTCAGGGCGAAAACGGGTGCGAAGGTCGCCATCGGCGCGGATATCGGCTCGGTTCAGAAAATCTTCAACCCGGTCTTCAACCAGAAGGCAGCAGTGGACGGGCGCGAGTTCGATCATCTGTTTCATGAAGGCGATACCTTCAATATCGGCAAGCTGACGGCCGAGGTGATGGCGACGCCGGGCCACACACCCGCCTGCATTTCCTACAAGATCGGCGATGCGGTGTTCGTCGGCGACACGCTCTTCGCACCCGACTACGGCACGGCGCGAACGGATTTCCCCGGTGGCGATGCACGCACGCTTTACCGCTCGATCCGCAAGCTGCTGGCCTTGCCGCCGGAAACCCGGATGTTCCTCTGCCACGACTACAAGCCGCAAGGCCGGGACAAGTATATCTGGGAGACGACGGTTGCCGAACAGCGCGCGGCGAACGTGCATGTGCATGACGGCGTGGACGAGGAAAGCTTCGTGGCCATGCGCGAAAAGCGCGACGCTACGCTGGCCGCGCCTGCGCTGCTGCTGCCGTCGATCCAGGTCAATATCCGGGCCGGACATGTGCCGCAGCCGGAAGATAACGGCAAGCGTTACCTGAAGATCCCTCTGGCCGTTCCGGCAGAAGCCGAAGGAAAGCTGTAAGCCGGAATTGCGCTTCTACCCGGCGGCGGGCGGTCTGCGATAGGGCATACCGCTCGCCCGCCCGGCGCCCCTCAACGCGCCCAGTAATCCTTCGAGAACATGACGAGGATCGTCAGCAGTTCGAGCCGCCCGAGCAGCATGGCAAAGGACAGAATGATCTTCGGCCCGTCGGGCAAATTCGAAAAATTGCCCGCAGGACCGACCTCCTGGCCAAGCCCCGGACCGACATTGGCCATGGCGGTCACAGAGGAAGAAAGCGCCGTCACGAGATCGAGCCCGAAGGCGGCAAGCGCAAGCGCGACGACGAGGATCGAGGCGAGATAGACGAAGACGAAGAGCGCGACCGAGAACACGATCTCGCGGCTCACCGTGCGCTCGCCATAATGGATCGTCTGCGCGACATGCGGATAAAGCGTCTGGCGCACCTGGGTGCGGAACAGCACGGCAAGGATCTGCAAGCGGAACATCTTCATGCCGCCGGAAGTGGAACCCGTGCAGCCGCCAAGGAATGTCAGGATGAAGAAGGCCATGACGGCAAATGGCCCCCACAGCGTGTAGTCGGTGCTGGCAAAGCCCGTCGTGGTGACGATGGAAGTGACGTTGAAGGCCGTGAGCGTCAGCGCCTCGAAGAAACCATAGTCTCCCCGCGCCGCAAGCCAGAGCGCCATGAGCACCGACACCCCGGCAAGCATGGCGACAAAGGCGCGAACCTGGGGATCGTCCCACAATGTTTCGCCGACGCCGCGCAGGGTCTGGACATAAAGCGCGAGCGGCAAGGCGCCCGAGATCATGAAGATGACCCCCGTCCAGTGAATGAACGGACTGTCGAAATAGCCGAAAGAGGCGTCATGCGTGGAATAGCCGCCCGTCGAGATGGTGGACATCGCATGGTTCATCGCATCGAAGGGGGTCATCCCGCCGACGATGTAGGCGAGTGCGCAAAGCAGCGTCAGCAGCAGATAGACCTCGCCGATGGCGACTGCGATCTGGCCCGGACGCGGCAGCACCTTTTCCGAGCGGTCCGAGCTTTCCGTCCGGAAGAGCTGCATACCGCCGACGCGCAGGAAGGGCAGAATGGCCACGGCCGTCAGGATGATGCCGACACCGCCCATCCATTGCAGCAAGGAACGCCACAAAAGGAGACCGGGCGGTGTCCGGTCGAGATTTACCATCACCGTCGAGCCGGTCGTCGTGACACCGGATGTCGCCTCGAAAAAGGCATCGGTGTAGTTCATGTCGACCTGCGAAAAGACGAAGGGAAGCGCCGAAAAGGCGCTGACCGTCAGCCAGCCGAGCGATGTCACCATGAAGGTCGCGCGATGCGTGAGATCGCGGTTCTCGGTCTGGTTGGCGAGCATCAGCGCGCCGCCGACAAAGCCGGTAATGACCGAGGAAAACAGGAAGGCTTCCCAGTCGCCGCTCTGCGCGACCACCTCGGCAAGCACCGGCACCGCCATGAGGACGGCAAGCGCGACCAGCAGCGCGCCGATGACAAGCCCCACGACCTTGGTGCTGTCGGCGGCTTCCTTGGCCTTTACGCCGGTACCTTCCATCAATGCCCCCGTTGCCGTCCCTGGAAGCCGCGGCGCTGGATAGCCGCAGGCCCACGAATCGTCCCCGCCCGCTGGCCGGGACCCGGGGATCGAGATATATAGGCAATACGCGGCGCTTGCCATTCCCTGCGTGAACGCCTCGTTTCCCTGCCTGTACCGAAAAGCGAGTCCTTTCCATGAGCCACGCCCCTGCGACCGCCCGAACCGGCACGACAACGGCCGGTGCCCTCCTGCCGGATCTGCTGCCGCTGACGGCAAAAGCGGTGGATGCTGCAAATACCCTGCTGGCGAAGGCGAAAACGGGCGTGCTTGCCAGCGTGTCGAAGGACGGCAAGGTCTCGGCCGCGCTGATCGAGCGCGAGCAATTTGCCGCGCATGGACTTGCCTGGGCTGCCACCTATGTCGAGGCGCTGCGCCAGCTTTCGGCCTATGCGCATCGCATGAGCGGGGAAGGCCGGTTCGGCGAGTTCGAGGCGCTGATCGTGCAGGCCGCTTTCGGCGAATATCTGAGCCAGATGGCGGGCGGCATCCCGATGAGCCAGGGCGAGACGGTGCGTCCGCGCGACCTCGGCCTGACCGAAGCCGACATCGCCGCCTTCGAAACGCCGGCCGTGAAGAAGCTCGCCGCCGAAGGCAACACGCCTGACGTGCGCGCAAGGCTCGCGGAGCTCATCGCCGCCAATGCCGACGCCGCCACCTTCGGCGATGCGGGCCTTGAGGACACCTATGAGGCGATCCGCGACCAGATGCGCAAATTCGCCGATGCCGAAGTCATGCCGCACGCGCATGAATGGCATCTGAAGGATGATTACATTCCGATGGAAGTGGTGAAGCAGATGGCCGAACTCGGCGTCTTCGGCCTCACCATCCCGGAAGAATTCGGCGGCCTCGGGCTCGGCAAGGAATCCATGTGCGTCGTCTCGGAGGAGTTGAGCCGCGGCTATATCGGCGTCGGCTCGCTCGGCACACGCTCCGAAATCGCGGCGGAGCTCATTCTTGGCGGCGGCACCAAGGAACAGAAGGACAAGTGGCTGCCGAAGATCGCAAGCGGCGAAGTGCTGCCGACCGCCGTCTTCACCGAGCCGAACACGGGCTCCGATCTTGCCAGCCTCAAGACGCGCGGCCGCCGCGAAGGCAATGTCTACAAGGTGACGGGCAACAAGACCTGGATCACACATGCAGCGCGCGCCGACGTGATGACGCTGCTCTGCCGCACCAATGACGAACCGGGCTACAAGGGCCTTTCCATGCTGCTCGCGGAAAAGCCGCGCGGCGATGACGCCAACCCCTTCCCGGCGGAAGGCATGACGGGCGGCGAGATCGAGGTGCTCGGCTATCGCGGCATGAAGGAATTCGAGATCGGCTTCGACAATTTCGAGGTGAAGGCGGAGAACCTGCTCGGCGGCGAGGAAGGCCAGGGCTTCAAGCAGCTGATGCAGACTTTCGAAAGCGCCCGCATCCAGACGGCGGCGCGCGCCGTCGGCGTCGCGCAATCGGCGCTCGAGCTTGGCCTTCGCTATGCGCAGGAGCGCATCCAGTTCGGCAAGCCGATCTACACCTTTCCGCGCGTCTTCGGAAAGCTCGTGATGATGGCCGTCGAAATCATGGTGGCGCGCCAGCTCACCTATTTCGCCGCGCGCGAGAAGGATGGCGGCCGGCGCTGCGACCTCGAAGCCGGCATGGCGAAACTGCTTGCCGCGCGCGTCGCCTGGGCGGCGGCCGACAATGCGCTCCAGATTCACGGCGGCAACGGCTTCGCGCTCGAATATCCGGTGAGCCGTGTGCTCTGCGATGCGCGTATTCTCAACATCTTCGAAGGCGCGGCGGAAATTCAGGCACAGGTCATCGCCCGCCGCCTGCTCGAAGGCGGGAACTGATATCATGACGGAACTGTTCAACTGGCTTGGTCCCATCGCACTTATCGCCGTACTGATCGTGCTGATACTGGGGCTTGTGAACATGATGCGGGGCGGCCCGGCGAACCGCTCGCAGATGCTGATGCGCTGGCGCGTGGGCCTGCAATTTCTCGCGCTGATCATCATCATGACGGGGCTTTATTTCGCCTCGCGCTGAGCAGCCCCGATCCAACGGGAGGAGGCAGCACAGATGTCCGGCAGGGAAATAGCGGCAGCGGAACTGCCGAAGAAGCGGGTGACGATTTCCGGCCGCCGCATGGCCTATAGCGAAATGGGCGAAGGCGACCCGATCGTCTTTCTGCACGGCAATCCGACATCCTCCTATCTCTGGCGCAATGTCATGCCGCATCTGGCCGGTCAGGGCCGCTGCATCGCGCCCGACCTCATCGGCATGGGCGACAGCGAGAAGCTCGAACCCTCGGGCCCCGAACGCTACACATTCCGCGAGCATCGCCGCTTTCTCGATGCCTTTCTCGAGACGCTCGGCATCACGCGCAATGTCACGCTCGTCATTCACGACTGGGGTTCGGCGCTCGGCTTCGACTGGGCGAACCGCCATCGCGGCGCGGTCGAGGGCATTGCCTATATGGAAGGGATCGTGCGCCCGCTCGAATGGGACGAATGGAACCAGGATGCGCGCCGCATCTTCGAGGGCTTCCGCTCGGAAGCGGGCGAGGAGATGATCCTGAAGCGCAACCTCTTCATCGAGGCGGTGCTGCCGGGCTCCATCCTGCGAAAACTCACCGAAGAGGAAATGGCGGTCTATCGCCGGCCCTTCGCCGAGGAAGGCGAAAGCCGCCGCCCGACACTTTCCTGGCCGCGCCAGATACCGCTTGGCGGCGAACCGGCGGATGTGGTCGAGATTGCCGCCGACTATGCGCGCTGGATGTCGCAGAACGGCCTGCCCAAGCTCTTCATCAATGCCGATCCGGGCGCCATCCTGACAGGCGCACAGCGCGAATTCTGCCGCGGCTGGAAAAACCAGACCGAAGTGACCGTGAGGGGAAGCCATTTCCTGCAGGAAGACAGCCCGCACGAGATCGGCGAGGCGATCGCGGCATGGCGCAAGGGCTGGAAGACGCCATGAGTGCTTGATCCGCGGCACGGAACGGGCGATTCTCGCGGGGACATAGCGAGCAAGGTGGGAGCCCGTGCCATGAAAGATACCGCAGCGGTCAATTCAGGTTTCAGCACGTCGATGAAGACACTGCACTGGGCGGCCGCCGTGCTGGTGCTGCTGATGCTTTATGGCGGCTTCACGATCAGCCGCGAAACGGCAACGCTGCATTTCGGCTTCGGTCTCATCGTGCTTGCGCTGATGGTCGTCTGGCTTGCGACCAAGGGGCGCGCGCCTCGCCCCGCCTTCCCGGCCATGCCGCGCTGGCAGGAAATAGCGGCCAAGGCCGTTCATCACAGCCTTTATGCGAGCGTGACGCTGCAGCCCATCTTCGGCCTGATGATGGTGACGACATCGAAGCGCGATCCGGTCGCCTTCAACGTCATCCCGCTGAAGATCGCCCAGAACGACACGATCAACTCAATCGGGCGGGAACTGCACGAAATCAATGCCTGGATTCTGACGGCACTGGTCGCGGTTCACATTCTGGCCGCGCTCTATCATCACTTCATTCTCAAGGACAATGTGCTGAAGCGCATGTTGCCCTTTGCCAAATCCTGACCGGACAACATGGTCACGCTGAACAAGATCTATACGCGGAGCGGCGACACGGGCACGACCGCCCTGGCGACGGGCGAGCGCGTGCCGAAACATGCGCTCCGCATCGAAAGCTACGGCACGGTCGACGAGACCAATTCGGCGATCGGCATGGCGCGGCTTCACACCGCCGCCCTGCCGAAGCTCGATGCCATGCTCTCCCGCATCCAGAACGAGCTTTTCGATCTCGGTGCCGACCTCGCAACGCCTGCGAAGGACGAGGATCTCGGATACGAACCCTTGCGGATTCTCGACAGCCAGGTGACCCGCCTCGAAGCGGAGATCGACGAGATGAACGAGGCTCTCGCGCCGCTCAATTCCTTCATCCTGCCGGGCGGCACGCCGGCCGCCGCCCATCTCCACCTTGCCCGCACCATCTGCCGCCGCGCCGAGCGCCTTGTGACGGCGCTCATGGAAACGCCCCATGAGATGGTGAACGGGGCGGCGCTGCGCTATCTGAACCGGCTTTCCGATTTCCTTTTCGTCGCGGCGCGCCACGCCAATCGGGGCGAGGACGGCAAGGGCCCCGGCGACGTGAAATGGGTGCCCGGCGCCACCCGCTGAGGCGGCAATTCGCCCGAATCCCTTTCGTTGACAGGCAGGGGGTCTGCCACTAGGTTCCCGCACCGCAACAGCAGCTATGTGGCAGCGGGCGGGTTTGGCCTCGTTTTCCTCAGAAAACAGCCGTTTTCAAGGCAGTGGGCCGCCGCCCAGATCTACACCAAGACCGGCGCCAAGGTTTCCGAGAGGCCCCGGGGGTCCGCCCCTTGAGTTCTCGCCGCCAAGGCAACGCGCAGGGAGTCCGCCTCGATGAAAGTCCTCGTACCGATCAAGCGAGTGGTCGACTACAACGTGAAAATCCGCGTGAAATCGGATGGCAGCGGCGTCGATCTCGCCAATGTGAAAATGTCGATGAACCCGTTCGACGAGATCGCCGTTGAAGAAGCGGTGCGTCTCAAGGAAGCGGGCAAGGCGACGGAAGTCATCGCCGTTTCGATCGGCGTGCAACAGGCCACCGAAACCATCCGCACTGCACTCGCCATGGGCGCCGACCGCGGCATCCTGGTGAAGACGGACGACTCGGTCGAGCCGATCAACGTCGCCAAGATCCTGAAGGGTGTTGCCGACGCCGAGAAGCCGGACCTCATCATCCTCGGCAAGCAGGCGATCGACGATGACTGCAACCAGACGGGCCAGATGCTTTCGGCGCTGCTCGGCTGGGCGCAGGGCACCTTCGCCTCCAAGGTCGAGGTCGATGGCGGCACGCTGAACCTGACCCGCGAAGTCGATGGCGGCCTCCAGACGCTGAAGCTCAAGATGCCGGCGGTGATCACCACCGACCTGCGCCTCAACGAGCCGCGTTATGCCTCGCTGCCGAACATCATGAAGGCGAAGAAGAAGCCGATCGACGAAAAGACGCCGGGCGATTTCGGCGTCGAGGTGAAGACCCACCTCCAGGTCGTGAAGGTGAGCGAGCCGCCGCAGCGTTCCGCCGGTGTGAAGGTTGAAACGGCTGCCGAACTCGTATCGAAGCTCAAGGAAGCGGGAGTGATCGGATGACGACGCTTGTTATTGCAGACCACAACAACAAGGCGCTGAACGACGCGACCGCAAAGACCGTCACCGCTGCCGCGAAGCTCGGTGGCGATGTCGTCGTGCTGGTTGCCGGTCAGGGCTGCGACGCGGTGGCGGAAGCCGCTGCGAAGCTCGACGGCGTGAAGAAGGTGATCGTCGCCGACGATGCGCTTTATGCACACCCGGTTGCCGAGCCGCTCGCCGCGCTCGTCGTGAGCCTTGCGGGCAGCTATGACGCGATCGTCACGGCCGCCACCACCGTCGGCAAGAACTTCATGCCGCGCGTGGCCGCCCTTCTCGACGTCGCGCAGATCTCGGAAATCACCGCCGTTCAGGGCCCGGACACATTCGAGCGTCCGATCTATGCCGGCAACGCGATCCAGACCGTGAAGTCGACCGACGCAAAGAAGGTCATCACCGTCCGCACGACCGCCTTCCCGGCGGCCGGTCAGGGCGGTTCGGCCGCGATCGAGAAGATCGGCGCCGCCGCAAACCCCGGCCTGTCGGAATTCGTCAGCGAGGAGCTCACGAAGTCGGACCGCCCGGAACTGACCTCCGCCAAGGTCATCATCTCCGGCGGCCGCGGCATGCAGAATGGCGAAAACTTCGGCATGCTTGAAAAGATCGCCGACAAGCTCGGTGCCGCCGTTGGTGCCTCGCGCGCCGCGGTCGATGCGGGCTTCGTGCCGAACGACTACCAGGTCGGCCAGACCGGCAAGGTCGTCGCCCCCGAGCTTTACATCGCGGTCGGCATTTCCGGCGCGATCCAGCATCTCGCGGGCATGAAGGACTCGAAGGTCATCGTCGCCATCAACAAGGACGAAGAGGCGCCGATCTTCCAGGTGGCCGATTACGGCCTCGTGGCGGACCTCTTCAAGGCGGTGCCGGAACTCGAGGAAGAGCTCGGCAAGGCCGGCCTCTGACCGCAGACGCCATATAGGGCGAAAATAGAAGCGCTGCCGGGCCTCCCGGCGGCGCTTTTTCTTTACGCTGAACGCCTTCCGCGCCATTCTTGGGCAAATTGCAGGGATATGTGCCCCGATCGAGGCAGAGCCTCGGCACACAAGCTAGCCACAGGTTTCGAGTAATGAAGTTTCGCAAGGTGGGCGTCATCGGCGCCGGACAGATGGGTAACGGAATCGCGCATGTCTGCGCCCTGGCAGGCTATGAGGTGGCGCTGCACGACATATCAGCAGACCGTATTCAGGCCGGCCTTGCCACCATCGACGGCAACATGGCCCGGCAGGTTGCAAGCGGGCGCATCACCGTGGAACAGCGCGACGCGGCCCTTGCCCGCCTCAACCCCGCCGATTCCATGGAAGCCTTCGAGGATGCCGATCTCGTGATCGAATCGGCGACCGAGAACGAGGACGTGAAGCGGAAGATCTTTGCCGAGCTCTGCCCGCATCTGCGCGAGGATGCGCTGCTTGCCACCAACACGTCCTCGATCTCCATCACCCGCCTTGCCGCCTCGACTGACCGCCCGGAACGCTTCATGGGCGTTCATTTCATGAACCCCGTACCGGTCATGGAACTGGTGGAACTGGTGCGCGGTATCGCCACCGATGACGAAACCTTCGAGGCCATGCGCGATTTCGCGGATTCGCTCGGCAAGAAGATCGCCCATGCCGAGGACTACCCGGCCTTCATCGTGAACCGCATCCTGCTGCCGATGATCAACGAGGCGGTCTATACGCTTTACGAGGGCGTGGGCTCGGTCGAGAGCATCGACAAGGCCATGAAGCTCGGCGCGAACCACCCGATGGGCCCGCTGCAGCTTGCCGATTTCATCGGCCTCGACACCTGCCTTTCCATCATGCAGGTGCTTTATGACGGGCTGGCGGATTCGAAATACCGGCCCTGCCCGCTTCTCGTGAAATATGTCGAAGCAGGCTGGCTCGGCCGCAAGACGCAGCGCGGCTTTTACGATTACCGCGGCGAGAAGCCCGTTCCCACACGCTGACGCGGCGTCAATTCCGCATCAGAAACGAATTTCCGGGCATTTTTGTTAACCTCCTCCATGCGACAGTTCCACGACGGCGGCGCAAGAACGCTGGAGGGTGGAGCAATGACGGCTGGCAGTTTTGCGACCGGCGAGCGCGCGAAAAGGATCACCGACGAACCGCAGATCATCGAGGTGCCCGAGCACCCGCCGGTGATCGAGCTTTTTTCCTATCTCGAACGCATTCGCGGCGGCCGGGAAATGCCGGACCGCGCCGACATCAAGCCATCCGAGATTGCCCGCCTCCTGCCCAATGTCATCATTGCCGAAGCGGTGGATGGCGGTCGGGACTTCCGCGTCCGCCTGTTCGGCACGAAACTCGTCGAACTGCTCGGCGAGGAACGGACGAGCAAGCTCCTCTCCGAATTCGCGGAAGAAGGCGGTGCCTATTCACGGGAAAACCCGGAGGCCGTTCAGCGCCGCTGGATCTACATCACGCAGAAGGCCTTTTTCAGCCGAAAGCCGGTTTTCGTGAAAGTACCTTTTGCCGCTTCGGGCCGCCTCTATCTCATCGGCCACTGCCTCTGCGTTCCGCTGACGGCCGGTGGCAGCGACCCCGCCCAGACGATCGGCGCGATGTTCGTGACAAGGGCCGAGGACACGCCGGACTGACCTGCCTCAGCTTTCCTGGGCGGACCCGTAGAGGCGAAGCGCCTCGCCGATGAGCTGCTTCGCATCCTCGCTTGCCCAATGGGCAGGCCCCGCCATGCGGCCGATCTCGAGACCCTCCGGCGAAATCAGGATCGTGGTCGGAAGCCCGAAAGCGCCAAGCGTGAAATTCGCCTTGGCAGAGGGGTCGTGATAGAGCGCGAGATGTTCGATCCCGATCTGTTCGAGAAAGGCGGCCGGAACCTCCGGCCCGGTCGAATCGACGCTCAGCGCCAGCACCTTGAACGCCTCGCCGCCAAGCTCCGCCTCCAGCCGGTCGAGCTCGGGCATCTCCTCGCGGCAGGGCGCACACCAGGTCGCCCAGAGGTTCAGAAGTACGAGCTTTCCCCGGAAATCCGCAAGGCGCGTCTCCCGCCCCTCGCCATCGCGGAAAGGCACATCCGGCATGGCGGCCGGGACCGGCCGTGGCACGAAATTGGCCACATCGCCCACCGCAACCGCTTCGAGCGGGGACGTTGCCTGCCCCTCCGGCGGGTTGCCGCCCCCCTGTCCGATCAGATATACCCCCCCGGCGATCAGAAGGACCGCACCGGCGAGCAGGGCGAGCAGTTTCGGGCTTGTCTGAGGCATTCCTTACTCTCTAATCGGCGTCCGAATGGGCGAAACGGCATCCGCCCCGGAGAACAACAATGAGCAACAAGATGTGGGGCGGCCGCTTCGGCGAAGGCCCCGACCGGATCATGGAGGAAATCAACGCCTCCATCGGCTTCGACCAGCGCTTCTTCGCCCAGGATATTGCGGGCTCGAAGGCGCATTGCCGCATGTTGGCCGAAAAGGGAATTATCTCAAGGGAAGATGCCGACAAAATCGTCGCAGGCCTTGATGCGGTATTGGCCGAAATCGAGAGCGGAAAATTCGAGTTTCGCCGGGACCTCGAAGACATCCACATGAATGTGGAGGCACGCCTTGCCGAGCTGATCGGCGCGGCGGCGGGCCGGCTTCACACCGCGCGCTCGCGCAACGATCAGGTGGCGACCGACTTCAAGCTCTATATCCGGGACACGCTGGACCATCTGGATGGGCAGCTCCGCGATTTCCAGATCGCGCTGGTCACGCGCGCGGAAGAGCATGCGGCCACCATCATGCCGGGCTTCACGCATCTCCAGACCGCGCAGCCCGTGACCTTCGGCCATCACTGCCTCGCCTATGTCGAAATGGCGGCGCGGGACCGGGGGCGGCTTGCCGATGCGAGAAAGCGCCTCAATGAATCGCCGCTCGGCAGCGCGGCGCTTGCCGGCACCTCCTTCCCCATCGACCGGCACATGACGGCGAAGGCGCTCGGCTTCGACGCCCCGACCCGCAACTCGCTCGATGCCGTGTCCGACCGTGACTTCGTGCTGGAGACGCTGTCGGCCGCCGCCATCGCCGCAACGCATCTTTCGAGGCTTGCCGAGGAAATCGTCATCTGGTCGACGCCTGGCTTCGATTTCGTGCGCCTGCCGGACAGTTTCACGACCGGCTCCTCCATCATGCCGCAAAAGCGCAACCCCGACGCCGCCGAACTCGTGCGCGCGAAATCGGGGCGCGTGATCGGCGCGCTTACCTCGCTCCTCATCGTGATGAAGGGCCTGCCGCTCGCCTATTCGAAGGACATGCAGGAAGACAAGGAAGCGGCCTTCGACGCGCTCGACGCGCTGTCGCTGTCGCTCGCCGCCATGACCGGCATGGTGCGGACACTGACCGTGAACGAAGCGGCGATGCGGGCCGCCGCCTCGCGGGGTTTTTCGACGGCAACCGATCTTGCCGACTGGCTGGTGCGCCGGCTCGGCCTGCCCTTCCGCCAAGCCCATCATGTGACCGGGGCGCTGGTGGCAAAGGCCGAAAGAAAGGGCGTTGACCTTGACGGGTTGACGCTTGGCGAAATGCAGGAGGTGGAGCCCGGCATCACGGATGAAATATATTCTGTGCTGGGGGTGGACAATTCGGTGGCAAGCCGCACAAGCTTTGGCGGTACGGCGCCTTCGAATGTCCGCGAGGCGGCAAAACAGTGGCGCCTGCGGCTGGACCATGCCGGATGAATTCAGGCGGTAAAACGGGGGATCGAGCGGAATGACGACGCATGGAACGAAAGCCGCCCTGCTGACGATTGCCATCGTTCTGGCGCTTGGCGGCTGCGGCCGGCGGGGCAGCCTCGATGCGCCAGCCGGCTCCGCCGAACAGCCCGCAGCCGCACCGACCGCAGAGGAAATCCTCGGCGATGAAGTGCCGATCGATGCCCGCCCGGTCAACAACGAGATGGACAACATCGCGCCGCGCCGCCGCGTCGACCGCTACAATTATTGAACGCCCGCCCTGCCAGGGGCGCGCCTGACCGGACCGTGACATGCATCATTTCGACTATCGTGGCGGCATTCTCCACGCCGAGGACGTTGCCATACCCGACATCGCGGCCGCTATCGGCACGCCCTTCTATTGCTATTCAAGCGCGACGCTCGAACGGCACTACCGCGTCTTTGCCGGCGCCTTCAAGGGCCAGCCGGCGCGCATCTGCTATTCGGTAAAGGCAAATTCCAATCTCGCCGTCGTCGCAACGCTTGCACGCCAGGGCGCCGGCGCCGATGTGGTTTCCGAAGGCGAGCTGCGCCGGGCGCTCGCCGCCGGTGTGACGCCGGACAAGATCGTCTTTTCGGGCGTCGGCAAGACGGAAGCCGAAATGGCCTTCGCGCTCGAAACCGGCATCGACCGCTTCAATGTGGAGTCAGAGCCCGAGCTTGAACTCCTGTCCGCGCTTGCGGCCGCGCGCGGACTGACCGCGCATGTCGCCATTCGCGTGAACCCGGACGTCGATGCGAAGACACATGAGAAGATCACGACCGGCAAGGCCGAAAACAAGTTCGGGATTTCATGGAAGCGGGCACCCGCCGTCTATGCACGCGCCCGCGAACTGCCCGGCATCGAGCCGGACGGGATCGATGTTCACATCGGCAGCCAGCTGACCGATCTCGAACCCTTCGAAGCCGCCTTTGCCCGCGTCGCAACGATGGTCGAAGCACTTCGCGCCGACGGCAACCCCATCGCGCATATCGATCTCGGCGGCGGTCTCGGTATTCCCTATCGCGGCGACAACGACGTTCCTCCGCATCCAGATGAATATGCCGCCATGGTGAAGCGCACCATCGGCCATCTCGGTTGCCAGCTCACCTTCGAACCGGGACGCCTGATCGCCGGCAATGCGGGTATTCTGGTGAGCCGCGTGATCTATGAAAAGCAGGGCGACGACCGCACATTCCTCATTCTCGATTCGGCGATGAACGATCTCATCCGCCCGACGCTCTACGATGCCTTTCACGAGATCCGCCCCGTGACGGAACCCGCGTCCGGCGCGGAAACCGTCATCTACGACGTGGTGGGACCGGTCTGCGAAACGGGCGACTTTTTCGCCAAGGGACGCCGCCTGCCGCGGCTGAAAAGCGGCGATCTCGTTGCCATCATGTCGGCGGGCGCCTATGGCGCCGTTCAGGCCTCGACCTACAATACGCGGCCGCTTGTGCCTGAAGTCATGGTGAAGGATGCGAGCTTCCGGGAAGTGCGCGCACGCCCCAGTTATGACGCAATGCTGAAACAGGATATTATCCCTGACTGGCTAGACCGGCCGTGAGACATGCCGGAGCCGCAATGAAAATGCATTGGGGCGAGAGGTTTTGACCGGCCCGACCGACAGACAGACGAAACGCACCGGGGACAGCGGCAGCCTTTCCGCGCCGAAACTGCCGCCGCGCATCGAAAGGCGGGTGCGGATCTCGCGCATCCTCCTGGGCTTCGAGGCGCTGCTGCCCGCGCTGTGGCCCGCAGGCGCACTGGCCGGGGCCTTCATATCGCTGGCGCTGTTCGGGCTCTTCGCTGACCTGCCCGTCGGTATCCACTGGGTACTGCTGGCGGGCTTCGGCGCCGGCCTCGTCTGGCTGATCTGGCATGGCTTTCGCGGCTTCCGCTGGCCGGGCCGTCAGGACGCGCTGCGCCATCTCGAGAAGTCCTCCGGCCTGCCCCATGCGCCGCTTTCCGCCTATGAGGACGTGCCGGCGGCCCAAAGCGGCGATGCGGCGCTCTGGGCCGCGCACAGGCGCTGGATCGCGGAGCGGCTCGGACGCCTGCGGCTCGGGCTGCCGGACTCGGTGCTTGCCAGCACCGACCCTTACGCCCTGCGCGCTGCCATTCTGCTTCTGCTGGTGGTTTCGATTGCGGGCACGGGACCCGGCCATTTCGCACGGATTGCCGATGCGCTTCTGCCGGGCGCGACGGGCGGACGCGTGGCGAGCATCGAAGCCTGGGTGACGCCACCCGCCTATACCCGCAAGCCGCCGCTCTATCTCGAACAGGCCAATGCCGAGGTGCCGGTGCGCAGCGAGGCAATCACGGTACCTCAGGGCAGCACACTCTCGATCAGGGTGCATGGCCTTCGGACCGCGCCCGTTCTCGAGCGGCACGATGGAGAACGCGAAAAGCCCGAGGAACTGAAACTCGTCAGCGACGGAAATTTCTCCATCGACGCCGTGCTGAAGGAGAATGCCGATCTGCTGCTGACCGAGGGCGGCCGGATGATCCGCGGCTGGCGCTTCGAGGTGACGCCCGATACCCCGCCGGCGATTGAGCTGACCCAGCCCGTGACGCAATCCGCCTCGGGTGCGCTGCGCCTTTCCTATCGCGTCACGGACGATTACGGCGTCGTCTCGGGCGAAGCCCGCGTCGAACTCGATCGCAGCGGCATGGAAACGGAAGGGGAGAAGATTTCCGCCCCGGAATCCCGCGTGACTGCACCGGGGATTGCGCTGAATTTCCCCGCACAGCGTCCGCGCGAGGCCGAAGGCACGACCTATGCGGAACTGACAGCCCATCCCTGGGCCGGACTTCCCGTCAAGATCACGCTTGCGGTGAAGGACGATGCCGGACAGGAGGGCACGTCCGAACCCGTGACGATGGTGCTGCCGGAGCGCACATTCACCCAGCCGCTCGCCCGCGCCATCGTGGAGCAGCGACGCCGGCTTGCGCTCGACCCGCGCTCGGGCGCAAGCGTCGCACGCTATATCGACAACTTCACGCAGGACTCCGACCGCTATATCGAAGACAAGGTTGTCTATCTGACGCTGCGGGCGGCCTATTGGCGCCTGACCGAAGCAACGCGCGACACCGACCTCACCGGCATTTTCGATCTCCTGTGGTCCATCGCCCTCAGGATCGAGGATGGCGATCTGTCACTTGCCGAGCGCGACCTGCGCGCCGCCCGCGAGGCATTGACGCAGGCGCTGGCCGAAGGCGCCGATGCGGCGGAGATCACACGCCTGATGCAGGAGCTGCGCGAGGCTTTCGACCGTTACATGAACGCGATTTCCGACTTGGCCGCATTCGAAGGCAGCGACATGCAGAGCACGCTGCCGGACGGCGAGGCGGAATACATCGCCGCCGAGGATTTGCAGGCCATGCTCGATGCCATCGGCGAGCTTGCCGAAAGCGGCGCCACGGAACAGGCGCAGGCGCTGCTGGCGGAGCTTCAGAACATTCTCGAAAATCTGAAACTGTCCGATCCATCGGCCGGCATGTCGCCCGGCGAAGAGGCGCTCGCGCGAACCGTCGAGGAAATGGACAATCTGATCGCCGCGCAACGCGACCTGCTGGACCGCACCTTCCGCGAGCTTGAAAGCCTGCGCCTCGATCCCGACGCCGACCGCAAGCTCGGGCAACAATCGCGGGAGCGTCCATTCAACGATATTGCGGGCGACCAGGAAGAGCTCAAACAGGAGTTCGAAAAGATCCTCGAGAAACTCCGGGAAAGCGGCGAGGAGCCGCCCGAGGCACTTGCCGAAGCCCTTGATGCGATGTCGGACGCCAAGGACAGGCTGGAGGCGGCTCGCGCCGACCGCGCCATGGCCTCGCAGGGAACGGCTATCGAAAAGATGCGGGACGGCGCACAGGCCCTCGCCGACAAGCTGCTGGAAAACCGCGCCGGAAAGGGGCGAGGCCGGGGCCAGGCGAGGCCCGACCCCTTCGGCAGGCCGCAGCATGGCCGCGGCGCGGGGCAGGAATCGGGGCCGGGCGACATGCGGGGCTCCGGCGTGCCGGACAATATCGACATGCAGCGCGCGCAGCAGATTCTCGACGAACTGCGCGAACGCGCGCGCGATCTCGGGCGCCCGCAGATCGAACTCGACTATCTGGAAAGACTGCTCCGGCGCTTCTAGCCGAGGGCGGATTGCACACGCATGACCAGCTCGTCCAGCGTGAAGGGCTTGAGCAATATGTCGTGGATAATGGCTTCGAGACCATGTGCCCGTTCGCGCTGGTCCGAGTACCCCGTCATCAGCATGATGCGAAGGGCCGGCTGATCGCGCGAGGCAAGCAGCGCGAGCGAGACACCATCCATGACCGGCATGAGAATATCGGTCAGCAGCAGGTCATGCGGGCGCCCTGCTTCGCGCGCACGGGCGAGCGCCGCAAGCGCGTCGCTCCCGTCCGCTGCACCATCGGCCTCGTGGCCCGCGCCACGCAGCGCGCGCAGGACGAAGGTCAGAACATCCGGCTCGTCTTCGGCAACGAGAATGCGCGCCATGTTTCAGCGCTCCACATAGCCGACAAAGGGCAGCTGCCTCCACGCATGGGCGACATCCATACCATAGCCGACGACAAATCTGTCGGGACATTGAAATCCGGTGAAATCGGCCTTCATATCGACCACAAGTTTCCCCGGCTTATCGAGCAGCACGCAGGTGCGGACCCGCTTCGCGCCGCGCGCCGTCAGCAGGTCTTTGGCGAAAGCGAGCGTCCGGCCCGATTCCAGAATATCGTCGATGACGAGGACATCGCGGCCTTTGATCGGCGCTTCCGTATCGCGCACGATGCGCACCTCGCCGAGCGACTGCGTGCCCGCGCCATAGCTCGACAGGCTGATGAAATCCATGTCCGGCTCGACGCCCGCTTCATGCAATGCGCGAAGCAGATCGGCGGCAAAGATGAAACTGCCTTTCAGGATCGGTATGACGAGCAGGTCACGCTCGCTCGTCGAGGCGATTGCGGCGGCGAGCACCTTCACTCGGGCGGCAATCTCATCAGCGGTGAAGAGAACGGCGATCTTTGCGCCCTGTGGCGCAATTCCGCTCATCGCCTATTCGCTTGCGGGCGCATCGCCCGCATCCGGCGCGGCGTGGCTTGCGTCAGACACCATGCCCGAAATATCGGCGAAACGAATCTCGATGTCGCGCGATTCAGGCGGCGGGCTCGACAGCCGCGTGATGAAGGACGCGGCCTCGTTGGGCGGCAGCACCGTTTCATCGAGCGCAAAGGTCCAGTGATAGAGTTCGTTCTGGTTCTCGTCGCGCAGACCGACGCGCAGCCTCGGCAGCGCGACACGCTTCTCCGTGATGTTCACCACTTCGCCGGTGATGGCGAGAACCGGCAGCCCTTCCTCGGTCTGGCGTTCATAGGCGACATTGCGGAATTCGAGTCCCCTGAGATTGATCTCCTCGCCGACGGCTGCATAAACCTTCGTCGTGGCAGGCCACCAGGCGGAGATCTCGTGACGCCAGGAATAGCCGGCGCCGATCGTGCTCGTGACGAAGATGCCAAGCAGCACCCAGCCCGCCGCAATGAGCGCGCGGCCACGGCGCATGGAGGCGGCGCGGCGCACTTCCGCCCGGAACCTGTTGCCGATATCGGCGGCAACGCTTGTCCGGGTGGCAGGCGCAGGCGCCGCAGCAGCCTCGGATGAGGTTTCGGTCTCTGCAAAGGCGACGTCATCCGCCGCTTCCAAGGCAGCTTGTGGCTGCGAAGGGGCTTCCGCCGCAACGGGCTCCGGCTTCGTTTTTTCGCCGAACATCTTTTTCCGGCCGGCCGGCAGCGGCACGACAGGCGCCAGCATGGACGCCTCCGCCTCTTCCGGCATCTGATGCCAGCTATGGCCGCATTTCGCGCAGCGCACTTTCCGCCCCGCCGGCGCAAAGGAAGCGGCATTGACGGGGTAGCGCGACGCACAGGACGGGCAGGTGATAATCATCCAGTGAAAATCCGGCGATTCCGAGCGGTCCGACAGGGCGTACCCGCTGCTCTGCGGACGGGCACCCAACAAGCCTATTGAAAGTCCGGGCGTGGTTAAAGCCGCGTTAAACCGGCCGCATCTTTCGCCGGAATATGACGGAAATCGGCGCCTTGCCGCGGGGCAGGCCCGCGCCTGCCCGATAGTTCCATGATACCGTCGCTCCATGATTCGCTTCGAGAATGTCGGCATGCGCTATGGCATGGGGCCGGAGGTCCTGCGCGATGTGAGCTTTCACCTCGCGCCGGGCTCGTTTCACTTTCTGACCGGCCCTTCCGGCGCCGGCAAGACCTCGCTGCTGAAGCTCATGTTCCTGGCGAACCGCCCCTCGCGGGGGCTCATCACCATGTTCGGCCAGGATGTGGCGACCCTGCCGCGAGCGGAACTGCCCGCGCTGAGACGGCGGATCGGCGTCGTGTTCCAGGAATTCCGGATGCTCGACCACCTGACCACCTATGAGAATGTGGCGCTGCCGCTGAAAATTCAGGGCCGGAAGGAAGAAAGCTACCGCAACGATGTCGAGGAACTGCTCGCCTGGGTGGGCCTTGGCGACCGGCTGAACGCCCGGCCGCCGACGCTTTCGGGCGGCGAGAAACAGCGTGCCGCGATCGCCCGCGCCGTCGTTGCCCAGCCGGACCTGCTGCTTGCCGACGAACCGACCGGCAATGTCGACCCGGAGATGGGGCAGCGGCTGCTCCGGCTTTTCGTTGAACTGAACCGGCTCGGCACCTCGGTCCTGATCGCGACCCATGATCGTGCGCTCGTCGATGCGGCCGGCGCGCCAGAGCTCGTGCTGCGCAATGGAGGGCTTACGATCCGTGGCTGAGACCCGCCGCCAGCCTCCCCGCCCCCGCCCCCCGGCCCAGCCTTTCGAGCAGGAACGGCAGGGCAATGGCCTGACATCGCTGCTCGTGGAGACGCGCAGCGTCATGCCGGCCGCCGGTGCAACAGGCCTCCCGCTGATGCTCGTCGTCGCCGCCATGTGCTTTCTCGCCAGCCTCGCGCTGGGTGCAGCCCTCTCGGTGAGCGGCAAGGCACGCGAATGGAGTTCCGAAATCTCGGGATCGCTCACCGTGGAACTGCGCGCCTCGCGCGACATGGTGGCGGAGGACCAGATCGGCGCCGTCATGGCCGTACTCGCAGCAACACCCGGGATCATCTCGGCGACACCACTTCGCCGAGAGGAAACGGCGGCGCTTCTCGAACCCTGGCTCGGACAGGGGCTTGTCACCGGCGATCTTCCATTGCCGAGCCTCATCGACATCCGCATCGACAACGAGAACCCGCCCGACCTCTCTCAGCTCGCCATCGACATTGCCGCCGCCACGCCCGGCGCGTCGCTCGACACGCACAGACAATGGCGCGGCGAATTGGTCCGTGCCGCGCGATCCGCAACATGGCTTGCCTTCGGCATCCTTGCCGTCGTTGCTGGCACGACAATAGCGATCGTCGTCTTCGCAACGCGCGCGGGTCTCTCCTCCAACCGCGATGTGGTGGAAGTATTGCATCTGATCGGCGCACAGGACCGCTTCATCGCTTCTGAAGTGCAGCGGCATTTCCTGCATCTCGGATTTCGCGGGGGCTTGATCGGAACGGCTGCCGGCGCCATCACCTTTTTTCTGCTCGGCCTCGCAGGCGGTAGCGGCGACATGTTTCTCGTCGCCGCTTCAGGGCTTCCGCTCGAATATTACCCGGTGCTGCTTGCCGTCCCCTTCGCCGCAGCCTTCGTTACCCTGATGACGGCCCGGCTCACGGTTCTGAGCTCGCTCGAGCGCATGCTCTGAGGCGCTTTAACTTCGTCTCGCGCGCACCTATCATGCAATCCAGCAAACCCGGCAAGGAACGGACCCCGGCAATGGCGGCGACAGAAACGCTGCGGGACAGGATAAGACAGCGCATCATCCGTATGGCGGTCGGCATTGCCGTGCTGCTGGCCGCAGGCTATGTAGCCGGTTTCTTCATCTTCACCGCGGCCCTGGAGCGAATACCCCCGGCGGAAGTGCCGGTGGCCGACGGCATTGTCGCCCTGACGGGTGGACCCGACCGCATCACCGTAGCCTACCGGCTTCTCGAACAGGGCAAGGGCAAACGCCTGCTCATCACAGGCGTTCACCCCGATGTGAAGGTTTCATCGCTCAAGAACATCGTGCCGGGCGAGGCGCCGAAATTCGATTGCTGTATCGATATCGGCTACATGGCGGCAAACACGATCGGCAACGCGACGGAAACCGCCGAGTGGGTCCGCGCCCGCGACTACCACTCGATCATTCTCGTCACCAGCACCTATCATCTGCCCCGCGCGATGCTTGAGCTTGGCCGCGCCATGCCCGATGTGGAGATCACGCCTTTTCCGGTTTTTCAGGATACGCTGCATCTCGATGGATGGTGGGCCTATCCGGGAACAACGCGGCTTCTCATTTCCGAATACACGAAGTTCCTGCTGACGCTCGCCTATGGCCGCGCGTCGATGCACAACTGAAGCGAGAAGGAAAAATCGCTTGCTGCTCTTTCTGCGCTCCGCGGCTTTCAACCTCGCCTTCTATGCCATGTCTGTCGTCATGGTGATCGGCTGCTCGCCGCTGTTCCTGCTGCCACGCAGCCTGACCTTCAAGGCGATGGCCTTCTGGTCCCATGCAACGCTCTGGCTGCTCAAGGTCATCGCCGGCACGACTTGCGAGATCAGGGGCACGCTGCCGCAGGGGCCGGTTCTCGTCGCCTCTAAGCACCAGTCCATGTGGGACACGGTGGTGATGACCGCGATCCTGAACCGCCCGGCCATGGTGCTGAAGCGCGAGCTTCTCTGGATCCCGTTTTATGGCTGGTACGCACAAAAGACGCGCATGATCGCGATCGACCGGGGTGCGGCGGCAGCCGCCATCCGCCGCCTCGTGGCGCAGGGCAAGGCGGCAATCGCCGAAGGCCGCCCGGTCGTGATCTTCCCGGAAGGCACGCGCGCGGCCCCCGGCACCAAGCTCGAATACAAGCCCGGCGTGGCCGCGCTCTACCGCCAGCTGGGCGTTTCCTGCGTGCCTGCCGCCGTCAACTCCGGGCTCTTCTGGGCGCGGCGCGGCTTTGCCCGCAAGCCCGGCACCATCGTGCTCGAATTCCTGGAACCGATCCCGCCCGGCCTCGACCGCAAGAGCTTCATGGAGACGCTGGAAAGCCGCGTCGAGACGGCCGCCGCCCGGCTGGCCGGCGAGGCGGGAGGCCCCGCGGCACTGGCCACCCGGCCTGTGGAAAGCGCCTGACGTTACCCATGTGGGTAACGGGGACATGGCTGGTTAAAGAGTAATTTCAGGCATTTAGCCTAGGCTCCGGTGTGCAGTACGCTGGCACAAAATAGGAACATCTTGTGCCGTTCCTCGTGCTAGACTGCGCGTCTGCCAACGCGACCAAGTGAGAATCGATGCATCCGATCGCCGAACAGATCTGGGACATGAAATACCGCCTTCATGCCGAGGACGGGACGCCGCTCGACCTGACGGTGGCGGATACATGGACCCGGGTGGCGAAGGCGCTGGCGGAAGCGGAAGCCCCGGAGGCTCGCGCCCATTGGGAGGCTCGCTTCCGCGAGGCGATGGAAGGCTACCGCTTCCTTCCCGCAGGCCGCATCATTGCAGGTGCCGGCACGGGCCGCGATGTGACGCTCTTCAACTGCTTCGTGATGGGCGAAATCCCCGACACGATGGAAGGCATTTTCGAGAGCCTGAAGGAAGCTGCGCTCACCATGCAGCAGGGCGGCGGCATCGGCTACGACTTCTCGACGCTGCGCCCGAAGGGCGCGCCGGTGAAGGGCGTGGGGGCAGATGCCTCCGGCCCCCTCTCCTTCATGGATGTCTGGGACGCGATGTGCCGCACCATCATGTCGGCCGGCTCGCGCCGCGGCGCGATGATGGCGACCATGCGCTGCGACCACCCGGACATCGAAGCCTTCATCGAGGCGAAGCAGGAGGCAGGCCGCCTCACCATGTTCAATCTCTCGGTGCTCGCGACCGATCCCTTCATGGAAGCGGTGAAGAGAGACGCGGACTGGGACCTCGTTTTCGGCGGCACGGTCTACAAGACTTTGAAGGCGCGCGCACTCTGGGACCGCATCATTCATGCGACCTATGACTATGCCGAACCCGGCGTCATCTTCATCGACCGCATCAATGCGCGGAACAATCTCTATTACGCCGAGACGATCCATGCGACGAATCCATGCGGCGAGCAGCCCCTGCCGCCCTATGGCGCCTGCCTTCTCGGCTCGATCAATCTCGCGGCACTGGTGAAAGAGCCTTTCGCCGAAACGGCGCATATCGACGAGTCGGAACTCGGTGCGCTCGTCCGCGTCGCCGTACGCGCGATGGACAACACGATCGACGTGTCGCGCTTCCCGCTGCCCGAACAGCGCCATGAGGCGCAGGCGAAACGCCGCATCGGCCTCGGCGTGACGGGCCTTGCCGACGCACTCATCATGTGCCGCACGCGCTATGGCTCGGATGCCTCGCTCGCGCTGATCCGGAAATGGATGAAGGTCCTGTCGCGCGCGGCCTATCTCGCCTCGGTCGATCTTGCGAAGGAGAAAGGGCCCTTCCCGCTTTTCGTCGCCGACGCCTATCTCGCCGGTGAAACCGTCTCCGGCCTTGACCGCGACATTCGTGAGGCGATTGCCGAACATGGCATCCGCAACGCTCTTGTGACCTCGATTGCACCGACCGGCACGATCTCGCTTTTTGCAGGCAATGTCTCCTCCGGTATCGAGCCCGTCTTTGCCTATTCCTACAAGCGCAAGGTCCTGCTGCCCGACGGTACGCGGCGCGAGGAGCGCGTGAGCGATTTCGCCGTCGACCGCTTCCACGAGATGTTCGGCACGGAAGCGGCCCTGCCCGACTATTTCGTCAACGCGCAGGAACTGACGCCCGCAGAGCACATTGCCGTGCAGGCGGCCGTGCAGGACCATATCGACAGCTCGATCTCGAAGACGATCAACGTGCCGGCCGATATTTCCTTCGAGGATTTCAAGAGCGTTTATATGGACGCCTATGAGAAGGGCCTCAAGGGCTGCACCACCTATCGCCCGAGCGATGTGCGGGGCTCTGTGCTTTCCGTTGACGACACGCCGGCGCCTGCCGAACAGGCGGCCCTGCCGCTCGCCGCACCGGCTGCGCATAGCGAACGCCACGAGAAGGACGGCGTCGTCTATATGTCGAAGCCGCTCGAGCGCGAAACGGTACTGCCGGGCTTCACCTACAAGCTGCAATGGCCGGAAAGCGACCACGCCATCTACATCACCATCAACGACATCGTGCAGGATGGGAGACGCCGTCCCTTCGAGATTTTCATCAACTCGAAGAACATGGAGCACTATGCCTGGACGGTGGCGCTGACGCGCATGATCTCAGCCGTCTTCCGCCGCGGCGGCGATGTGACTTTCGTGGTCGAAGAACTGAAAGCCGTGTTCGATCCGCGCGGCGGCTCATGGATGAAGGGGCGCTATGTGCCGAGCCTCCTTGCCGCCATCGGCGAAGTGATCGAGCAGCACATGATCGACACGGGCTTCATCGCCGCGAAGGACGGCCGCCCGGTGACGGAGGCACTCCGCGCCGTTGCGGGCGATCCGCCGCCGCCGAACAACACGGGCGGCGCGCTGAAAGGCTGCCCGCGCTGCGGCGAACGCGGCATGGTGCGGCAGGAAGGCTGCGAAACCTGCACCTCATGCGGCTATTCGAAATGCAGTTGAGCAGGGCGTGAGCGCGCGCGGCTTCATCCATCATCTCGACCTAACGGTGAAGGACCCTCGGTCCTCGGCTCCCTTCTATGACGCCGTGCTCGGCTTCATGGGCTATCGCCGCTGGTCGGAAGACGAAAACGGCATCGACTGGGAACATGCCACGTCGCGCGACCGGCTTCCCACCATTGGCATCTTCCGCGCGCGCGGGGAAAACGCCAGCCGCATCCACGACCGCTATTCGCCGGGGCTGCACCATGTCGCCTGGATTGCCGGCAGCCGCGAGGATGTGGACAGGCTTCATGCGCTGCTTCTCGAAATCGGTGCGACCGTGCTCGACCCGCCCGCAGACTATCCCGAGTATGGCGAGGGCTACTATGCCGTGATGTTCGCCGACCCGGACGGATTGAAGCTCGAATATGTCTTTGAGCCGCGGGAAAACGCCGGCCCATGAGCAGGCTGAAGATCGGCAACAGGGATGCGCGGCGCCTCTTCCTCGACCATCATGTGCTGACGGGCGGAAGCACAAGCGCATATCAAGCAGCCGACACGCTCGCTCTTGTCCGCCGCCTCGGCTTCGTGCAGCTCGATTCCGTGAATACGGTGGAACGCGCTCATCACATGATCCTCTTCTCGCGTGCGCCATCCTATCGCCGCGAGCATCTTGCCGCGCTTCATCACGACGAGGCATCGCTCTTCGAGCACTGGACGCATGATGCCTCGCTGATTCCGATGGAGTTCTATCCTCATTGGCGGCATCGCTTCCGCGCGGCAAAGGCACGGATCGAGGCGAATCCGCGCTGGCAGGAGCGTTCCGGTCCTGAAGGCGAGAAGGTACTGCGCGATGTGCGCAAACGGCTACGGCGAGAAGGCGCCTTGATGGCACGCGATTTCGAGGACAAGGGTGCCGGTGGCTGGTGGGGCTGGGGACCGTCCAAGACGGCGCTTGAAATGCTCTGGCGTATGGGCGAGGTGGCGATTGCCCGGCGCGACGGCTTCGAAAAGGTCTATGACCTTGCCGAACGCGTGATCCCCGAGGAGCATCGACGCGCGCGCCCATCCGAAGCCGCGACGAAAGACTGGGCCTGCCGCGCCGCGCTCGACCGGCTCGGCCTTGCCACCCCGCAGGAGATTGCCGCCTTCTGGCATCTTGTTTCCATTGCCGATGCAAAGGACTGGACGGCAAAGGCGCTGAAACGGAAAGAGATCGTCGAGGTTTCGGTGGAAGGTGCCGACGGCGCGTGGAAGGCGGCGTTCGCTCCCGCCGGTATCGAGGCACGGATCGCCGCGGCCGACGAGCCGCCCGCCGAAGCACGTTTTCTGTCGCCCTTCGATCCTGCCATCCGCGACCGCAAGCGCGCGGAACGCCTGTTCGGTTTCGACTATCGCATCGAGATTTTCGTACCCGAAAAGAAGCGGCGCTATGGATATTACGTTCTGCCGCTGCTGGAAGGCGACCGCTTCACCGGCCGTGCCGATGTGAAGGCGCATCGCAGCGAAGGACGGCTCGAGGTGAAGGGCCTCTGGCTCGAACCTGGCGTGAAACTCACCAAGGCACGCGAGCGGGATATTCGCAGCGCGCTCGAAACGCTTGGCCGCTTCACCGGGACACCGGAGATTGACGCAGGCGCTGCTCTACGGCGCGCCAGAGGCGGCTGAGACCTTCATCCGGTACGCCGGCCTCGTCGAGATGGCGAACCGTGCTTTCGAGGTAATCCGGGTTCCGGCCGGACTGCCCTTCGCCTTCCGCAATCAGACGCACCTGCGTATCGAAATCGAGACGGCCCGCATATTGCCCGTGATGCCGGTCCACGAGAAAGCAAAGCGCCTCGACGAAGCCGCCACCATCGAGCAGCTCGACGCGCTTCACCGCATCGCGATAGACACTCGTCACCTGCTCGCGCGCCTGCAGATAGCGCCTGGTTTCCTCGGCACGCGCCGCCTCCACGCGGAAAGCGACGCCCCGGCACGAGCCGCCCGCATCGAGCCCGAATACGAGGCCCGGCCTTTCCGGCGTGCCGCGATGGACATGGCTGTAGACGCAGAAGGAGCGATGATAGCCGCGCAAAAGCGCAGGCCGCCGCTCCTCATGCTCGAAGCCCGGCCGCCACATCAGCGAGCCATATCCAAAGACCCACAAATCCTGCATTCTGTATTCCCTTGCCGTTGCCACTATAGTCTTGCGCTCCCACGGCAGGCAAAGCGGCCAGGAATAATCGGGGAAACATGACGGCTGACACTGAATCCGGATCGGGCATCCGCTGGGGCATCGCAGGGCCGTCGCTGGCGCTCATCGCTCTTGTCGCCATCTACACCGTGTACTGGTTCTCGGTTACGGGTGAAATTCGCAAGCAGGTCGAAGCCTTTGCGGCCGATCCGCAGCACGGCCTCGTGACCGGCTGGAGCGAGTTTTCCATGCGCGGCTATCCCTACCGGATCGAGGCGGCCTTCATTCAGCCCGCAGCCGGTGCGCCGGACGCGCCTGAGGCCTGGGAATGGCGGAGCGAGCGCGCATCCATTGCCTTGCTTCCTTATAATCTCCACCATGCCGTGCTGACGCTTGGCCGCGAACATCTGATCCGTTACCGCGAGCCGCTCGGCCGCGGGTACTCGCAGAACGAAATCCGCGCGACCGCCGAAAAGGCACAGGCAAGTTATGTCGACCTGAAGGACATGCCCTTTGGCCGCCTCGCCATCGACATCAACGATCTCGACGCACAGCATGTTCGAGGCGCGAGCCGCACCAGCGACCGGGCGAAGCTCACGCGTCTCCAGCTTCACGCACGGCCTGCCATGAACGAACAGAGCGAGCCCGTCCCCGCCGCTTATGATTTCGCACTGCGTGCTGAGGGGGTGACTGTCGAGAGCGCGCAGCGCGTGCCTGTTCTCGGCAATGATCTATCGCACCTGCTGATGCAGGCGCGGCTGCGTGGCGTACCCGCCACGAGCCATGTCAGCGCGATCGAAATTCTCGATGCGTGGCGCGCTACAGGGGGGACGCTCGCCATCTCCGATCTCATCGTGAAATGGGGCCCGCTCGATCTGACCGCGAATGGTGAACTCTCGCTCGACGAGCAGAAGCGGCCCGCAGGCCGCCTCCATGCGCGAGTGACGGATTTCAAGGGACTTGTCGACGCCATGACGGCGGAAGGACTTGTGAAAGAGGACGAAGCCCGCATTGCACTGGCGGGACTCGTTCTTGTGTCGCAGTTCCAGGGCAATCGCTCGGACGAAGTCCAGCTGCCGATCATCATGGAGAAGGGGCAGCTCTATCTCGGCCCGCTTGCCGTGGCCAGGCTCGCGCCGCTTTACTGAGTCACTTCGGCTTCTTCTGAACCGGCGTGCGGCCGAAATTCGGCGCATCCGTATCCTGCCCGGCATCCACGATGGAACGGCGGATTGCCCGGGTGCGCGTAAAGAGATCGAAGAGCTTGTCGCCGTCGCCCCAGCGGATTGCGCGCTGCAGCGCCGTCAGATCCTCCGAGAAACGCGCCAGCATTTCGAGGATCGGCTCCTTGTTGTTGAGACAGACATCACGCCACATCGTCGGATCGGATGCGGCAAGGCGCGTGAAGTCGCGGAAACCGGACGCCGAATATTTGATGACTTCCGATTGAGTCACCGTTTCGAGGTCGCTCGCCGTGCCGACGATGTTGTAGGCGATGATGTGCGGCAGATGGCTGACGATGGCGAGCACCAGATCGTGATGCTTCGGCTCCATGATATCGACCCTGGAACCGCATGCGGTCCAGAAGGCGCTGAGCCGTTCGATCGCACCCTGATCCGTGCCCGGCACGGGCGTGAGGATGCACCAGCGCCCGTCGAACAATTCCGCAAAGCCGGCATCGGGCCCAGATTGCTCCGTACCGGCGATCGGATGGCCGGGAATGAAATGCACGCCTTCAGGCACATGCGGACCCATGTCGCGGATGACGGCAAGTTTGACCGAGCCAACATCGGTCAGGATCGCGCCCTTCTTGAGATGCGGTTCGATCTCCGCCGCGACCGCGCCAAGCGCACCGACCGGCGTGCAAACGACAACGAGATCGGCGTCCTTTACGGCCTCTGCGGCGCTTGCATGGGCGCTGTCGATGAAGCCGATCTCGAGGGCGCGTGTCCGCGTCGCTTCCGAACGCGCATAGCCAGCGATATGGCCCGCCAGCCCGCCGCGTTTCATCGCATGACCGAGCGAGCCGCCGATCAGGCCAAGGCCGATCAGCGCGACACGTTCGAAATGAGGCTTCTGACCGCTCATCACGCACCCGCCTTCGCGTTCACGAATTCCGCAAGGGCAGCTACGACGAGCCGGTTCGCCTCCTCCGTACCGACGGAAAGCCGCAGGCAATCCGGCAGGCCATAGCTCACCATCTGCCGCAGAATGAGACCACGCTTCATGAGGAAGGCGTCTGCATCGCGCGCCGTCCGCCCCTGCTCATTGGGAAACCGGATGAGCAGGAAATTCGCGACGCTCGGTGCGACTTCGAGGCCCAGTTTCCCGATCTCGGCGCTGAGCCAGGCGAGCCATTTGTCATTATGCGCGCGCGCGGCATCGACATGATCCGTATCGAGCATCGCCGCAACGCCCGCCTTCAGTGCCGGGATCGACACATTGAACGGCCCGCGAATGCGATTGATGACGTCGCAGATATGCGCCGGTGCATACATCCAGCCAAGGCGCAACGCCGCCAGACCATAGATCTTCGAGAAGGTGCGGGTCATCACGACATTCTCCGATGTCGCAACAAGCTCGATCCCCGCCTCATAGTCATTGCGGCTGACATATTCGCTGTAGGCCGCATCGAGGATGAGCAGGATATCCGGCCGGAGCCCCGCCTGCAGACGGCGCACCTCATCAGACGGCAGATAGCTGCCGGTCGGATTGTTCGGATTGGCAATGAAGACGATCTTCGTCCTTTCCGTCACCGCGGCGAGGATCGCGTCAACATCCGTGCGCAGATTTCTTTCCTTCACGACGATGGAGGTCGCGCCTGCGGCCTTGGTCACGATCGGATAAACGAGAAAGCCATGTTCGGTCGAAATCGCCTCGTCGCCCTCGCCAAGATAGGCCTGGGCAAGAAGGTGCAGGAGTTCATCCGAACCCGCGCCACAGACGATCCTGTCGGCGGCGAGGCCATAGCGTCTGGCGATCGCATTGCGCAGTTCTTCCGCGCCGCCATCGGGATAGAGCGCGAGGCTTTCGGCAGCGGCGATGAAAGCATCGCGCGCACGAGGGCTCGCACCGAGCGGCGTTTCGTTCGCAGAGAGTTTGTAGACCTTGCCGGCACCGGATGCAGTGGCACGGCCGCCGACATAGGGTTCGATTTCGAGGACACCGCGCTGCGGCTCAGGACGTTTCATTTCCGCCTCACTCCCCATCGCGCTCGAGACGCAGCGGATTGGCGTAACCGCCGAGCAGCTTCACATCGGTCACAGGCTCCGCAGCAAGCGCTGAAAGCCGCTCGTCACCGGCATCCAGGTAATGAGGAACGGCGATGAGATAGACATGTGCGGACAGACCATTGTCCACGCGCGCACTTGCAAGCCGGCGCCCATCGAGGCCCGCAGCCTTGGCGATCGCCGAGACGCGCGCATCGCTCAGGCTTTCCGACGTGGAGATCGCGACCAGCGCCGTGTCGTCGCCGGTATTGTCGAAGTCGCTATGCGCCAGCACCAGCGCTCGGACGGCATTTGCATCCTCGCCCACTTCGACAAAAGGGAGCCGCGCTACCACGCGCATGCCGGTGAAGCCTCCCGTCGCAAGCGCGACCCACCAGGGATCGTCCTCGCCGGCTCCCGGCTCCGGCAGGATGCCGACAGCGGACCGGTCCTGGGCAACGCGGCGCAGCACATCGCGCGCCTCGCCATGCAGGTCCATTGGCGTCGCCGAACCGTAATAATTGCGCGCCAGATCCCAGTAACCGAGTGCATCGCCATCCGAGCCGCCATGGACATCGACCCGGAAGGGGCCCTGAATGCGTGTCATGGCCGCCATGATTTCACGCCATATCCGCACCAGCACACGGACCGGCAGCCGGCCCCTGTGGCGCTGCGAGAGACGCCGCAGCACCTGTGCCTCGCGGCCCGGCCTGAAAGCAACGAAACTGCCCTCGCCAGCCTCTTTCGCCGCACGCGCCTTAGCCTCGGCGACACCGACCACAAGCTCCGTCCGCTTCAGCAGCAGGTCCTGCAGCGCATCGTCGATCGCGTCGATCTCCTTGCGGACATCGGCCAGGGCCTGCTCGGGGGTGGTCGTCTCACTCGTCATGCTGGTCCACCAGAGGGGGAAATGCGGCCCGGGCCGGGGCATCTCGCCCTGCCTGCGGGAGCGGTATTCATACGAGGGCAACCCACTAAAATCAAAGAAAACATTGACATTTCAGGGGGTGCATCCCTAGCTATGCAGCCTGTTTGGCGGGGGGCCGGGGCGCCCGCTCCGGGGCCGCTCAGCCGCAATGCAGCGCAGAGGCGCTATGAACACGATCGAGAAGGCCGGGCGCCCCGAAGGCGCCGGCGGCCCGCACAGCACAGAGTTCGAGGAGGCCGGGATCCGGGTGCGCCGCGCACTGGCGACCTTTGGGCCCGACGAACCGCTTGCGCTCGATTGCGGGGTCAAACTGAGCCCGTTTACCATTTCCTACGAGACCTATGGCGAGCTGAACGCCGCAAAATCGAATGTGGTGCTGATCTGCCATGCGCTGACCGGCGACCAGTATGCCGCAAGCACACAGCCCCTCACCGGCAAGCCCGGCTGGTGGCCTCATATGGTGGGGCCCGGACGGCCAATCGACACGAACCGCTTTTTCGTGATCTGCCAGAACGTGATCGGCGGCTGCATGGGCACCACAGGCCCCCGTGACACCGACCCCGCGACGGGGCGGCCCTATGGCCTCAACTTCCCGGTCATCACCATTGCGGACATGGTGCGGGCGCAGGCGATGCTGCTCGACAAGCTCGGCATTGGCGAGATCTTCTGCGTCATCGGCGGCTCCATGGGCGGCATGCAGGTGCTGCAATGGGCTTCCGCCTATTCCGAGCGCGTCTTCTCCGCGATCCCGATTGCGACGGCAGCGCGCCATTCCGCGCAGAACATCGCCTTCCACGAGGTCGGGCGGCAGGCGATCATGGCCGACCCCGAATGGAAGCAGGGCGCCTATCTGGCACATGGCACGAACCCCGCGAAGGGGCTCGCCGTCGCGCGCATGGCCGCGCATATCACCTATCTCTCGGAGGCGGCGCTCCACCGCAAGTTCGGCCGCAATCTGCAGGACCGCGACAGCATCACCTATGGTTTCGACGCGGATTTCCAGATCGAAAGCTATCTGCGCCATCAGGGTTCGACCTTCGTCGACAGGTTCGACGCGAATTCCTATCTCTACATCACCCGCGCGATGGACTATTTCGATCTCGCGGCTGATTTCGGCGGTGTGCTCGCCAATGCCTTCCGGGGCACGAAGTCGCGCTTCTGCGTCGTCTCCTTCACCAGCGACTGGCTGTTTCCAACGTCGGACAACCGTCAGATCGTTCACGCGCTCAATGCCGTCGCGGCAAAGGTCAGCTTCGTCGAAATCAAGACCGACAAGGGCCATGACGCCTTCCTGCTCGACGAGCCTGAAATGTTCTCAACGCTTCGCGGCTTTATCGACAGCGCGGCCCGCGCGCGAGGCATCGGCGCATGAGCACGCAGAACGGCCACGCCGATCCTCGCATCGACCTCGACCTCATCGCCGAGATGATCGCGCCGGGCTCGCGCGTGCTCGATGTCGGCTGCGGAGACGGCGATCTGCTCGCGCTGCTGCAATCGAAACGAAACGTCGATGGGCGCGGCGTCGAACTCAGCCAGGAAGGTGTGAACGCATCGGTGACGCGCGGGCTTGCCGTGGTGCAGGGCGACGCCGATACCGACCTTGCGGATTATCCCGACGATGCCTTCGACTATGTGATCCTCAGCCAGACCATTCAGGCGACACGCAACCCGAAGGAAGTGCTGCGCGCCCTGAAGCGGATCGGGCGGCGCGTCGTCGTCTCCCTTCCCAATTTCGGCAACTGGCGCGTCCGCCTGCAGCTCCTGTTCAATGGCCGTATGCCGGAAACACGTTCGCTCGGCCATAGCTGGTACGACACGCCCAACATCCATCTCTGCACGCTGCTCGACTTCGCCGATCTTTGCGACGATCTCGGGCTCGACATCGAGGATGCGGTGATCCTTACCGGTGAGAGGGCATGGCGCATTTCCAACCCCGGCCCGCTCGCCAATCTGTTTGCCAGCGAAGCCGTCTTCCTGCTTTCGCGCCGGAACTGACTTTCAGCCTTCATCGCGCGGCAAGACCTGACGCGCAGGCAGCGGCGCAGGCAGCGGCGCGATCGAGCGTACCCGCGCTCTCGCCCGCGCGGTCAGCGAAGGCTGCGTCGCGGCATAAATCTGCTTCGTCGCCTCGACCATGATGACGCCAGAAAAGCGCGGCCAGAGGAGATGCCCTGCCCGCTCCCAGGCGCCGGCGGAACGCACCAGCGGCCGCCAGTCGAAAGGCGGCGCAAACAGCGCAACCTCCCAGGCCGACGGCGAAAAGAGAGACTCACGCAGCAGCTGTGTGATCTGACCGCGCGAAAAGGGCTGTCCATGACCGAAGGGCGTCGCATCCCGCCGCGCCCAGAGCCCGCGACGGTTCGGCACCACGATGATGACGCGCCCCCCCGGCGCAAGCACGCGCCAGACCTGCCGCAACATGCCGCGCATCGCCTCGCTCGCCTCAAGCCCATGCACGACCAGCACCCGGTCCATGCTTTCGTCCGGGAGCGGCAGTTCGAGCTCGTCGGCAAGGCCCGTGAGGCATTTCCCTTCCGCCGGCCAGCGCATCACGCCCTGCCGCGCCGGCATGAGGCCGATGACACGCTCGGCCTCGCCGAGCCAAAGGCCGAGATAGGGCGTGGCAAAGCCGAGCCCGAGCACGTTGAGCCCGCGCACATTCGGCCAGAGGCGCGCAAGCCGCTCGGAAATATGGCGCTGCGCGACGCGCCCCAGCGCCCGGCCGTAGAAATCCCGTAGATCGATCACGTCCATATGCATGAACCAATCTTATCAAATTTTGGCGCATTGCGCCGGGTTCACCTGAAGCCGCAAGCACACTAGGTTAAGGCAAACACGCGAATGGAATACCAAATCACGCGGCGCGCGGAGGAGCTCTCATGGCCAAGCTTGAAATCCACCAGTTTCCCTGCCTGAGCGACAATTACGGCTATCTCGTTCACGAACCGTCATCAGGCGCAACGGCAGCCATCGACACGCCGGAAGTAAAGCCGATCCTCGACGCACTGGCGGCCAGGGGCTGGAAGCTGACCCACATCTTCAATACCCATCACCACTTCGACCATGCGGGCGGTAATCTCGAACTCAAGGAGAAAACGGGCTGCGTGGTGATCGGCCCGAAAGGAGAGCAGGATAAAATTCCCGGTATCGACCGCGCCGTCGGCGAGGGCGACATCGTGGAGCTTGGCGCCGCGCACGCACGCATCATCGACGTCCCCGGCCACACCCGCGGCCACATAGCCTACAGCTTCGATGAAGAGCGCATTGCCTTTGTCGGCGACACGCTTTTCGCACTTGGCTGTGGCCGCCTTTTCGAGGGCACGCCCGCACAGATGTGGACATCGCTCGGCAAGCTGATGGCGCTGCCGGACGAGACCATCGTCTATTGCGCCCATGAATATACGCAGTCGAATGCCCGCTTTGCGCTCAGCGTCGAGCCACAGAATGCCGCTCTCATCGCCCGCGCGAGGGAGATCGACGAGAAACGCGCGCGCGGCGAATGGACAGTGCCGACGACCATCGGCCTCGAAAAAGCGACAAATCCCTTCCTGCGCGCGGCCAGCCCTGGCCTGCGCCGGACCATTGGCCTTGAAGGGGCAACCGATGTCGAGGTTTTCGCTGAAACGCGCAAGCGAAAGGACAATTTCTGATATGACCTCGTTCGACACCGGTATCGACGCCGAGGCCATCATCGGCCTGCTGAACATGCAGCCCCATCCCGAGGGCGGCTATTTTGCCGAGACATTCCGCGACGAGAGCGGCAGCGCGCGTGCTCACTCGACAGCGATCTATTATTTGCTCAGGGAGGGTGAACGCTCGCACTGGCACCGTGTCGATGCGGCGGAAGTTTGGCACTGGTATGCGGGCGGACCGCTTGCGCTCTCGCTCTGCGATGAAAGCCGCACACCGGAAACACGCATCCTCGGGCAGAATCTTGAAGCCGGCGAACGCCCGCAGATCATCGTTCCGGCACGGATCTGGCAGGCCGCCGAACCGCTCGGGCGCTGGACGCTTGTGGGCTGTACAGTCGCACCGGGCTTTGAATTTGCGGGCTTCGAAATGGCCGAGCCGGGCTGGAACCCTTTTCTCTGACCTGCCGAATTCATCCACCCTGTTGCCTTGCCGCTCTGGCCCGTCACAGCAAGTTGGCTAGACTGAAATCCTGATCGCATTTACCGGTCGCGGGGGGCTTCGGGGTGAAATCCGTATTTGGAGCTATGGGCCTTTGCGCCGCGCTTCTTTGCGCGGGCCTGCCCGCGAAAGGCGCACCCGCCTGTCCAACGGACCCGGCAGCAAAGGCGGAAACGCCGGTCCTGCCCGTGGCGACAGCGGGCGGCCCGGCCTATGGCACGATGCAATATCCGGTCACGGTGAAGCTCGCGCCAAAACAGGTTGCGCTCACATTCGACGATGGGCCAAACCCGGAAACGACGCCGCAGATTCTCGACATTCTCGACCGGCATTGCGTTAAAGCGACCTTCTTCATGGTCGGCATCTATGCCGAGCGCCACCCCGAGATCGTCCGCGAAGTGGCGGCGCGCGGCCATACGATCGGAAATCACACCTGGTCGCATCCGAACAATCTGCGCCATCTTTCAGGAGCCTCCGCCCAACGGGAAATCAGACGCGGCTTCGAGGCGATCGAAAGCGCCCTTGCATCCGCGCCTGAAGCGCACCGCGAACGTCTGTCGCCCTTCTTCCGCTTTCCGGGCCTCAACGACAGCAAGGCACTGATCGCATGGCTCGGCAAGCGCCATATCGCAACAATCTCCTGCGAGTTCGGCTCGGATGACTGGCGGCCGATCAGCCCAGCGGAAGTGAAGCGCCGCGCTCTCCGCAATATCTCCTCCGTCGGTCAGGGCATCATCATCCTGCACGACACGAAGCCGCGCACGGCCGCCATGCTCTCCGGTCTCATCACCGAATTGCGCGCCCGCGGATACGAATTCGTCCAGCTAGCGCCGGAGGATGGCGCGCGCGAAATGGCAGCGGCCGCTTCCGATCCGCTGCTGCGGATCCACCGGCACGCGGAAGCGGAACCGCCTGCACAAGCGGCGGCACTTGATGCTTTGACAATTCCGTCACTTGAGCCTCAGGGAGAGCTCCGCTAGCCTTTGCCCATGACCGGAAAGCGCAAGACATTAACCCTGTTGCCCACACGCCGCGATGTGCTGCATCTGGGCGCGGCTGCGGCCGCACTCATCGCCACCCCGTCGATCGTGCGGGCGGAGGCGCCCTACAGGAAATCGCTTAAACTGCAGAGCCTCAATTCCGGCGAGAAACTGGACCTCACCTTCTGGACGGACAAGGGATATGACGAGGATGCCTTGAGGCGCATGACATGGTTCATGCGGGACCTGCGCACCGGCGAGACGCATGACGTGCATCCCGGCCTTCTCGATCTTCTCTGGGAGATCGACAGCCATACGCGTTCGAAGAATCCGATCTACACAATGTCGGGCTATCGCTCGCCAAAGACGAATGAATGGCTGAACAAGCGTGGCCACGGCGTCGATCCGGGCAGCTTTCACATGCGCGGCATGGCCATCGACGTGACGCAGAATTTTGCCGATCCGGAGGAAGTCTACCGGGTGGCAAAGAAACTCGGCAAAGGCGGCGCGGGCTACTACCCGACCAAGACACCCTATGTCCATGTCGATATCGGCCCGCTCGACAACTGGGTCTATCCCGGCATGCCGCGGCCCGACCGCGACGAGGAATATGACCGCTTGCAGGCGGAAGCCGAAACAAGTCAAGGCTGAAATGAAAACGCCCCGGGAATTTCCGGGGCGTTGCGCATTTCGGGATCGCTTCGTTCAGCCTGCGATGTATTGAGCACCGTTCGCCGTGATCGTTGCGCCGGTAATGAACCCGGCATGTTCATCGGCAAGGAAACTCACGCAATGCGCGATTTCCTCCGCCTTGCCGAGCCGTCCGACCGGAATCGTCGCGATAATGCCGTCGAGCACTTTTTCCGGAACGGCGGCCACCATGTCGGTGTCGATATAGCCGGGCGCGATGCAGTTCACCGTGATGCCCTTCTTCGCAACTTCCTGCGCCAGCGCCTTGGTGAAGCCGATCACGCCGGCTTTTGCCGCCGAATAGTTCGTCTGGCCCATCTGGCCCTTCTGGCCGTTGATCGACGAGATGTTGATGATGCGCCCGAAGCCGCGCTCACGCATGCCATTGATGAGCGGCTGGCACATGTTGAACATCGAGTCGAGATCGACCGCAATCACCTCGCGCCATTGCTGCGGCGTCATCTTGTGCAGCATACCGTCCCGCGTGATACCGGCATTGTTGACGAGGACATCGACGGAACCCAAAGCGGCTTCGACCGCCGCTATGCCCTTCACACATTCCTCATAGTCGCCGACATTCCATTTGAATGTCTCGATGCCGGTTTCCTTCGAGAAGGCAGCTGCCGCCTCTGCATTGCCGGCATAATTCGCCGCAACCTTGTATCCCTTGTCGCGTAACGCGAGCGAAATCGCGGCGCCTATGCCCCGCGTACCACCCGTTACAAGCGCAACCTTGCTCATTGCCGAAAGCCCTTGTTGCTGAAGTTCAAGTCCTGCGGGAGCGGCATCGCCCCCGTTCTGCCACCCGGGCTTTTTCAGCCTCTTTCAACGCAAAGAGCGATGCCCATGCCACCGCCGATGCATAGCGTGGCGAGACCCTTCTTTGCATTCCGCTTTTCCATTTCGTGAAGCAGTGTCACGAAGACACGCGCGCCGGAAGCGCCGATCGGATGCCCGATGGCGATGGCACCGCCATTGACGTTCACAATATCGGGATTCCAGCCAAGATCCTTGTTGACGGCAAGCGCCTGGGCCGCAAACGCCTCGTTCGCCTCCACGAGATCGAGATCGTCGATCGTCCAGCCGGCGCGCTTGAGCGCCAGCCGCGAGGCGGGGATCGGCCCCGTTCCCATTACGGCGGGTTCGACACCGGCATGGGCCCAGGAAACGATCCGGCCGAGCACCTTGCGTCCTTCCCTGGCCGCGCGTGCCGCATCCATCAGCACCACGGCCGCCGCACCATCATTGATGCCCGAGGCATTCGCCGCTGTCACCGTGCCTCCATCCTTCTGGAAGGCAGGCTTGAGCCCCTTGATACCGTCCAGTGTCACGCCGTGCTTGATATACTCATCGCTGTCGACGACCGTATCGCCCTTGCGCGTCTTGATTGTGACAGGTGCAATCTCGTCCTTGAACTTGCCCGCCTTCTGCGCCGCCTCGGCCTTGTTCTGCGAGGCGACGGCAAAAGCATCCTGCTCATCGCGGGTGATCTGCCAGCGCGCGGCGACATTCTCGGCCGTCTGTCCCATGTGATAGCCGTGGAAGGCGTCCCAGAGACCGTCCTTGATCATCGTGTCGACGAAATCGAGCGAGCCCATCTTGTGCCCCGCCCTGAGATAGGCGGCATGCTGGGCCTGGCTCATGCTTTCCTGACCGCCGGCGACCACGACTTCACTATCGCCATTGACGATCGCCTGATAGCCGAGCGCGACGGAGCGCAGCCCCGAACCGCAAAGCTGGTTGACGCTCCATGCAGGCACTTGCACCGGCAGACCCGCATTGACCGAGGCTTGCCGTGCCGGGTTCTGCCCCTGCCCGGCCTGGAGGATCTGACCCATGATGACTTCCGACACCGCTTCCTTTTCGATGCCGGCGCGCTCGATCGCGGCCGAAATGGCAACCCGGCCGAGCTCATGTGCAGGCAGACCGGCCAGAGCACCGTTGAACGCGCCCACAGGCGTACGCGCCGCACCGACAATGACCACTTCAGTACCGGATTTGCTCATGGGTCTGCTCCCTGGAACGGGCCCTGACGGCGGGCCGAATGAAAGAGATGCCCGGGCAGGCGGAACACCGGACCACGCCATCCGGCAGCGGGCTGGCTGGGATGGGCGGTTTTCGGTGCATCGCAATGCGGGGCTTGCGCACCGCAACAATACCGCGTCACAATGCCGAAAGACAGGGGGCAAGGAACCTGCTGGCAATCTCGATTGCCAAAAAACGGGAAAAAGGGTTCCGCCGGGTGCAAAGCTCTAGTGAGAGATTGGGAAAGCCGTGGCAAAAAAGACTTCATCCACGGACGATGATGTCATCGTTATTAAAAAATACGCGAACCGCCGTCTCTACAACACGGCGACATCGAGCTATGTGACGCTCGACCACCTCTGCGAAATGGTGAAGCAGAGCAAGGAATTCGTGGTTCGCGATGCGAAGACCGGAGAGGACATCACCCGATCCGTTCTGACGCAGATCATCTTCGAGGAAGAAGGCAAGGGCCAGAACCTGCTGCCGATCAATTTCCTGCGTCAGCTTATCCGCTTCTATGGCGACAGCCTTCAGAGCTTCATCCCGTCCTATCTGGAAATGAGCATGAACAGCTTTTCCAAGGAGCAGGAAAAGCTGAGGCACCGGCTGACAAGCGCGCTGGGGGGCCGCGAGAGGCTATCTCAGTTCGAGGATCAGATCCGTCAGAACATTGAGATGTTCGACAATGCCATGCGGATGTTCTCGCCTTTCGGGCGTCCTTCCTCGGGTGCGCGCGGCGAGGCGAAGGACCAGCCGAAGCCGGAAAAGGCTGAAGCGGAACCTGCCAAGGCCGGCGGCGAACTCGATGAACTGAAGAAGCAGCTTGCACAGATGCAAGCGCAGCTTGAAGCCCTGTCCAAGAAGTAGAAGCCGAGCAGCCGATCAGGCGATGTTGCGGCTCGAAACCAGTGACGGGCCGCTGCGCGGCAGCGACATGACCGGCTCACCCAGATAGAAGCCCTGCAGATACTGAACGCCGAGCTTCTTCAGCATCTCGACTTCTTCGGCATTGCTCACCCACTCGGCGACCGTCGGCAGATTGAAGTTCCGCGCCAGGTCGACCAGCGTGCGAACGAAGAACTGGTTGTCCGGATTTGTCGCAAGATCGATGACGAAGGAGCCGTCGATTTTCACAAGATCGACATCAAGCGTTTTCAGATTGCGGAACGAGGTATAGCCCGCGCCGAAATCGTCGATGGCAATCTTGCAGCCAAGCTCGCGGAACATGGCGACGAATTCCGTCAGCTCCAGCACTTCGTGAATCGCAACCGTCTCCGTGATTTCAATGACGAGCCGGCGGGCAAGGCTGCTGTCGGCGCGCAGATGAGAGGCGAGCGTCTCGCGCCAGAGGCGGTCAGCGGTCGTGCGCCCCGACACATTGAGGGAAAGCGTGACTCCGGGATTTTTCCTCAAGGCATCGACCGCGAGCTCCATCACCCGGTAATCGAGCAGCCCAATGATGCCGAGCTTTTCGGCAACAGGTACGAAGTGCCCTGCGGAGACGATACCTCCGTCCGGCTGCTCCATACGCACGAGACATTCATGGATCGCCGCTTCGCCCGTCGTCGCATCGACGATCGGCTGGAAGGCGATACGGATTCGCTTGTCGTTGAGCGCCGTGATGAGCTCGTCGGCAACATTGATGTTGCGAAGCCGCGTCTTCTCGCGCTCACGCGACGGTGTATAGACGACATGGCTATCGCGCAGGCGCTGCTTGGCCGCGATAAGCGCTTCCTCGGCGCGCGCCAGCGCCTGATCCACACTCGAGGCGTGTCCCGGCAAGGCGATGGAACCGGCGGAAACAGTGACGGCGACAGGCCCTCGCGCCGTAAGCACAACCTTGTCGCGCACTTCGGCGAGCATCCGCTCGCAGACGCCGCCAAGCCGTTCTTCATTGCAGTTGCGCAGCACGAGACCGAACTTGTTACCCGCATATCGGCCAAGCGAGTCCCCGCGGCGCGCCAGCGATTTCAGCCGTTCGCCGACGCTGACGATCACCTCATCGGCAACGTCGAAGCCGAACGCATCGTTGATGAGCGCGAGATTGTCGACGGCAATGAGCAGGAATGCGGAGCTCTGGCGGCCACGCTGCGAGGCGATCATCGCTTCGGTGAGAGCCTCCTTCAGCCGCACGCGATTGAGAAGGCCGGTCAGCTCGTCATAGGTTGAAAGCCGGATGAGCTCCGACTCGCGCTTGTGGCGCTCGTCGATTGCGCGCAACACACCGACCGCGACGGCAGGAGCACCATCTGTGCCAGCAAACCAGCGCCCGCGATCCTCGACCCAGCGCATACCGCCGAAGTCGTCGCAGACCTGATATTCAAGCTCATAGGGAACGCCGGCGCCCGTGTCGCTTTCACGCGAGCGGCAGATGAGTTCGTAGCGGCTCAGACCTTCCGTCACGAGCCGCGTGGCGAAATCCCGATGCGTCGCCAATTTCGATATGTCGGAAATGCCGAGAAGCATCTCCGCGCCGGGGCTCCAGGAAAGCAGGTCGTCGTCGATCGACCAGCGATAGGCAACATCGCCCACCGCCGTGACAGCGCTCTTCAAGACATCTTCAGCTTGCGCTTCCATGATGTCGAAGCCATACGCAACACCGACTCTGCGCGCATCCTGCGTCTTCGAGTCCACAACACCGCTCCTGCCGCGTCTGTTCACACGGGCTCATCGCCCCCGAAATGAGCGCTATTCTGGCGCTCGTCTCTGCATGATCGCGCCGAAGCCGTTAAAATTTAGAGAAGCGTCGTAACCACTAAACCTTTAAATAATCTGGTTAATCCGCGATTTTGTTTCGTTACGAAACATTACCGGAATTCTTTTGCCGCCAAATCGCCCCGAACTCATGGCAAGCTTCTTGCGATTATTCCGATGCGGTTGAATCGCGCGGGCGGCGCGCACCGATTGGGGACACGACATGGCAGGCATAAGGCCAGCTCAGGGCATAACGGCAAATCTTCCGGCACTCAGACGGAAGGACGAGACATCTGCCTCGCGGCGCATGGACCCCGCGCCCCTGCCCATCGCAGAGCCGGCATCCACTGCCGGCCTTGGACAGCCACACCTGACGGCGATGCGGCCGCTTGCGGCGTTTCTCGCGCAATATGTCGACCAGCAGGGTAACGTGAAGACATCGTCTTTTCAGAAGGCCGAAAAGCGCCACTACGCCACCAGCGCCTATATCGAAGCGGACATGCTTCCCGATCTTCTGGCGGAATCGATCAGGCCCCGCCGGGAACGCCGGTTCTGACATTCCGGAAAATTCAGTAGCCGACGGCAGCGCCATCCTTGCGGGGATCCGACCCGCCGATAAGTGTGCCGCGCTCATGGTCGATCAGGATCGCCTGCCCGCCGCCATGCGGCAGGAAGACTTCCTTGAGTTTGTGCCCGCGTGCTTCAAGCCCCTTGCGCGCTTCGGCGGAAATACCCCGCTCTATGTCGAGCGCATCGGCGCCGGGGAAGGCACGCGGACTGTCGAGTGCTTCCTGCGGATCCATCCCGTAATCGACGACATTCGTCACGACATGAGCATGGCCGACAGCCTGATAGGCGCCGCCCATGACACCGAAAGGCATGATCGCGCGGCTCTTCTCAACCATCATACCGGGAATGATCGTGTGGAGCGGCCGCTTACCGCCATCGACGCAGTTCGGATGCCCCTCTTCCATGACGAAACCAGAACCGCGGTTCTGGAACATGACACCGGACCCGGGCGCGAGAATGCCAGACCCGAATCCGAAGAACAGAGAGTTGATGAAGGACACGGCATTCCGGTCCCGGTCCACCACCGTCAGATAGACCGTGTCACGATTGAGCGGGTCGCGCAGCGTCGAAAGATTCTCGATCCGCCGGTCAGGCGCAATCCGGGACGCAAGCTCATCTGCAAGCCTGTCCGACAGCATCCAATCGACCGGCACATCGGCACGGGCCGGATCGGCGACATGCCTGTCTCGTAGATCGTAGGCGAGGCGCGCCGCTTCCATCTCGTAATGGAAGCGCTCCGCCCCATGCGGATCGAGCTTTTCGAGTCCGAGCCGAGACAGAATATTCAACATGACGAGCGCGGTGATGCCCTGGCCATTGGGCGGGATTTCGCAGATCTCATGCCCGCGATAGTCCGTTCGTATCGGCGTGACGTAATCACCCTTGTGTGTCGCGAAGTCCTCAAGCGTATGAAATCCACCGAGCGAACGCAGCTTTGCCACCATGTCTTCCGCGATCTGGCCTTCATAAAAGGCGTCACGCCCCTTCGCGCCGACAAGCCGGAGCGTCTGCGCAAGCACCGGCAAATGAAATCGGTCGCCGGTGCGAGGTGCCTTGCCGGAGATCGTATATCGCGCTGCGGCGTCGGCATCATGCGCAAGATGCCCCTCGAGAAACCCCCACTCCTGAGCAATGCGCGGTGCGACGGCGAACCCTTCTTCCGCGAGACGAATGGCCGGCTCGAAGACACGGCCAAGCTCCATTGTACCGTAATCCTCGATCAGCCGCGCCCAGGCATCGACAGCGCCGGGGATCGTGACCGAGTGAACGCTGCTGAGCGACAATGTGCCACCCGCCGCCTTCAGCTTGTCGAGCGTCATCGCCTTCGGGGCGCGGCCGGACCCATTGAAGCCGACGATATCGCCGCTGCCACCTTTCGAGAGCAGCACAAAGCAGTCGCCGCCGATCCCTGTATTGTACGGCTCGACCACGCAGAGAACCGCGCTTGCCGCAATCGCCGCATCGACGGCATTCCCGCCCGCGCGAAGGATGGAAATGGCAGCCTCCGCCGCCAGCGGTTGCGACGTTGCGCAAATGCCGTTGACGGCATGTACGGTCGAACGTCCAGGAAAATGCAGGTCACGCATGGTGAGTTCAGCCGTTACGGGTCGCAAGAATGAGAGATTGAAGATCGGACAAGGCTCGCTCGATGCGCTTCAGACGCTCCTCCATCTCCGCAAGTCTGGCGAGTACGGCCGCATCGCCCGTCTTCGGCGCAACAGGCACCGGAGTCGAAACGCCGGCCTTGTTGGCAACGGCCGCAGGCGCTTCACCCAGCAATCCGGCAAGGATGCCGACTTCGTGTGGCGCCAGTTCTCGCTGGTCCTTCCAGATCTCATCGACCTGCACGCGCGAAAGGCGAAGCGCAGCAGCAACATCGTCGCGTGTGCGCCCTGCCTCTTTCAGCCTTGTGTCAAACCATTCCTGGTCGAAGAAAAGCGCCATATGCCTTGTCAGCGTCCCTTGAATTCAGGCGCCCGCTTTTCGAGGAAACTGCGGACACCTTCACGGTGATCTTCCGTCTGGAAGAGTTTACCCAGCGTTCCGCTCACCCAGCTACCGATTTCGCGCAAATCGCCATAGGACGTGCGGCGAAGTCCCTCCTTCATGAAACGAAGTGCAAGCGGCGGGTTGACAGCGATGCGCGCAGCAAGCGCAAGCGCACGATCCATCAGCTCGCCATGCGGCACGACTTCGCTGACGAGCCCGATACGGCCTGCCTCGGCAGCGTCGATCACATCACCCGTAAAGAGAAGTTCCGCAGCCTTGGCGGGGCCCACAATGGCGGGCAGCCGCCACAGCCCGCCGACATCGCTGATGAGCCCTCGCTTGATGAAAATTTCGCCAAATTTCGCCTGTTCGGAGGCAATGCGAATATCGGCGAACAGCGTAAGCTCCATGCCCCAGCCGACGGCGGCACCGTTCACTGCGGCAATCACCGGCCGGTCGCACTCAAGTGCGGCGACGGCAGCAGGCGTCGGCTCTGGCCTGACGGATGTGAGCCGCATCACACTCGCCTCATGCTGCTCGCCCGTCATCATTTCCTTCACGTCCTCGCCGGAACAGAAGGCAGGGTCGGCACCGGTCACGATCACGCAGCGCACCTCCGGATCGGCGGAAGCCGCGCGGAACGCCGCCTCCACTTCATCATAGGCTCGCCTGTTCAGCGCGTTGCGCCGGTCGGGCCGGTTGATCGTGATGATCGCAACATGATTGCGCACCTCGTAGAGCAGACAGTTGAAATCCGCCGGGGCAATCTTCGGTGCCTGTGCCATATCCTCTCCTCCCTCTCGCCGCCCGCTTCTTACTTCTTGAATTCGCCGAGCGCGTCGCCACCGGCATCGCCGAGTTTCGAACCACCATCGCAATCGACAATCGTACCCGTGATGTATTTGGCATTGTCGGTCGACAGGAAAAGCGCCGTATCCGCAATATCGGTCTTGGTTCCATAGTCGCGCAACGCGATGCGCGACTTGATTGCCTTTTCCATTTCGGGCGTCGGCGCAAGCCGTGCCATGCCCTCCGTATCGGCGATGGGCCCCGGCGAGATTGCGTTGACGCGGACACCGGCCGGACCCCACTCCATGGCAAGGCACTTCGTCAGCATGTTGATTCCGGCTTTTGCAGCGCAGACATGCGCCTGAAAGAGCGACGGATTCACCGCCTGCGGGGCCGTGATCGAGATGAGGGAGGCACCAGGCCGGTTGAGATACTGGAACGAGGCGCGCAGCACATTGAAGGTACCGATGAGATCGATATCGACCACCGTCTTGAAACCGTTGGACGACATGCCGAGCGCCGGCGCCACGAAGTTGCCAGCCGCTCCCGAAATCACGATATCGAAATTGCCGAGCTGCTTTTGCGCCGTTGCCATCGCCTGATCGACGGAATTGAAGTCGCGCACATCGGCCGCCATGCCGATCGCCTCGAAGCCTTCATCCGAAATCGTCCTCGCCGCTGCGGTGATCTTCTCATGGCTCCGGCTGATAAGCGCGATCTTCGCCCCGGCCCTGGCAAAATGCTGCGCAATCCCGAGATTGATCCCGCTCGATGCACCCGCGACGAACGCTACCTTGCCCGCCAGCGCCTTTTCCTTGAACACGTCGGCCATTTTTCTGTCTCCCTGATACCCTGCGGTCTCACCCGCTTTGCCCGCATCAAGCCCGTATTTCTGGCTGCTCGCAACCCTGCGGCGGCAATTGTAGCCGGCAAGGCGAGGCACTAGACTGCGCCGGGCCGGGCCTTCCGCAGGGGAAGACCGGGCGAAGGTGAAACGGTAGTGGCAATCTTTCCATGACCTATGTGAAGGCACTCGGCGTTCTTGTCATTGCCATCGCGCTCATCATGCTGATGAGCTATTGGGCAGCCGGCCGCGCGCGTGCGGCGCTCGACGCTGAAGCCCGGGAAAAGCTTCTTGCCGAAGGGGTCGCCTACAGTTTTATGGACTTGCCTGATGGCACAGTACACTACCGCCTTGAAGGCCCTGAGAACGGTCAGCTTGTTGTTCTCGTTCACGGCTTTGCGACGCCGTCTGTCATCTGGGCTCAGTATTTCAAGCCGCTGACCGAGGCGGGCTATCGCGTTCTAGCCTTCGACAATTACGGGCGCGGCCTCTCCGACCGGCCGGACACGGTCTATGACGCCGATCTCTTCGACAACCAGCTTTCCGGTCTGCTCGACGCGCTTGGCGTCAATCGCCGCGTGGACCTCGTCGGCTACTCCATGGGCGGCGGCATCGTCACCGTCTTTGCCGCGCGTCACCCGGAGCGCGTCCGTTCGATGACGCTGATCGCACCCGTGGGACTTGGCAAGCTGTCCAACGAACGAACCGAAATGCTGATGCGTCCGCTGATCGGAGACTGGATCATCCGCCTTTTCGGCACCAAGATGTTCTACGCAGCTGCCGCAGATGAGGCGAAGAACATTCCAAATCCGGGGCCGCTCCTGGCCGCGGTCAACCGCCAGCTTCAATATCGCGGCTATGGCGATGCCCTGCTCTCGACCATGCGGAACTATCCACTCGAGACAGCGGACAGCTACTACGCAACAGTTGGTGCATCGTCAATTCCCGTCCTCGCGGTCTGGGGAGAAGCGGATGAAGTCGTACCGTTCGGCCAAGCGGAAAAGCTGATGGAACTCGTGCCGCAGGCACAACTACGCTCCTATTCGGGTATGGGCCACAATATCGGCGTCGTCGATCCTGAATTGGTGAGCGGCCTGATCCTCCGTTTCCTCGGCGAACAGCAATCCCGCGTGACATCGCCAGGTGCTGCAGGGAAGCCCCGGGGCCCGCTCGCCCGGATGGAATCGCGTCGGTGCGCAAGCTGCGGCGGTGATGCCACCGCACCCGAAATCGCCCCGCCCGCATTGCAGGCAAATTGACGGCAACGTGAAAGTGACCGCCTGATGAGACCGCTCGTAAAAGAGCTGGAATGGAGGCTGCCGCACGAAGTTTTCGCAAACTTCGCCGGGGAACCTTTCGCGCTCTTTCTCGATAGCGCAACAGCGGGACCTGCGCGTGAACCCGAACTTCATGGACGCTGGAGCTTCATTGCAATCGATCCGTTCGAAAAGGTTTGCTTGCGCGTCAGCGCCAGCATCGAACCACCCTTCGATTTTCTGAAGCGGAAGCTTGCGGATCTGCCTGCCAGCGAGAGTGACGATACCCTGCCGCCTTTCTGCGGCGGCGCGGCAGGCTATCTTGGATATGGCCTCGGGCGCACGCTCGAGAGTCTGCCCCCCGAAGAAGCGCCCTTCGCTGTTGACGATCAGCATCTCCCCGATCTGGCGCTCGGCTTCTATGATGTGGTTATCGCCTTTGACGTCGTCGCACGCCGCGCCTTCGCCATCTCATCCGGTCTGCCGGAGAGCAGACCCGTCGCGCGGGCGGCGCGGGCGGAGGCGCGCTTGTCAGCAATCACCGCTCGGCTGCAAGCGTCACCGCCCCCGATCCCGCAAGTACCGCTCTCCCCTCAGCCCATTAGGTCGAATTTCACCCGCGAGGCCTATGAAAAGGCCGTTGCGCGCGTGATCGAATACATCCATGGCGGCGACATCTTTCAGGCCAATCTCTCGCAGCGCTTCGAGACACAGCTTGGCAATGGCGATACGCCCTATGCGCTTTACCTGCGGCTTCGCACGGCGAGCCCGGCACCCTTCGCATCGTTCTTCAACTTTGGCGAAGGCGCGATCGTTTCGTCTTCGCCGGAGCGATTTCTTTCCTGCCGGAGCGGCGTAGTTGAAACAAGACCGATCAAGGGCACGAGACCGCGCGGAAAGACGGCAGAGGAAGATGCGCGCCTTGCCGCCGAGTTGCTCGCCTCTGAAAAGGACCGCGCTGAGAATGTGATGATCGTGGATCTCCTTCGCAACGATATCTCGCGGGTCTGCGACGATCATTCAGTGGATGTCGAAGAGCTCTGCAAGCTCGAAAGCTTCGCCAATGTTCACCACCTCGTATCGACGGTACGCGGCCGGCTCCGGCAAGACATGACTTCGGCCGACCTCCTTGCAGCCTGCTTTCCTGGCGGCTCGATAACCGGCGCACCGAAACGCCGCGCCATGGAAATCATCGCGGAACTCGAGCCGACGGCGCGCGGCCCCTATTGTGGGGCGATTGGCTGGCTCGGCGCCGACGGCGACATGGACAGCGCCATCGCGATCCGCACCATCACGCTCAGCAACGGTCGCGTCACCTTTCAGGCAGGGGGCGGCATCGTGGCCGATTCAGATCCCGCAGCCGAGTATGAGGAAACGCTCGCCAAGGCCTCGCATATGCGTGAAGCCCTCGAAGGGAGACAGGTTTTGCTTGCGGGTGAGACGTCATGATCCTCGTCATCGATAATTTCGACAGTTTCGTCCACAATCTCGCCCGCTATGTCGGCGAGCTCGGCTATGAACGGCGCACCATCCGCACGGATGAAATTTCAGTCGCTGACGCAATCGCCCTGCAGCCCGAGGCAATCATTCTTTCGCCGGGCCCCTGCGGCCCCGACAAGGCGGGAATTTCAATTCCGCTCGTTCATGCCGCCGCCAAGCTGGGCATTCCTCTGCTCGGCGTCTGCCTTGGCCATCAGGCGATTGCGGCTGCATTCGGCGGCGCGGTCATCCGCGCAGCGCAGCCTATGCATGGCAAAGCTTCGGCGATACATCACGATGGCAGCGCGCTTTTTGGCGGCATTCCGGACCCTTTCAAGGCAGGCCGCTATCATTCGCTTGTCGTGGAGCTACCGCAGGGCGGCCCGCTCCGCCTCACCGCGCAAACCGCCGACGGTGTTCCCATGGCGCTCAGACATGAGACCTCGCCGATTTTCGGTGTCCAGTTTCACCCGGAATCCGTGCTCACCGAACATGGACACCAGCTGCTGGAAAATTTCCTGCATCTCGCCCACGCCACCCGGATAGCCAATGAGAGGCAACGCGCATGAAACTCTGGCTCAACGGCACGATTGCCGATGCCGGTGATACACGGATCGATCCGGCGGACCGGGGCCTCCTTCTCGGCGACGGGCTCTTCGAAACCATGCTGGTCCGCAAGGGCAGAATTGCCTTTTTCGAGGAACATCTTTTGCGCTTGACGAAAGGCGCAGAGACGATTGGCCTCATGCTTCCCTATTCACCAGACGATTTGCTGCAAGCCTGCCGGACTCTCCTGCAGGATTGCGGCCTTCTCGAACGCGAGCGCGCCTCGCTTCGCCTCACACTGACGCGGGGGCCAGGGCCTCGCGGCCTTGCGCTCCCGCCTGACCCGAAGCCGACGGTGCTGATAAGCGCCGCGGCCGGAGGCCAGCCGCCCGATCACGTATCGCTTGCAACCGTTTCGCCGCGGAGAAACCCGTGGTCGCCATCTGCCCGTCTGAAGGCGCTACCCTATCTCGAGAATGTTCTGGCAAAGGAAGAAGCCCGCAAGAAAGGCGCAGACGATGCGCTTATCCTCGATACAAACGGTCTGGTCGCCTGCAGCAGCGCCGCAAACATATTCCTGTGGGATGGCGATCTGCTGCTCACGCCTGGGGACCGGAGCGGAATCCTTCCAGGGATCACGCGTGCGGTGCTGCTTGAACTGACGTCCAGCATCGGCATCGAGGCGCGCGATGATGATATCGCACCTCAGCGGCTCTTATGCGCCACTGGCGTTTTTATCACGAACAGTCTGATGGGACTCGTTCCCGTGTCGCGCATCGATGGACAGGAAATTTCTGCACATCCAATGACAGCGCGGCTTGCCGCGGCATATGAGCTGCTGCTCGATGCCGCGGCATCCGGGAATTGATTACTCGCCGACGGTGAAGTCGCGCCGGGCTGCTGTAATCGTCACGGTGAAGCCTGCCACAACGTCGAAAAGTGCAAGCATGACAAGCGCGAAGAAGGTCGAGTTGCCGAATTCCGGCAGCACGATGAATTCCACCAGCGCCACGAGAAGCACGAGCATCGACAGCGCGTGATTGATGATGGTGGAGGCATTGGTCTGCGTCGAGCTGATCAACTCCAGGAAGAGCAGCACCAATCCGCTGAAGACAATGATGTCACCGACATCGATCGACCAGACAGCGCCGGAAATGAGCGTGACGGTGGTGACCTGCGTGTCCATGGACAGGCCGGTCAGATAGACGATGATGTTGTAGGCGATGATGACAAGCGCCATCATTGGCAGAGTGCGAAACATGGCAAATTCCCCTTATTGCCCCCGTGAACCGGCCTCACCTGTGCCACACTAGCACAATTTCCGGTACCATAACTCTTCCCGGCAAGGGCAAAGCATCATCTTTCGATGACGGTTAATGCAGGATTCGGCAGGCAGGACATGAAGGGCGCGGCTCGGCATTTTTCCGGATCATATGGCGAGGCCAGGGGGAAATTTCTGGCTGCCGCCAGGTCGGCGGGGGCTGCGATCCGGCACCATCTGCACCCCTTGAAGGGGCCGGGCGGCGAGGAGCTTGCGACCGATATTGCCCGCTTCGGACCGGAGAATGCCCGGCATGTGCTGGGAATCGGCTCCGGCACGCATGGCGTCGAGGGCTATTGCGGATCGGGCGTTCAGACCGCGCTCATCACGGAAGGCTTCGCGGCCAGCCTGCCGGACGACACCGCGATCCTTTTCGTTCACGCCATCAATCCTTACGGCTTTGCCTGGGACCGGCGCGTCAACGAGGACAATGTCGATCTCAACCGGAACTTCGTCGACCACACGATGCCGCACCCGGAAAATCCGGGCTATGAGGAACTGGCGGACGCCATCAACCCGCCGGACCTGTCGCCCGAAACCATGGCGGAATGCCGTGCACGGATGAAGGCCTATGCGGCGGCCCACGGCCCCCGCGCCATGCAGCATGCGCTGAGCGCCGGGCAATACACCCATCCGCAGGGCGTGCAGTTCGGCGGCCGCGCACCCGTCTGGTCGAACCGTACCTTGCGCGCCATCATCCGCGCCGAAATGGCGGCGGCCGAGCGCATCGCCTTCGTCGACATTCATTCAGGCCTCGGCGCACGCGGCGCGGCGGAAATCATCTGCACCGAGCCGGAATCGAGCGCCGCCTACAAACGCATGACCGCATGGTGGGGATCGTCGGTACGCTCGACGGTCGGCGGCGGCTCGATTTCATCGGACGTGCCGGGCTCGATCCCGGTCTGCTTCGCCGAAGAGCTGAAAGGCCGCGAAGTCACGGCCTGCGGCCTCGAATTCGGCACCGTGCCGATTGCCGAAGTGACCGTGGCGCTGCAATCGGACAACTGGCTTCACCAGAATGGCGGCCGCAACAACCCGAAGGCGGCGGAAATCGGCAAGCTGATCCGCGATGCCTTCTATGTCGATGCCGACGACTGGAAGGAACAGGTGACGGAAACCACACGCCTGACCGGTGCCCGCGCGCTGGCCGGCCTCACGGCATAAGAAAACGCCGCTCCCGGAGGAACGGCGTCTCACAATTCCGGTCCGATGCGGAAAGGCTTATTCGCCCTTCGGCTTCAGGATCTGCTTGCCGCGATACATGCCGCTCTTCAGGTCCACATGATGGGGACGGTGAAGCTCGCCCGAATCCGGGCTCTCGACATAGGCCGGCTGCGACAGCGCATCGGCCGAACGGCGCATGCCGCGCTTCGACGGGGTGGTTTTCCTCTTGGGGACGGCCATGGGCTTCGCTCCGATTGCTCCGCGAGCGGTCCGCCTGAGGCGAACGCCTGCCCTCGCGAAAAAGGCTTTGAAAACAAGATAATGGCCGTGACCGGCTGAAGCCGGACGGCCTTTGGCGGGCCTTATACAGTGAAACCGGACGAAAAGTCCATATGGACCCGTCAATTGAGGTGGATCACCGCACATTCATCGGCGGATACCTGGGCCCTGGCGCAGGCCGCGCGGGCCGCCCGCTCATTGGCGAAGGGCCCCATCCGCACCCTGTGAACCTCCTCGCCCGAAATCCGCACCGTGTCGATGGACACGCGCTCCTCGCCCTGAAGATCGGGCTCGCGGCCGAGAATATCGAAATAGCGCCGGCTCGCCCGGTCGATCCGGTCATAGGAGCCGACCTGGGCATAGTAGCGGCCGCCGGAAGCGGCAGGCGCGCCAAGGGAAGCGACCTGGACGGGCGTCTCGCCACGGGCAGGACGGGCAAGCGGGCGCGGCGCAACGGTCCATGTGTTCGATATGGAGCCTGTGACGAGCCCTGCATGGGGATCGTGCCCCCAGCTTGCATATTGGACCGGCGGACGGCTCCGGGCCGGCTCCCGGTAGGGAATTTCGATGGTCTGCTCGACGAGGCGGTCCATGCCGCGGCGATCATACTGGCGGGTTTCCTGCGCGACGCGGGGCGCGGGATCGACCAGCCCCCGTTCCTTCTGGATCACGAAAAGCCCGATCAGGATTGCGCCAAGGACCAGCCAGAAGCGGTCGCGCTGAGCCTTTTCGAACATGGCAAGCCCTCTTGTTCCTCCCCGCTCCCCCAGAGCGGCTGAAACAAGACTCGCGCGATATGGTTAATTCCCGTTTAAGGCTGCCTCACACTGGGACACGCCGCCGGAAACCGCAAAAATAACCCCGCAATATCAACACCTTGTTCAGGCGCCAATGACGCTCTTCGCATCCTTGAAGGGCACGCCAAGAGCCTCGGAAACGGCCTTGTAGGTGATGTCGCCCCTATGGACATTGAGGCCCGCGAGCAGATGCGGATTGCCCGCAAGGGCTTCCTTGTAGCCCTTGTCGGCCAGTGCCAGCGTGAAGGGGAGCGTTGCGTTGTTGAGGGCAAAGGTGGAGGTCCGCGCCACCGCGCCCGGCATGTTGGCAACGCAGTAATGCACCACCTCATGCTTGATGAAGGTGGGCTCGGCATGGGTGGTCGGATGGGAAGTCGCAAAACAGCCGCCCTGGTCGATCGCGATATCGACGAGCACCGAGCCCTTCTTCATCTTTTTCACCATGTCTTCCGACACGAGCTTGGGCGCGGCCGCCCCCGGCACCAGCACGGCGCCAATGACCAGATCGGCACCGAGCACGCTTTCCTCGATCGCATCGACCGTCGAATAGATGGTGTTGAGGCTCGGCCCGAACTGAAGGTCGAGCTCATAGAGCCGGTGCAGGTTGAGGTCGATCACGGTGACATGGGCCTCAAGCCCCATTGCCATGCGCGCGGCATTGGTGCCCGACACGCCGCCGCCCAGAATGACGACCTTGGCGGCGGGAACGCCCGGCACGCCGCCGAGCAACATGCCGCGCCCGCCCTGCGCGATCTCGAGGCAATGCGCGCCCGCCTGAATGGACATGCGGCCGGCGACTTCCGACATGGGCGCGAGCAGGGGCAGACCGCCGCGCGCATCCGTCACCGTTTCATAGGCAATGGCGATGCAGCCCGACTCCATGAGGCCGCGCGCCTGCTCGGGATCGGGCGCGAGATGCAGATAGGTGAAGAGAATCTGGCCCTCGCGGAGCTGCTTCCATTCGGAAGGCTGCGGCTCCTTCACCTTCACGATCATGTCGGCCGAGGCGAAGATTTCTTCCGCCGTGTCCACGATCTTCGCGCCGGCGGCGACATATTGTTCGTCGAGCAGGCCGATGGCGAAGCCCGCGCCCTTCTGCACCGTGACCTCATGTCCGTGATGCACCGCTTCGCGCACGGCGGACGGCGTCATGCCGACGCGATATTCATGGACCTTGATTTCCTTGGGGACGCCGATGCGCATGGGACTGCCTCGTCTGGGGGTGAGACTTCCCGAAAAGTGTAGCGCGCGCGGCCGCCCCCTCCAAGGCAGGGCATGGGGCCAATCGGGGCTACATGTTCAGGATATTAAACGCCTACGCCGCCGCACTCCCCGCATTGCAAATGCCGGAATCAACGAAACTTATGGCGCCGTAGCTTATCTTAAACAGGCGAATGGCGTGGCCCGCCGTGCTAAGACAGGCGGATAACAGGGCGCGGCAATGGCTTTCATTTTCGACGACAGGCTGCGCGGCACCGTCAGCGAGAGGCTGGCGCGTTTCCCGCGCGAGGCAAGGGATGCAGACGGACTGAAACATGCAGCCGTCGCCATCACACTTGTACCGGACGAAACGGAAGCAGCCTTCCTGCTGACGCGGCGCGCGCCGAAGCTCAATGCCCATGCCGGCCAATGGGCGCTGCCGGGCGGACGCATCGACAAGGGCGAAACGCCGGTCGAAGCCGCCTTGCGCGAACTCTCCGAGGAAGTGGCGCTCGACCTCCATCCTTCGCAAGTGCTTGGTATCCTTGACGATTATCCGACGCGGTCAGGCTATCTCATCACCCCGGTGGTGGTCTGGGCGGCGGACCTTGCGCCGATGCAGCCGAACGAGGCCGAAGTCGCCTCAATCCACAAGATTGCGCTGAAGGAGCTGGTGCGGCCCGACTCGCCCGTCTTCCTGACCATCCCCGAAAGCGAGCGGCCCGTGATCCGGCTGCTGATCGGCGAGGATCACATCCACGCGCCGACAGCCGCCCTCCTCTACCAGTTCGCGGAAGTGGGCCTCAGGGCGCGCGAGACCCGCGTCTCCGGCCTCGAACAGCCGGTCTGGGCCTGGGGCTGAAACTCAGGCGCTATGCGCCGGGCCGCGAAAATCTAGAGGTTTCATGATCCTGGCAGGCCAGCGCGCCCAGGCCTTCTCGTGGAAATAGAAGACGACCGTGTTGACGGCAGGCTCGATCAGCGCGACGCCCGCCGCGATCGCCACCTCGCCTGTCAGCGCATAGGTGACGCCGAACCCCACCGTGAAGTGGAGCGTGCCATAGCTCAGGGTCTTCAATATGTCCCGCATGATGCCGGTCCTCTCAAAGCCGCTTTTGCGACTTATTATTACTTAAAACAATGAAGGCGGAAGTCAAGGGGCCGCGGGGGTGAGGCGCCACTGGCGCCATGCCTGTCACCGGAATGTCATTGATCTGTCACGGAGCGCCGGAAGGGCCCTGACCCGACTTGTCCCCGCCCCCGCGAGAGGCGGCGAGAATGGCGGCATAGGAGACGGGGAATGTGCGGGGCAAGGCGCAGACCGGGCCTGATGCACATGCGCCGTCTGCCGCCCCTGCCCTTTTCGCGGAGACCGCCCATGACCCATTCCCGCATCTCGCGCCTGCGCGCGCGGCGCACCATTTCCGTGACCGATTTCCGCAAGAACCCCGCCGCCCACATGAAAGAAGCGATGGGCGACACGCTTGCCGTGCTGTCGCGCAACCGGGTCGAGTTCTATGCCGTGCCGCCCGCCCGCTTCGAGGGGCTGGTGGACAGGCTTGAGGCGCTGGAAGGAAGCCGGTGCGGAACGGCGCAATGACGGCCCTGCGGAAGCGCCGATCATGCTCCGTATACGGAAATAACAGGAAAGCCGGGCGCTGACTTTTGCCGGGGCGACGGTTCTACCTTCCGCGCTTCCCCCTCCCCAGAATTCACGGGGTGAATTTTGACCCTCCCTCACGGGGAGCGCGGATGGACTGAAAGCAAAAAGGCTGCGCCCCTTACCCTTCCCTCTCCCCTGAGGGGCGGGGGAGATCAATCACGGCAGGGTGAGGATCACCGGGCCGTTTTTCGTGGCGACGAGGGAATGTTCATATTGCACGGTGGGGGCAACGGGATCGGCGAGCAGCGTCCAGCCATCGCCCGCTTCCGCCGCCATCTCGCCGCCCATCGAAAGGAAGGGCTCGATGGTGAAGACGAGACCTTCGCCAATGATGCGCCGGTCGGAGGGGTCCGCCCAGGTGGAAATGCCTTCGGGTTCTTCGTGCAATGAGCCGCCGACGCCGTGGCTCGCAAGATTGCGGATCAGCGTGTAGCCGCCCTTCCGCGCGAAACGCTCGATCCTCTCGCCGATCGCATTGAGCCGCCCGCCCGGCCTCACCGCGCGGATGCCTTCCCACATGGCGCGCTTGCCATCGCGGCAGAGACGTTCGACATGCGATTTCACCGGCGGCACGGGAAAGCTCGCGCCGGTATCGCCGAAATAGCCGTTCTTCTCCGCCGAGACATCTATGTTGACGAGATCGCCGGCGCGGATGACGCGATCGCCGGGAATGCCATGCGCGATCTCCTCATTGATGCTGATGCAGGTGGCCCCCGGAAAACGGTAGGCGAGTTCGGGCGCGGACCGCGCCCCTTCGCGCTCGAGGAGCCTGCGTCCGAGATCGTCGAGCTCGCGCGTCGTCATGCCGGGCTCGATCGCCGCACCCATCGCGGCCAGCACCTGCGCGACGATGCGGCCGATGGCGCGAAGTTCCTCGAAATCGGTTTGCGATGTGATTGTCATGAAAGCCCGGGACCGGCCGGCGCGCCGGGACGGCGCCGCCTGACGGCAATGTCGGCCAGCGGGGCGCGAAAGACAACCGCCCTTTCGGCGGCGGCGGATTTTCGCGGCGCGGGATGCGGACGGACCGCACACTGCATCGCCTTTGGTCAACCTGCCCGGATTCGCGCCAGCCCGCCTGCATCTTTTGCGGCGCACATGAAAAATTTGTCATGTTGCATCGCCTGCAAAATGCCGCATTCCGCCGTTTAATATTTTTGACGCGCTGGACGGGGGATAGTCCGGGTTTGCTTGCGCTCCCGCAAAAACCGTTGAACACTGACCTTTCTCGGCCGCTCGACCTCAA